>JAFYUH010000123.1 GCA_017549605.1 Bacteroidales bacterium
ACATAAGATAATGTCAGGCGTATGGTGTCATGTGAAATTATTTCGTTAATTTTGTCCTACTGGGTTATTAATTCAGATTCATGATGACAGATGCACAGATAGTAATGAGCATATTGCAGAATGACTCACGCGGATGGCGTTATATCTGCAGGAATATGAAGCAAGGTTTTGCTGCAATATTAGCAAGGACCTTCTCTTTTGGCCGTACGGCCAATGCTGACATCGAGGATATATTCCAGGATTCATGCATTGTGCTGATGCAGAAGGTTAAGGAAGGCAAGTTTGCCATTACCGGTGAGCATTCTGTATTCAAGTTTCTTGTCAAGATCGGAATAAATAACGCTTGTAATTTCATCAGGAAGCACCGCCCGCTTACTTCGAAAGAAGAAGTGACAGTAACGTTGAATCTGCATGATGATAATCAGGATGTGGAATTGAGTGTAGATGAGCAGCAGCAAGCCCAAGAGGAGTTCCTTGACAGGGCATTTGACTCGCTCCCTGACACATGCAAGGCAATCTTCAAGAAATTCTATTGGGAACGTAAGTCCATGGATGAGATTGCTGACATAATTGGATATAACACTGCGGATTCAGTGAAATCGAAAAAGAGTAACTGTATGAAAAAGTTTAAAGACTTTGCAAAGAAACTCCTTGAAAGTGATGAGTTTGCAGAAGAGGCTGTGCGTGCTACAGCAGAAAGAGCGGCTTTAAGGGAACTGCTTGAGGAAGAACGCATCTATGCGGAATCCGGAATAACCATGGCAGCATTGGATATAGATGAGGAGCCTGAAAATGAAGACAACTAATGATTAAAGGATTCAAGAAATACTCTTATTGGATTACGACATCTATCTGGGCCTTGTTGGCGCTCCTGTTCTTCGGAGTACTGATGAAGTCATTCGGTTATGATGCCGTAAAGATGTGGGTGTATTCTCCTGAAGAAGGCAACCTGCGTGGACTCCTTTGCGGTTTTGCCGCCTATGCAGTCTTCCTGCTGTTTCTTCTGTTGCCGAAGTTCCGGCATAATCTGACGTGGTTCATGCACTTCACTCATGAACTGACTCATACGCTTGTGGCACTGGCTTTCTTCAGAAGGATCGAGGAGTTCCTTGTTTCTAGAAGAGATTGCCACGTTAACTATCAAAAGAGCAGTATTGGGTATGTGCCTATTACACTGTCACCATATTGCATCCCTATATATACATTTATGCTTTTCCCGTTCAGGTATTTTGGTGATAAGGACTATATGTTTGCTTTTGATGTGATGATTGCGTTTACATATGCATTTCACATTCATTCATGCATCAAATATACTCGATATACACAGTCTGACATTGAAGGATGTGGATTGGCAAGGTCAACAGCATTTATTACATTTGTTCATTGCGCAGTCCTTGCGCTGATACTGGCGATCCCTAATGGTGGAATGAAGAACGCCCTTGGACGTGTATTCTGGGAGTATCCTCTCCAGCTGCTGACGAATCCGGCAAGATGGTTTCATGATGTTATAAGATATTTCTGATTACCTTTTCTCTATTGTGACATCATATAGTGAATCAACACTAAATCACAATGAAAAAGTTCCTGACAATCTTATTTGTTCCTATTCTGATAATAATAGGAATCGGTTATCTTCTCCCCGAATTCAAGGAGATGCCTTGCGGTACAGCCAGCTCATATAATCATCAAAGTTTCTGGCATTGGCCGTGGACTCGTGGTACCTCCGGTCATCCTCACACGGGAGTCGACATATTTGGTAAAACAGGAACTACGGTAAGGGCTCAAAACGGAGGTCTGGTTATCTATAGTGCGTATATGAACGATACTGCAGGTAATGCTGTGTTCGTTCTTGGCCCCAAGTGGAGAGTGCATATGTACATTCACTTGAAAGAGCGATATGTAGAAAAAGGAGATTTCCTGGCATGTGGATGTCAGATCGGTACGCTTGGTAATACAGGTAATGCCAAGAAGACACCACCTCATGTTCATTATGGAATCTTTACCCCTATACCATATGTGTGGAAATTCTTCATTCCGATCGGTGAAGGCAATCAGCCGGTCCGGTATAATTGGATGAAGATGTTCTGGCTTGATCCTGCCGATCATCTGCCAACAGAATGATGCCCTTATATAAATGAATTGAAATTCCAAATCGGCCCCAGAGATGCGTAGGAGGCCGATTTGTGATAAAATCATGCTTAAAACAATCCGTTTCTTTAAAATTGCAGAAGGCCCGCAGTCGGGTTGGTATGCGGATGTTCCGAACCATACTCTTGAGGAGAATCAGATGGTGTATGGAAGCGACCTGTTCCTTGAAGCTGTCGACAAACTTAATGGCGGCAGGAATGAAGTCAGCATTACAGTTTCTGACAACAATGACTCAGGGGAATTCATTGCCAAGCTCATAATGAAGGCACATAATCAGCATGGTGCCACTTATATCCTTACAGGTCCGCTTGCGGAAAGATACTGCGCCGTCGGGTTCGAACTCTGGATCTGTAATGTGACCCACGATGTACTTGGGGAGCATCCGAAGTCGATTTATATTCACAATATCGGATAAATCTGATTACCTTTTCTTCGTTGTGACATTATAGAGTGAAAACAAATCAATAACACTCTAAAGTACTACGTTATGAAGAAAATCTTTTTTGCAGCGATCATTTCGCTCATCACTGTTCTTTGCGTTTCTGCAACTGTCGCTAGCATTCCTGCAGACAATTTCTCATCATCGGTTACTGCCACAATCGCTGGCTCAGATGAGAGTATCGACTTCGATACCAAGACTCTTGTGACCATCTACAACCTCATGCCTCAGAAGGTCAAAGACCTCTGTGTTGCAAGCTACAAGGATGTCGCTCCAAGAATAGAAGCTGCTGGTACAAAGGCCTTCACCTATCAGGGTGTCTCAATTCGTCCGATCATCGACCTTAAGTTCACTTGCGGAGGTCATACCATTGTAGTCGAGAACTATACCCGTTCTGAGTTTGACTCAATTTTTGGACTGTAGGCTATGAGATGGATTTATGTTCTTATATCAGTGCTGTTGTTGTCTTCGTGCAGTAACAGCACAGAGATCACAGATCTCCAGGAAGGGGATGTCGTGTTCATTGAGAGCCAGTCTTCACAGTCGCTATATATCAAGGTTGGCACCATGTCAAAGTGGACACACTGTGGTGTCATCGTTGATACGCCGGAAGGCTTGAAGGTACTGGAGGCATCAAAGACAGTCCGCCTGACCCCATTCTCAAGTTTTATAGGAGCTGCAAAGAATGAGAACTGGACTGTCAAGCGGCCAACGCAGAAGCTGCAGAAGCCAATCAAATACTCCAAGTACATAGGTATGTCTTATGACCTTGAGTTCAAGTTCGATAACGGCAAGATGTACTGCTCTGAACTAGTATGGCTCATATATAAGGACCACGGAATAGAACTATGCGAGCCGAGAAAGGTTTCAAGCTTTTTATTTGTGCGTATTCCAAAGGTCAGAAAGCTTATGGACAAGCGAGGTATTACGATGGATCAGTATGCTGTAGCACCAGTGGATCTGTATGACGCAATATAGTTCAGTTTATTGGTGTGCAAAACGAAGGTGTTTTTCCCTTCATTGTGCAATCAATTAGATAATATCATTGCTGTCCACTCAAAATGTGGACGGTTAATAAAAGTTAAAAATCAAACAAATTGGGTTCATAGACCCCGTCAAGTTCTTTGTCAATACTGAAGTTAGATTTGTTAAAGAGGTCTTGAAGTGATGTCGTGTCGGTAAGTGATATTCCGAGGATTTGTAGGGTCTCATAGATTGTGCGGTCAAGTTTCATTTGGTGATGTACAATGGCCACCAAGCAATATGAAATGATGGCAGTGTAGATCTGTATCCTGACTGCATTTTCAGAGTCACCCCAGGACTTCTTGATTTTCAGATGCTGTTTCAACCATTTGAAGAACAGTTCTACTGACCAGCGGTTCTTATATAGAAGATCTACTTCTAAGACAGTGATATCCATTGCATTAGTAAGAAACACAAAGTTCTTCTTGAGTTCCTCGTCGTGGTACTCGACTCTACGGCGTTGCTTAGGATAATCGTTACGGCTTTTGTAAGTTACCAGTTCTATGATTGAGTCAGATAACACGCCTTTTGGCTCTAACGACGAAGAATGCACCTGCGCACTCGATCCTGTAGAGCTGTAAAAAGAAGTTGTATCCTCGGTCGAAGATGTAGTAGGCTCCTATCTCAACCGGTATTTCTTTCATCACTTGAGAGTCATAAACTGACGCTGTAGTAATGTGAAAGAATGCTGGTACTCTGGCTTCAACATCGTATAGCGTGTGAACTTTTATACCGCCTTTCTTCTTCCTGAACTTCGCCCAGCAGAATACAGCAAGGCAGAGTTCGATGGTAGTGGAATCAAAAGCATAAATGTTCCCTGCTAGGCTGAATATCTTTGTAACTCTCAGAGTGCGAGCTTGTTCTACCATTTAGTAGGCAAATTTGTCAAAGATATGATAGTCCCTGTTCTGGTTCGCTTTTGCAAGATTGCTGCGTGTGACAGAGTCTCCGAATCCAAGGAACTTGGCCTTGCCTCTGTGAGTCTCTACGGCGACTATCAAGTCTTTAAGACTGTCACGTCTGGAGAGTTGACCGAACATAAGAACTTTGAGCTGATTCCAGCATGAAAAGTGCTTTATGTAGCTGTCACCGTGATACTTGGCAACGATTCTATTGAACTTATTACGGTTCAGGAATCAAAACCGTTCAGCCCTAAAACCACCCATAACTATCTAATTATCAGTATTTCAATGAACTATTTATAAATTTTAGTGGACACTAATGAAGCGAAATGTATAAATTTTCCGGTTACCTTTTTACATAAGTGGCATTAACGAGTGAACAAACAATTTAAGACCATGAAGAGAATATTTACAATTTGCCTTTCAATTGCACTTGCAGTGTTTTCAGTTAATGCTTATGCGAATGATTATGTAACAGAGTCGAATAACTCGTATTTTAATGAGAAAGCCTCTCTTACTATTTCCAACAGATCAGAATATACTCTGACCATTAAGATTATGAGAAATAACGGCGGGGGATTGTATTCTACAGTCTCAATTCCTGCCAGGTCTTCCAGAACCGTATATTTCTCCAACTCTGGTTCTTTCTTTACAAAACTAAAGGCTGAAAAGGGAATAGAGACCATTTATAAGCAAGACTCTCCATTCAGTATACAGTGTGATAGCTCTGGGTATACAGAGGCTAGTATGTCTTACTATATATCGTCGACTGGTGGTTCTGCTGGGAAGTCAATTTCAAGAAGCGAATTTGAGAAGAACTATTAATTGCTTACTGAATATTTCAATACCCCACGAAGATTGTCAGAAACATTTCCTATCTTTGTCGTGCAAGAGATATCTTGATGACATATTAGATGAAAGTGTATTGTTCATCCTTGTACGGAAATCTGGTAAATTTCAAATGAAACGAGGAAACATGACATTCTTGACTTGTATTGATGATTTGTGTAATTTGCTTACACTCTCGATACTAGTGTGGGGTATTGTTTATTCGTTTCAGGGCTTACCAGAGCCTCCGTACAGATAGACATTACTCCACACATCTTTATTTATAAAGATATGAATCCAAGGTTATAATAAAAATCTTAACTTTGTAAGAATCTTAATTTGCGGTTAATATGAGAGCTATCATTTCAGCAATTGTGCTATTATTCTCTTGCATAGTGGTGCAAGCTCAGGAAAAGAGAGCCTTGCTGATTGGTATAGGTGATTACCCGGCAGAATATGGATGGAATAAGATTCATGGTCAGAATGATGTTGAGATCATTCGTCAAACTTTGAATAAACAAGGTTTTCTGAATGAGAATATTTCTGTTCTCATCGATGCAGAGGCGACTTACAGCAATATCGTGGCTGCATTCCAATCTTTGCTCGAAATCTCCAATAAAAACGACATTATCTATTTGCAGTTCTCAGGCCACGGACAGCGTATCACTGATGCAGACGGTGATGAGACCGATAGGTTTGATGAATCATGGATTCCATACGATGCCCATAAATCTTATATTAAAGGCGTGTATGAAGGTGAGAAACATATCACCGACGATTTCCTCAATGAATATCTGACCAAACTACGTTTCAAAGTTGGTTATGGGGGTAAGATTATCGTTATTGCAGATGCGTGTCATAGTGGAAGCGGTTCACGTGGGTTGAGTGATGACAAAGAAGTCTTCAAGCGTGGCAGTTATGAAACGTTTGTCATACCGAAAGAGCCGGCCAATGTTATACGAAAGGAGAAGCCTGTAGATTGGCTTTTCGTTGCAGCTTGTAAATCATATCAGACCAATTATGAGTACAAGGATGAGCAAGGAGAGTATTACGGAGCATTGTCTTATAGTATTTCAAAATCAGAGGAGCTGTTAATCGATATTAAATATACTGACGCAGTCGCAACTTGGGGAAATACAATGCGAGAGATCACTGTGTATCCTCAGGATATAGATAATGAAGGCAGACCCAGCAAAAAGAACAGCAATTTATTCTAGAAATGAAAGATAGCGACATAATCAACGGTTTCTTGAGAAACGACGAACGAATCATTACGAACTTCTATACGGAGTTCAAATTTCGTTTTTGTACATTCTTCAGGGCCAGATTTGCAAAGGATGAGGAGTATGTAAACGACCTTTATCAGGAAGCTTGTGCTGTATTTTGGAATAACATTCAAACAGGCAAACTGACCACTTCGAATCTGACTAGCTCATTATCCACATACCTGATTTCTGTTGGCAAGTATTCTTTGATGGCCAAGGATAGAAAGTATCGCGAGATTGTGGATGATGAAGAAATACGAAAGCTTGACTTCGTAGAGGATGATGCTGAGGAGTTGAAGGAAAGAATAGAGAGGGAAGATTTTGTTGAAAGAATGGTTGCAGACATGAAGCCTCCTTGCTCAGATCTGTTAAAAGCTTTCTATTGGGATAAATTATCCGGAGCAGAGATTGCCGAGAAACAGAATTTTAGCAATGCTGATTCTGTAAAGGCTCAGAAGTATAAGTGTATGAAGAAGCTTAAGCCACTTCTCGAAAGTTTCATCAGACTTTAAGGTTATAAAACTTTCACAAGAATTATGGAAGAAAATATCAACATATCAGAGAAAATAGACCGCTATGTTCTTGGTCAGATGAGCGAAGAGGAGAAGACTGCTTTTGAAGCAAAACTTTCTTCTGATTCAGAGTTGAAACATGAATATGAGCTGCAACGAGAAATAATCCTTGCAACTCAAAGACTGCATTTTAAACGCCATCTTCAGAACATAGAGCAGCAGGCAAGACTAAAAAGGAAGCGAATGATTAGGACTGTATCAACCTGGTCTATAGCTGCTGCAATAGTTTGCGTATGCGTCATTGGAGTAGACATGAAGTACTCCTCAGATTTACGCGACACATCGATGCTTTGTTATACAGAAACAGGTGCCCCCTTAACACGTTCAGACAATGAAATTGACGAATTGCTTTTACAGGCATACGAACTCATCGGTAAGGATGAAATAGGGGCAGCTTCAAGTAAGATTCTCGCTGCAGAAAAGATAATCAATGAAGAATTAAAACAGCCGGTAACTACTGAGGAAGAACAATATCGTAAAGAAATAATGCTTTTGCAGAAGCAAGATATCGATTGGTATAAGGCTCTGATTCTGATGAAAGAGGGCGAAATATTCAAGAGTAGAAAGGCATTGAAGAAGATAGCCTCATCAGACAGTAGATATGCTGAACAGGCAAGAAATATATTGGAAACAAATTATCCATTTTAAATTCAAGTTATTATGAAAAAATCACTTTTGATTGCGTGCTTATGCTGCCTTTCATTTGGAGCATTTGCACAAGAAGAGAAGGCTGTTGTCGATCAGCCAGTATCTCCGGAGATGACAGCTCTCCAGACTGCAGCTAACTTGGCAAAGTATGGTTATGCAACTTATTCCCCGACTTCATTGATCGAAGCTGCTAGAATCTTCGGTACCACAAAGGTACAGGATGCTGATTTCGAGAAGACAAGAGCAGGTGAGGCAACAGCAGATGAGAAAGAAACTAAAGTTAGCTTTGATCCGGTACAGCTCTTGGCAGATGCAAAGAAGTATGCTGGCAAGGACAAGACTGTTCTTGCATTGGTCAAAAAGGTTGAGGCCGAGATCGCTTCTGCTGGTGCAACAAGAGGAGCTGTTGGTGGACCAAAGTATAGCGAAGATAGGGTTTATGGTAAGGATTATGTTGATTTCCAGTGTAAATTTTGGGCTAACGAACTTGCAGAGGTTATCGTAGTTGGTGATGGTGATACAGACCTTGACCTTTACATCTATGACCAGAATGGAAATCAGATTGCAAGCGATACTGATTACACTGACCAGTGCGTATGCCGTTGGGTACCATCTTGGACTGGAGCATTTACTATCCGTATCGTGAACAGGGGTGCTGTGTATAACGAATTTGCTATCGCAACTAACTAGTATCATTATATCATATTGGGGCTGGCGTACTGCGTCAGCCCTATTCCAATTCATACGAATATGAAACGCATATTCCTTTCATCAGTCCTGATCCTCACTTCAATATGTACATTTGCTCAGGGGTTTAACTCAAAAGGAGGATCACATCGAGGCTATAATACTCCTTATACTCAGCAACAGCAGCAGCCAAGCAGTTGGTCTGGCTCCGGCATTGCTATAGGAACAAAACTCATCGCAACGAATCATCATGTTGTGGACGGCGCAACTAATCTGGCGATATACTTCCCAGATACTGATAAGGAATATCGTGCAGAAGTAGTAACCGTTGATGAAACCCACGACCTCGCTGTGGTTAAAGTAGTGGATCCAAGCTTCAATGGTTTTAATAACATAAAGTACGGATTTAAGTCTGAGGTGGAAGATGTGGGAATGGGAGTATTCGTACTAGGCTACCCATTAGTTCAGTCAATGGGTACAGAAATTAAGTTGACTACAGGTGTCGTCAGCTCAAGGAGTGGTTTCCAGGGAGATCAGTCTCAATATCAAATCTCGGCTCCTGTGCAGCCAGGAAATAGTGGTGGCCCACTTTTCAATGACAATGGAGAGCTTATCGGTATTGTTTCAGCAAAACACACAGAGGCAGAGAATGTTAGTTATGGTGTAAAGCTCAGTCATCTTTGCACTCTAGCCAATAATATTGAAGGCGTAAACTTCAATAAGAACAGCCAGATTGCTGGCATGTCACTCAGTGAGAAATGCAAGTCAGTTATACCATATACAGTAATGGTCTTAGCCAACAATGCAAGAAGTTCTCAGTCGCAGCAACCTCAGCAGTCATATACATCAGGAGCAACTTCTGGTAGACAATATTCAGCAGGTACCAGAACATATCCGATAAGAATCAACAATCCGAGAGTCAATCGTTCTAATGATCCAGATGTAAGAATAGCAGGAGTGGAGATGACTGATAAATATACAGCTATCCACATGTCCTGGACCAATAGAGAAGCAGATGCATATGCCTATTATGTTCAAAGCAATATCCACTTATATGATTCAAAGGCCGGTAAGAAGTATGCTCTCATTACTACAGAGAATTGTGCCGTAGCTCCAGATCAGTCAGTTTGTGCAGGCGGACAGACTCAGGAATTTACACTCTACTTTGAACCAGTTCCAGCAAGCACTGCCACAGTTGACCTAATAGAACCGCATAATGACGGTTGGAAGTTTTACGGGATTGAGTTGTAATTTTTATGGGAAAGACTTCTAACGAAAACAACTTATCCAAAGAAGATATTGGACGTTTATACAACTATTTGTGTATGTATGAAAGGGAAATCAAATATTCATATGGAAAGTTTGATTTTAATGATGTCGCTTTTCAAGAATTCTGTAAAGATAACCAAATAGCACCTAAAAATGGACGTTCGCATTTACCGAATAAATTTGCCTTCAATGCGGAAAAACCTAAAAGAGCCCAGACAAATGATATGGCACATCATTTACTGCGACATATTCGAAACGCAATTGCCCATGGTCTAGTAACTAAAAAGGGAAAGATGCTCTATTGGAAAGATTATAATGTTAATATGAAAGAAACGATGAATGGATGTATCAGAGAGGATTTATATTGGAGTTTCTTGGATAAGTTAATCAAGACTAAGCACTAAGAATAATATGGAGAAGAGAGTTATTCTTATGGGTGCAGGAGCTGCATATTTGCATAATGGACCATCTTGTTCAACCATAACTCAAACATTAGTCGATAAATTACCTATTTGTGCAGATATATATAGTATTTTAACAGAATACTATGGAAAAAACAGATGTAATTTTGAAACGATATTGGCCTCTATTGAATACCTGCTATATTCCACCGAACGACTTTATGGGGAAACTCTTTATTCTGATACATTGATACCTGTCTTTTATGAGCGTAAAACAAATTATTCTGAGCAGCAGCTAAAAGAGACTTTTATTGAAACAATTAATATTATTATCAATCTGATATCATCGTACTCTACACAAAGATCCGAGGAGATCGATAAATTATTGTTGGAATATATAGATGCAGACAATTTCTCTACGAAGGTATATTCATTAAATTATGATAGGATTATACCATTAATCTACGAAAAGAATAATATTAATTTTTGCGACGGGACAAATCCACATGGAGCATTTCGATGTAGTATAGAAGAATTTATAAACCATACGAAGACATTCTACAATCTTCACGGCAATATATATTTGAAGCAGAATCCATGGCTATTATATGAGGTTACCCAAGGGACGAATGTGCATTTTTTGTCTCAGCTGAGAGAACTGGAAGGCGGAAATCCCCATAATAGAACATACTTCTCTCCAATTATTTCTGGGTATTCAAAAACACAAAGGTTGTTAAGCCAGCCTTTTTCTTATGGACTAGCTTGTTTTGCACACGACCTTCAAGATTGTACAAGATTGGATATTGTTGGATATTCCTTCTCGGATCCTCACATTAATTCAATGTTAAAGTCATTTGGCGAATTTTCTAACAAAGAAGTTAATATAATCGACTATATCCCACAAAACTTGAATGTGGAATTTAAAATAGAGGAGATCGCTCAAGATTTATCTTGGTATTATAGAAGGTTGCCAAATAATTGGTTAAAAGAAGGCAATTCTTATATTTTTGGAACTCATCGACTCAGAATTTATATAGATGGTTTCGAGAGCTACTTAAAGTCAATTCAATCAACCAATTAAAAGCCCTTAGCATAAATCGTTAATGAAAAAGTATTTGATATGTATCTTATGGGCATCAGTATGCCTATCTTTAAATGTTCAAGCACAGGAAGCAAAAAAGAAGAAACTAAGTGCTCGTGAACAACTTATTAATGAGTATTATATGATGGCGGATAGTTGCCTTAAGTGTGATAACTATTCTGATGCAATCACGTATGCAACCCGAGGAGTTGGTGAGATTAAAAACATCAAAAAGTCTAAAGACTTATATTACGACTTGAAAATGATCGAGGCAATGTCCTATATGTCTTTAAGGGATTTTACCACAGCGCTTTCTGTTTTATGTACCCTTGAAAATCTCTCTTTAGGACCTTGGCATATAGCAAAGCTTTATTATAATAAGTCAGCGTGTTATGAGGAACTGAAAGATTGGAGTCAAAGTCTCTTGAATTATGAAAAATGCTTAAATATTATAGAGAATTGGGACGACGCTGCAGAATTAATTCTGAGAGTCAAATTAGGGGTTGCAAGGATTTATGCACTAAGTGGTCAATACAATATTTCTAATGATTGTTATGAGGATATAGTGGAGTATGTAAAACAAAACTTTGACAAGGAAACATATCTGGAGTGTTGTGATGAGATTTGTAATTCATTTTATTCCATTTGGTATAGTCCACTGTATCTAGAAGCCATATCAGAAATTCAGTCTTTTTACGAAGAGAATAATATTATTAATGAGGGTTATTGTAGTATTTTATTAGAAAAGGGAATGATTGCTCATCATTTGAGTCAGTTCCAGTTAGCTTATGATACATTTCGTAAAATGATAGAGATATCTTGCGATTTAGAAATAAGAAATTATAATGTCGAATATATCTCATATTTGAGGCTTGCTAGTAGCACGTCGAGACTAAAGAAGTATACTGAGGCATTAACTTATTTAGATAAGGCAGAAGAGTACATAGTTAAAGGTTATGTTAACGACGTAAGCTTAAAAGAAGACTTGTTTTTTACTCGTGCTGTTATAATGATTGATGAAGGTAAGAAAACAAAAGAAGCAGCAGGGATATTAAACACTCTATTAGATAGCAATTTTGCTAATCAAGATTCAACAGCTAGGCCAATTATATATTATAACTTAGGCCATGCATTAGAAGTGCATGATAGCGACGCAGCCTTGGAAGCATATCAACTTGCTTTACCATTACTAGCAGAGCATTTCAGTGATGGAGTAATTCTAGCAAAAGCTCTAAATAGAGCAGCTTCCCTATTAGCCAATAAAAATGAGAACAAAGTGGCAATTCAATATTTTGAGACAGCGATTGACATCTTTCGAAAATGCTCATCAATAGACAATTACTCTTTCGTAACGACTCTCTGCAATGCTGCAGAATGCGCGTATAAAATAGGTGAATATGGACGTTCCATTTCCTGGGCTGAGGAAGCAAGAAAATTGCAGAACACGACAAGTGTAGGGTGTGTTGATTTTTCTGCATGGGATATACTTCTTAATTCATACTCAATCGTAAATAATAGGGATGCGTATGATGATGTACGTGAAGAGTATAAGACACATTCACAAAACGGATTACTTGATTATGGGTTTGCTAGAAGAGAGATAGTAAGGATGTACAAAAAAGGAGATGTTGAAGCGGCAATCGAATATGTCAATACAATAGACTCATTAAATAACTCTTCTAATTTCCTAGAAAGTCATAATGTAAGTATAGAAGACTTTATTACACCAAAGCACAACTATCGCTTTGATTACTGTATGAAAACCTGGCAAACAAGGAGATATGAATGGTCTTTGTTTGATTTTGCACTACACTTGCTTGATTGTGGTGAATACGATTCTGCCCACACTATATTAAAGTCAATTTATGATATTGCTAAGGTTGATACTGAATATTTAGTAGAGAGTTGTTTCGTGTCATCTACTTGTGAGGATTTACACAATCTCCGAAAGATTATAAATTGCTGTGCTGAGACTTTTAGAAATCAATTAAAAGTAGTAATAGGAATGTCTTCTTCAGAAAAAGAAGAATATTGGAGAGAAATGTCTTATCTCAAGAATGTTGTAGGATACTTCAGAAACGAGATACCTATTTCAAAACAGTTGTTCGACATTTCTCTAATTTATAAGAACTTTTTAATTAATAGTGATGTTACTTTCCTAAGAACATTAGAGCAAAAAGGAAATAAAAAGCAAAAACAACTTGCTAGTGAACTACGGCATACAAAAGATTTACTCTCAACAGTCGAAACTCACAATTATAATGTGGATAGTCTAAAGATTAGAGAGATTGAGATTAATAGGCAGATCATTCAGAATCTTACTAATTTATCTGATTTTGAATATGCTTCTAATATATGTTGTGATTCGATTGCTACTGCATTATTACACAACGAGGTAGCAATTGAGATTGCTGATTATTCTACAAATGATAGTAAATCATATGTAGCAATGATATTAAGAAAAGATTGGCAAGAGCCAGTTTTAGTTGAATTAGGCGACGAGTCTAAGTTTCTATCTCTTTCAAATAAGCCAGTAAAGAAGATATATGACCCTACACTCCCATTTAGTACAGAATTGTATGAACTGATATGGGTACCTTTAACTCCATATTTAAATAAGTCGGATATTATTTATATATCTCCATCAGGTATTATAAGCACATTGGCGATTGAAGCTCTGTCTTCTGAAGATGGAGTATTTGTTTCAGATATGTATGATATCAAGCGAGTATCCTCGGCGGCATATGTATTGGAGAAAGCAGAACAGTGTAATTACACCTCGTCATGTGTATTTGGTGGAGTACACTATGACTCCAAGGTTAATCCCAATTATAGAGGCGAGACATCGACTTGGGATTCTGGGTATCTTTTAGATAGATCGGCGTATGAAGATATACCATATTTACCGGGAACAAAGATAGAGGCTGAAATGATATCTAATATTTTAGCAGACTTAAAGGGTAATGTGTCTATTCATATCGGATTGGATGCAAACGAATATGTTTTTAAGGATTTGTCCGGTAATGCATCGGAAATTATTCATATAGCAACTCATGGTTTTTATATTCCTAAAAAGGAAAGTAACTCATACAGATACTATGCAGATAACACAGCTAGTTTAGCTATGGAACGTTCTGGATTCATGCTAGCTGGTGCTAATGATGCATGGAATGGCATTCTGACCCCTGGGGTTGAAGATGGCATCTTAACAGCCAGTGAAATCGCAGAACTCGATTTGTCTAAAACTAGTCTTGTGGTTATGTCTGCTTGCGAAACAGGACTTGGAGATATAACAGAAGATGGTATTGAGGGATTACAAAGAGCCTTTAAGAGTGCTGGAGTGGAAACTTTGGTAATGAGTTTATGGAAAGTTGATGACAAAGCAACAGAAATGTTGATGGAAGAGTTCTACAAATTACTCATTAAAGGATATAGTAAGGATGATGCCTTTCAAAGCGCAAAGACGAAAGTTCGAAGTAAGAAGTCATATAGTTCTCCGTACTATTGGGCAAGTTTCATTATGTTAGATTAAGCATGTATTATGAAATCATTAAAAAACATTATTATTCTACTCTTATATGCTGCACCGATTTTTGCTCAGCCCAATCTAGATTTTAGGGCGTTAGGTAGAAAGGCTCTGTCAAACGGAGAATATACGGCCGCTGCATATTTCTTATATGCAGATTATTTGCGTGATACTATTAATTTTGACGATTATATTGTTGCTGCTTTCCTTTTAACAAATGAGGAAGAATATGATAAAGCAGAAAGAATGTATGCTAAAATACAAGATACTATTCAAACAGAACACTTGTGTGATAGTTTAAAGTATTTCTACTATTCAGGACTAGCTGAAGTGGCTCAACATAGACATAATTATATAGCTGCAATAAATTATACCAATAATATCAAACATGATAGGGGGCATTATTATTTACGAGCAAGTTGTTATGAGAGTTTGGGTCTCTATGAGTCGGCTATTAATGAGTATAGAAAACTCCTAACAGAAAACACTTATGATGAGTGGCTATATAATTGTTATATAGGAGACGCTTATAGACTTTGGGGGAACTACGACGAAGCAATCAGATATTTTACAAAAGCTATACAATTGGCCCCAAATAATTATCACTCGTATTATAAATTAGGATGGTGTCATGAACTTAGTGGTGACAAAGAAGCAGCATTAAAATATTATAACGAGGGGATCGAGAAAGATTCTAATTCGGGAGCATGGATTTATTTAATGCGTGGAGAAATTTATCTTAATTACGGAAAAGCAGAGTTGGCTGAAGCTGATTTTAATAGAGTGTTATTCTTAGATAAGATAGTGGACGATGATAGTTGCAGACAATATGCATTACATTTTCTTGGTCGAGATGCCTATGCCCTTCAATGGATGGACAGAATAGTTAAATCCAATCCAAGTGATCCAGGTAATTATTATGATAAAGCATGTCTATGTGCGCGAATGAATCTCATTGAAGAATCAAATGAAGCCTTAGAGGAAGCCTTTGCTAAAGGATATCGTGCTTTTGCACACATTGAACATGACGACGATTTAGATCCAATCAGAAATACATCGAAGTTTAAAGAAACAATAGCGAAGTATAACGCGATATATCAAAATGAACTCAGTCAATTAAATCTTTAATTACATGAGTGCAAATGATGCAATGCTTGATGCAATAGAATTTACCCTTTAGGTTGTTCTGTTGGCGAAGTCCAGAAATACTTGAATGCAAAAATGGAACAGCTTACAAGTATAAAGAAGTGTATAGATTTCTCAATTATTATAGCACGAGTTCAAATTGCCCATTTATAAAGATGAAAGTTAACGGTAATACATACGTTTTATGTCCGTGATGAAACGAATAATCATTATTGCAATATTCTTACTGTTCGGCTCGGTAATATTCGCTCAATCACAAAGCGAAATAGAATCGTCATGTCAAAAATCAATCGCGGCTGCCCAGAATAATGATTTTGCGACTGCAAAGCAAAACTATGATTCGGCAATATCCATGATTGGAATGAAACCGAATTCAGACTTGGTTTTGGCAGTTCCGGAAGAATTGTCTGAATACATCATTGTGACTCAAGCAAAGACGAATCCGGAAGAAGCTCAAAGGTGTGCTTTAACTTTGCTTGAGCTGCAGATGCATTGTCTCAGCTATTGTGCGAGTCAAGGATACTTCGACAGCAAAGAGGATTATGTGGATAATATCTCTGTTGCGATGATAAGCATGGGATATACGATGGCTGATGCTGGTCTCCTTAAGGATGCTGAAGAGTGTCTAACAGCCGGTATAGCAATTTACCCTCAGTCTGAGATTAATACTCCAGAATATCCTATGGCATATGAACGATTAGGGTATTTTTACTCTGAGTATTGCCAAGATTATCTCGGTCAACTGAATTGCCAATATGAAGGATTCAAGGTATCAGCTTCTCTGTATGGGTATGATGCGGAACTTACTCAACAGATTTTCAGTAGACTTACTACGGCATATGCTATTAACTTCGCTTTCCTTGCATTTGTTGGAGAGAGTGGCGAGAGATTCCAAACTTATGACCTCAAGTATGTGACATACGAACAGTTGATCAAATTAACAGAACTGTGGGATGGACTCCGGTCTGAGATAGTTTCTGCAACTGGAGACAAACAGTATCAGGTATTGCTCAATGTGAATCCTATCAACCTAAATGGAGAACCACGGATCCGCTTTGGTACTAAATCATGGGATCTGTTCTATAGAGCGTTAGCTGCTCTTCATTATAGCAAGATAGAAGATTATGGGACGCATGTTCAAGAGCTCCTATATTCTCTGTCAGATTGTGATGATGTCATCGCATATTCTCGAGAGCTGGTTACCTCTTTAAGAAATCACAATCAAGTGAACCTAGCTTTTGATTTATGTGATAGCGTGGCAAACAAAGTAGCAGCAAGGACGGATTTAGTCGAGTCGGTTAATGATATGGCCGGCGAATTAGCGTTGGCATACGGCTTTTACGATAACGCATGGACATATGTAAAGGATTTGGAGACGAATATAGATTCAGTAGGTTATTGTAATAAGGAAGCACATTTGAGAAGATTGTCTTTGTTAGGTTCGCTGTATCGTGTTAATGGCGATTATCAGAAGAATCTTGAAGTGAGCCTGAAGGCAGTAGCAATTGCTGATGCAGATTCGATGATGGTTTCAACATTTTTACGAAAGATGCTGTACAACAATTTGTCTGTAGCTTATACTGACATCAAAGAGAAAGAACTAGCGCTCAAATCAATCAATAAGGCTATTGATTTAGGAAGGAGTTTCGCAATCCAAGATGGGCAGGATCCAGATGATCCGAAGAGTATATTATGGCCAGTGACAGAATATGGTAATTTGGCAGATCACTATATTGACAATAAAGATTATCAGTCTGCTAGCAAAATTCTTCAGGATTGCCTTATATACTACAAATATAACTACCCGGCAACTCCAAGGTTAAGGACCGTATACTATAGCTTAATGTATATTGCAGAGGCAAGCCAGGATTATAATTCTATGTGGAAATGGGCCAAAGAATCATATAATCATTCTTTGGCAGCATATCTGTCACAGTCACATGGAATGACAAAGCTTCAGAGAACAGACTTTTGGAGGAAAATGGACTCTAATTCATTGGAAATCTTTTCAAAGTTTGCAATGAATAATGAATCCTTTACTGACCTCGCATACGATGCCGCATTGATTCAGAAGGGTTTCTTGTTAAAATACGATGGCCTTATTAGTGATAATATCTCTAATTGTAATGATGCAGAGTTAATACAGGCTTATAATGCTTTCAAGCAGGCTGAAAGTGCTGGATCCAATGAAAAATATTCATTGGAAGAGAATGTCATGTACTTGTACTCAAAGCATCCGGAGTTTGTGAGAAATGTTGCGTTTACAAATTGGAACGACGTGCAAAAGACCCTTGTGAAAGGCGATATGGCCATTGAGTTTGTTAAATGTTGCTCTGATGGCAAGGCCGTGAATTATGCGGCTTTATTGCTCCAACCTGGTTGGGCAAGACCAGTAATTGTCAGGCTTTCATCAGAGCGTGATATGGATGCTTTGTTGGCTAAAGGCGCTCGTGCATATTTGGACAATGAGAGATTCTACTCAATGATTTGGGGACAGATAGAACCATACCTTACAGGAGTTAAGAGAATCTATTTCTCTTCATATGGTGTACTCTCGCAGTTGAATATCGAGGTCTTGCAGAATGGCAAAGGCAAACCTATGAATAAAGTATATGATATGTATAGAGTTTCCTCAACAGCTGATTTGTATAAGGGAGAAGCAACATCATATGCTTCTGCAACGTTGTTTGGAGGTTTGAATTATGACCTTGATACGGACTCGATGCAATCAATCAGTAGAGGCTACTCTGAAGGTCAGTGGTTTACTAGGGCCCATGTTGAATTTAATAATGGATTGACACGAAAAGGCTGGAACTATCTGCCTGGTACCAAGAAGGAGGTTGAACAAATCAGTGGAATTCTGGATAAAGAGTCCATCAAAAATGTCACTATTATGGCGGATTCTGGTACTGAAGAGTCTTTCAAGGCTTTGTCTGGAAGAAGTACTCCTATCTTGCACGTAGCGACACATGGATTCTATATAAGTGAGAAACAGGCAGAAAGGTCAAATCCGAGTCTGTTGAAGAAAGTTGACGGTGATAGTCACATATATCCTTTAAGACGATGCGGTCTGATTATGTCTGGTGGACAACACGCTTGGCTTGGAGAGGATATTCCGGAAGGAATTGATGATGGAATCCTTACGGCTGAGGAAATAGCAGGTCTGAATTTATCCGGTACCGACTTGCTTGTGTTATCTGCATGTCAGACTGGACTCGGTGAGATTGGAGGTGACGGAGTGTATGGTTTGCAACGTGGATTCAAAATCGCAGGTGTAAATACAATCATTATGAGCCTTTGGGAAGTAAGTGATGCTGCAACTGAAGTCTTGATGACCAAATTTTACTCTCTACTAGCTAAAGGAAAATCGAAGAGGGAGGCTTTTGATGCTGCTATAGAGGCTGTGAAGAAAGAATATGAGTCGCCAGAGTATTGGGCAGCGTTTATTATGTTGGATTAATATCATATACCTAAGACTGATGAAGAAAATATTCTTAATATTCCTGATGGCGTTATGCAATCTCATTTCAGTTGCGACACCTGTAGATAAGTATAAATTACTTAGTTCATTGAGGATGACTGAATTTTATATCGCATCTGGAAACTATGAAAAAGCTTCTACTAATCGGGACCTTGCTATGGAATTATTCCGACAACTAGGTGCCCAAAATGATCTTAACACGATTTCGATGTTGCATAAGGTGTCTCATGCCTATTCAGAAAAAGGCATGTACAAAGAAGCTATAGAAACCGAATCTCTATTGGTGGATGTGTTCCCGCTTGCTCAGCCAAATAACAAACATGATTATGCGTTATATCTCAATGATTTATCATTCTATCTTATGGGTGATGATAAAATCGAATTGGCTGCTGACTACGTTAACAAGGCATTATCTTTAATAGAAAACACCACTAGTGTCCAAAAGATTTTTTGACAAACCTTTGTAACTTATTAATATATAATTAAATATAACAGAAAACGCCGCGTGTCGATTTGAATTGATTTCGCATATTTGCTGCCGACATTAGAATCGGACAAGCATGAATGCAGGCAAATACATATTCAGTCAACTCGTTAGTTTTCTTCCTAAAAGAGTCTTTGACGGCATCGTAAAAAGACACGAAGGTGATAAGTGGGTGAAGCATTTCACCTGTTGGAATCAACTCCTTGTCATGATGTTCGGACAACTCGCGGGCTGTGACAGCCTCAGAGAAGTGACGGCAATCATTGACGCCATCAAGAGTAAGAGCTACCATCTCGGTTTCGGTAGCGGTGACATAAAGCTGAGCAATCTGTCTTATGCTAACGCCAACCGAGATTACAAGATATTTGAGGAGTTTGCCTACCACATGATCAACCTTGCTCAGAGCAAGAGGATCACAAGGCCGTTCGTTCTCAATGGCAAGTTCTACGCGTTTGATTCGACGACGATAGATCTCTGCATGAGTCTGTTCGAGTGGGCATACTTCCGCAAAACAAAGGGAGGAATCAAGGTGCACACCTTGTTTGATGTGGTCACTCTGATTCCTACTTACATTCACATTACTGAAGCTAAACTTCATGACGTGAATGCAATGGATGAGATACCTTACGAGCCTAATGCGTTCTATATCTTTGACAAAGGCTACTATGACCTTGCCAGATTGTATAGAATACAGAGCATCGGTTCTATGTTTATCATCCGAGCGAAGGATCATCTCAAGTACGAAGTTGTGGCTGGAGATGAATTGTTGGATGGGGATGATAATGTGCTGCTTGATCAGACCATAAGACTGACTGGCCAGCTGACAAAGACCAAGTACCCATCCGAACTGAGGAGGATAGTTTACTATGCTCCTGAACTGAAGAGGACGTTCACATTCCTTACGAATGACTTTACGATCAAGGCTAAGGACATTGCAATGCTCTATAAGCAGAGATGGCAGGTTGAACTGTTCTTCAGGTGGATAAAACAGCATCTTCGTGTGCTCTCCTTTTGGGGAACCAGCGAGAACGCTGTGAGAATACAGATATATGTTGCAGTCATCACATACTGCCTCGTGGCCATCGTCGAACACGACTGCCAGCTTGGGAGAACAACGTTCAATGTCCTCCGGGTACTGAGCAGAGTCCTGACCGACAAGACCTCCATCAGAGACCTTTTCAAAGGCTCCGAAACTATCGAGGATACGGATGATGAGACTGTTCAACTTCAATTTGAGTTTAAGTTTTAAATTTTATTGGACACTAGTGA
>JAFYUH010000124.1 GCA_017549605.1 Bacteroidales bacterium
GCTCAAGGCTCAAAGCATAAAAATATGAAAAAAGGCAAAATAATAATCGGTGTTATCATCTTATTGGGAATCCTTGGTTTTATCACTTTCAAGGTTTTGAAGAAAAGTGACAAAGAATTAGTGATTCGCACATACGTCGTTGACGACTATACTATTGAAAACACTGTCACAGCGACAGGAACCATCCAGCCTTTGGAACAGGTTGAAGTAGGAACACAAGTCTCTGGCGAGATCGACAAGATTTTCGTTGACTACAACTCCGTAGTTAAGAAAGGACAGCTTCTCGCCGAGTTAGACAAATCAAATTTATTGGAAAACCTTCGTCAGGCAGAAGCCAGCGTACGCAGCGCCGAGAGCGAACTTGAATATTCCAAGACAAGCTTCGAGAGGACAAAACAACTCTACGAAGCAAAGGCAGCCACACAGATAGCTTACGACGAGTCACGCAACTCTTTGGTCAAGGCAGAGACCTCATTGCAGAACGCACAGTCGAACCTCGACAAGGCAAAGGTCAACTTAGGTTATGCAGAGATCTATTCTCCTATTGACGGCATTGTTCTTTCTAGAGAAGTAGAAGTCGGTCAGACCGTAGCCGCTTCATACAGCACTCCTACCCTTTTCACCATCGCCAACGACTTGACACAGATGAAAGTAGAAGCCAACATCGACGAAGCCGACATAGGCCAGGTGGTAGTAGGACAAAGAGTGACATTCTCTGTTGACGCATACGTTGACGACACTTTCTATGGCGAAGTACAACAGATCAGACTTCAACCTACAACAACAAATAACGTTGTGACATACACTGTCATCATCACAGCTCACAATCCAGAATTGAAGCTTCTGCCAGGCATGACAGCCAGCGTCACCATCATCACCGAGGAAGAAACCGGACTTGCTGTTCCTTCAGAAGCATTGAGTTTCACACCATCAGAAGAAGTTATGAAAGAAATGGACGCTCAGTTCGAAGGCGATTTCCCAAAACCACAGTCTAAGGGCAAACGTCCAGATTTCCCACAAGGAATGCCACCTCAAGGAATGCCAGGCGGCGGTCCAAGACCAGATTTCAACGGCGACGGTTTCCCAGGCGAGAGACCTAACTTCAAGGATATGGAAATGGTTTGGGTTAAAGTCGATGGCAAGATGATGCCACGTCCTATCAAGACAGGCATGAGTGACGGCGTCTACCGCATAGTAGAACACGGACTTATGCAAGGTGACTCTGTCGTCCTCTCAGCCAATTATGTAGATGTGAAGGCAAATGCCAATATGCAGAAGATGGGCAACAACCCATTCATGCCAGGCCCTCCTCCAGGCGTTGGCAAAAGCGCCAACCCTAGCAACAACGGCCGTACCACCCCTAAAAGATAAGACATCATGAATCAAGCCATATTACAGATAGAAAACTTAAGACGTGTCTTCCAGGTCGGCAGTGAAGAAGTCCACGCCCTTAAAGGAGTCAGCTTCTCCATCAACAAGGGCGAGTTCGTGAGTATCATGGGCTCCAGCGGCAGCGGCAAGTCGACGATGCTCAACATCTTAGGTTGCCTCGACACTCCAACGTCGGGAGAATACCTCATCGACGGCGTCTCGGTAAGAGAACGCAGCAAGAATGACCTTGCGGACATCAGAAACCGTAAGATAGGCTTCGTGTTTCAGTCTTACAACCTTCTGGCACGCACGACAGCCCTTGAGAACGTAGAGCTGCCTCTCATATATAACAACAGCGTCTCTTCACGCGAACGCCGCGAACGTGCAAAACACGCCCTCGAGATGGTAGGCCTCGCCGACAGAATGTCGCACACCCCTAACCAACTCTCAGGAGGTCAGCAGCAACGTGTGGCGATAGCACGCGCCATCGTCAACGACCCTGTGATAATACTCGCCGACGAAGCAACAGGTAACCTCGACACCAAGACATCTTACGAGATCATGAGCCTGTTCCAAGAGCTTAACGAGAAAGGAAAGACAATAGCCTTCGTGACACACGAGACCGACATCGCGATGTTCACCTCTCGCATCATCACGCTACGCGACGGACATATCATCAGCGACAGCAAGAATGAAGCACTTTCTGCGATGGCAGAAATTCAGAAATTAAAAAATATCAATGAGACGCCACAGGGGTGACGTCTCTACTTAGAATAAATATAGACGCATCAATGTTTGTTCATTTACAGGAAACATTGACACGTCTCTACAAATAAAACGACATGAACATTTTCAACTTAATAAAAATAGCTTACAAATCACTGATGCGAAACAAGATGCGTGCTTTCCTCACCATGCTTGGCATAGTGATAGGCATCTCTTCCGTCATCACTATGGTGGGTGTCGGAGAGAGTTCTCAGGCTAGCATCAACAATCAGGTCTCACAGATGGGAACCAACCTCATTATGGTACAGAGAGCCAGAATGCGTGAGCGCGGCGTCGCCACAGGACGCGACAATGTGCAGTCGCTCAAGGTCAAGGACGTCGACCTTCTTGCCGACAACTGCAAATACCTCTCGGCGGTGAGCCCTGTCTTTCAGGCCAGCTCTCAGATCATCAACGGCAACTACAACTGGTCGGGCAGTGTCATGGGCGGCAACACCGAGCTCATGGGAATCCGTAAGTTCGAGCTCGCCACTGGTTCCAACTTCACCGACGATGACATCAAGAAATATGCTAAGGTAGCGGTGATAGGCCACACTATTGTGGAAGAGCTCTTCGACGAGAACGTCGACCCTATAGGCAAGACGATACGCGTCGGCAATATGCCAGTGAAAGTCATCGGCACCTTGAAGCCTAAAGGCGAGAACCAGATGGGCGACGACCAAGACGACATCTTGATAATGCCTTACACCACAGTGCAGAAACGAATCCTCGGCATCGATTTCGTCCACATGATAATGGGATCTGCTGTATCTGAAGACGTAGCAGACAAGGCTGTTGAAGAAATAGAAGTATTGCTCCGTGGAGCTCATAAGATAAAAGACGGCGCTGCCGACGACTTCGAGGTGAGGACACAGGCAGAGATGCTCGAGATGATGTCATCAATCAGCGGAATGATGACTACATTGCTCACTGCCATCGCCGCCATCTCGTTGATAGTAGGCGGCATCGGCATCATGAATATCATGTATGTCACCGTTACAGAAAGAACAAAAGAGATAGGACTGAGAATGTCCATCGGCGCTCATAACAGCAGCATCTTATTACAGTTCCTCTGCGAAAGCGTGATATTAAGTCTCATCGGCGGTCTCATCGGGATAGTGCTCGGTCTGTTGCTGTCGTACGCACTGGCTGTAATACAAGGCATGCCTTATATCGTAAGCACCTCTGCAGTGATACTCTCGTTCGTGGTATGCGCCGCGACGGGCATCTTCTTCGGATGGTATCCAGCCAAGAAAGCCGCTTCCTTAGATCCTATTAACGCCTTAAGATACGAATGATGAAAAGCAAGACCCTCAAAGATTATCCAAATGTGAAGTTTATCGTGTCATTGTCGCTCGCGATAAGTATCTTCCTACATGTCGCCATGTTCCTCTCGTTCTGGTTCGGCGACGGCATCATCTTCCAGCAGATGGGAGCGCACAAAAGACCGCCATTTCATCTAGACGGATTCTTGCTCAACATCGCATCTACATTTATACTCGCCTTTGTGCTTTATATGTATAATATGTACATACAAAAAAACATTAAGAGAAGCAACACGACCAGATTGCTGCTTATGATAGTCGGATCTGTCTTTCTCACAATAATAATGAGTTTCATCTTCACAACGCTGCATCCTTACATCTTAGGACATGCCGACCACCAGCCTCCTATCAGCGGCAAGGTACATATCTACACCAACGCTCTGATGCGTGACTTCTTCGTTATGATTGTAGCGACTTTGTCGTGGCAATTACTCGTCTCCAATTACAAAAGCCGTAAGATAGCAGTTGAAAACGAGAGTCTTATAGCAGAAAACCTCATGACACGCTATGACGTATTGAAAAACCAGATGAATCCCCATTTCTTGTTTAACTCATTAAACACACTTCAATCTTTGATAGACATAGACAAAGAAAAAGCGAAAGATTATGTTCAGGAGCTATCAAAAGTATTGAGATATTCTTTACAGAACCAGGAGGTTGTGAGTCTAGAAGAAGAGCTGCGTCTTGCCAATTCATTTTGTAATCTGATGGAGATACGCTATGGTGAGAATCTTAAAATTAATTTTGAGATAAACGAGGAGTTGCTCAACGACGAAATAATTCCTTTAAGTCTGCAGGTGCTTATTGAAAATGCGATAAAACATAATGTCATCAGCGACAAGCAGCCACTTACTATAAGCATCACTTCCGATTTAGGAAACCATAAGCTCATTATCTGCAATAAGATACAACCTAAAATCGACAAGAGTTCAGGCAATGGCATCGGACTTGCCAACCTCTCGGAACGTTACAGATTAAAATGGAATACAGATATTGAAATTATCAATAATAATGTCGATTTTTGCGTAGCCATTAAGTTAAATAAAATTAACTAAATTTTTATCAAGAAATGAAAGCCGTTATCATAGAAGACGAAAAGATTGCTGCCGAGTTATTAAAAAACCTCATCTGCCAGTTAGACGAGAACATTGAAGTTGTGACCGTACTTCAGACTGTAGAAGACAGCGTGGAATGGCTAAACAGCAACCAACATCCTGATATCTTATTCGTCGACATACATCTAGCCGACGGCTCTTCATTCTCCATTTTCGAAAAGACTGAAGTGAAATGTCCTATAGTTTTCACGACAGCTTACGACGAATACGCATTGAAGGCTTTTGAAGTCAACAGCATTGATTATTTGTTAAAACCTATTAACAAAGATGACTTGCAAAGAGCCTTGAACAAATACAAGAATCTCAAAGGCGAGAAGCACGAAGTCGATTACAAGACACTCATAAGTCGTTTTTTGACAGAAGCTGAAAACGTCAATAATTATAAGGAGCACTTCCTTGTTCCAGAACGCGACAAACTGGTTCCGCTTGCAGCTAAAGACATCGCTTACGTCTATATCGACTTGAAACTCATCAAAGCAGTCACATTCTCAGGCAAGGTCTATTATCTCAACCAAAACCTTGACGAGATGATGAACCAGCTTAATCCTAAGATGTTCTTCAGAGCAAACAGACAATATATCGTATCACACGAAGCCATCAAAGACGTATCGATATGGTTTGGAAACAAGATCTCGCTCAACCTCACCATCCCTACAGAAGAAAAGATCATCGTCAGCAAGGCAAGAGTTTCAGATTTCAAGAACTGGTACTCTTTTTAAAAATTCAGAATCTCAGAAATTCAAAATCTCAGAAAAATTTTGAAGTTTTGAAGTTTAACAATTCCTAAACAAACTTTCATCTCTTCATAATGTTTTTAAGTCAAACTAATTTAAACTTAAAAAAACAACATTATGAAAGATTTGAATTTCAGACACGGCGACGCTAAGAGCGATGTCTTCGGAACAGACGCGATGGTCAATCCATCTCCAGTAGACAGAATTCCAGAAGCACCAACAACACCACAGGTTGCATATCAAATGGTTAAAGACGAGACTTTCCCACAGACACAGCCTCGACTCAACCTCGCTACTTTCGTCACCACATATATGGACGAATATGCCACAAAATTAATGAACGAAGCCATCAGCATCAACTATATCGATGAAACCGAATATCCTCGTGTAGCTGTGATGGGACAGAAGTGCATCAACATCCTCGCTAACTTATGGAACAGTCCTGAGACCAACAAATGGAAGACCGGCGCTCTCGGCATCGGCTCATCAGAAGCTTGTATGCTCGGCGGCGTGGCAGCATGGATGCGCTGGCGCAAGAGAAGAATGGAACAAGGCAAGCCTTACGACAAGCCTAACTTCGTCATCTCAACAGGTTTCCAGGTAGTATGGGAAAAATTCGCACAGCTCTGGCAGATAGAGATGCGTACAGTGCCACTCACCACAGAGAACCCGACCTTGGATCCTAAGAAAGCCATCGAGATGTGCGACGAAAACACCATCTGTATCGTCCCTATCGCAGGCTGCACCTGGACCGGTATGAACGATGACTTCGAAGCTATCGACAAGGCTGTCACCGAGTTCAACAAAAAGACCGGCAACCAGCTCTGCATACACGTCGACGCCGCTTCAGGAGGTTTTATCTTGCCTTTCCTCAAACCTCACGTCAAATGGGATTTCCGCCTAGACAACGTTTTGTCAATTAGTACATCAGGTCACAAGTACGGACTCGTATATCCTGGTTTGGGTTGGGTCATCTGGAAAGACAAGAAATACCTTCCTGAAGAAATGGCGTTCAGCGTCAACTACCTCGGCGCCGACATCACACAAGTGGGTCTTAACTTCTCACGACCAGCAGCACAGGTATTGGGACAATACTACCAATTCATCAGATTAGGATTCCAAGGATATAAGGCAATCCAACAGAACTCAATGGACATCGCTGAATATCTCCACGAAGAAATCGGCAAGATGCCACAGTTCAAGAACTACAGCAACGAATTAGTCAACCCATTGTTCATCTGGTCGTTGAACCCTAAATACGATAAAGTCGCCAACTGGACCTTGTACGACTTACAATACAAGTTACAACAAAACGGCTGGATGGTTCCAGCGTATACATTGCCGAAGGATTTAGAGCAATGCGTTGTCATGAGAATTGTCTGTCGTCAAGGATTCAGCCGCGATATGGCCGACATGCTCTTGACCGACATCAGGATGGCAGTAGCCGACTTGGAAAAACTCAGCTACCCAACACAATCCAGAGTTGAAGTCAACAGGAACATACATCCTAAACAAAGCTTCAACCACTCCGGTAAGAAGAGTCACTAAGACACCAAGTCACCGAGACACTAAGTTAAAGTCTCAGAATCTTAGAATCTCAGAAACTCAGAATCTTAAGACAAAGCCTCAGGACCTCAAAAGTTCTGAGGTTTTTGATTTTTGAGGTTTTGAGGTTTTATTATAAAAGTGCAATATTTTACACTATTTCTTGTTTATTTCAAATAAACAATATATTTTTGCATAAAAAGTGAAATATATTACACTATGAACTATGGTGGTTTAATAAAAGAACGCAGAACTATATTGGGATTAACCCAACAAGATCTGTCTGATTACACAGGTCTCAGTGTGAGAATAATAAAAAGCATTGAGAACGATAAAGGTAATCCATCAATGAGCACTCTTGAGAAAATCACAGAGACTCTTGGTTTGGAGATTGTTATAAGAGTAAAAGGCACTAACCAATGAGACAAGCTCTAGTATTAGTAAACAAGATCATTGCAGGCATATTGACAGAGACTGACGACATGCGTTATATTTTCAAATATGACGACGCTTATCTCATCAATGCCGAACTTCGTCCTATATCATTGGCGTTTCCAAAACAAAAAGAAGAATATGTCTCTGACGAATTATTCCCATTTTTCTTCAATATGCTTTCAGAAGGAGCTAACAAAATCATCCAATGTCAGACATTGAAGATAGATGAAGACGACTCATTCGGATTGCTGTTAGCCACCGCAAAACACGATACAATAGGAGCCATAACCGTAAAAGAATTATGAAAACTACTAACATTTGTCCAGGTACTCTTGCCACTGGATTCAACACTTATAGTCCGTCTTGCTTGAGAAAAGTTTTTGACGGAAAAAAGGTAAGCCACGTCATTGATTTTTCACTCAACAACGGAAATGAAAACATCATTGCATCCGTAAACAGAATATCAATCTCAGGTGTACAGGAAAAACTTTCTGCTGTTGTAAAAAAAGGCAAAATAACACTAACACCAGAAAGAGAGTCAGGGAGATACATCATCAAGCCTATTCCTGACTATAAACATCTACGTTTCAAGAACAACATACCTGCAAACGAACATCTCACGATGCAGATTGCTAATCAGGTATATAAAATCAACACTGCTGACAACGCTTTGGCGTTTTTCAATGACGGCAGTCCTGCTTATATCACCAAAAGATTCGACTATAAAAAAGACGGCTCGAAAATAAAACAAGATGACTTCGCATCTATAGCAGGCAAAACCGAAAGAAACAGCGGAAAGGATTTCAAATATACAGGCAGTTATGAAGATATCGCTATGCTATTACAGAAGAACGTCTCTGCCTGGCAAGTGGAAATGACAAAATTTTTCAGTTTGGTAATTTTCAACTACTTATTCAGCAACGGTGATGCTCATTTGAAAAACTTCTCTCTGCAGGAGACCATCAATGGAGATTACATACTTACGCCAGCATACGACCTCATGAACACCTCCATACATATCGATGACGAAGACTTTGCATTGCAAGGCGGTTTAATACCAACATCCGAATATTCCAATGTTTATTCAAGCAGCAAACATCCTTGCAAAGATGACTTCATAACATTTGGAAATCGAATAGGAGTTTTACCTAAAAAGCTTAACTCCATCATCGAAATGTTCTCAACAGAACAGGCAAAAGTATACGAACTGATAGAAAACTCTTTTTTAGAAGACAAAGTTAAAAGAATGTACAAACAATCTTATCAAGAACGACTACATCGTTTCCAAAGAAGTGACAAATAAAAAATATTTTTTCTTACATTTGCTTCGTAAAAAATCAGGTTTGTACAGACGTGTCAATGATGGCATTAACATATTGAAATCGTATCTATTTATATAATTACATCATTGACGCGTCTCTACTAGATAAACTTTAAACTAATGATAAGCAAAGTATATAAATTCGGCGGTGCGTCAGTGAAGGACGCCAATGCAGTAAGGAACTTAAAAAACATTCTTGAAAAAGAAGACAGAAGCGATTTGATGCTCGTCATCTCAGCTATGGGAAAGACTACCAACGCCATCGAGAAGGCATTGGCTGACTTCCGTGCAAATGACGGTCACCTCGAAATAAGCGCTCTCAGCGAGATCATTGAATATCATGAGAACATCATGAACGATCTCTTCGAAGGCAATACCGACCATCCTATCTTCGAGACGATGACAAATCTGTTCTTGGATTTATATCTCAACCTCAAAGAGACAGGCTTCGACTACGACTATCAATACGACAACACCGTCAGTTTCGGTGAGATGCTATCAACCACTTTGATATCTGCTTATCTCAACGAATGCGGCATCAAGAACGAACTCCTCGACGCCCGCGAATACATCATCACCGACCATAACTTCCGCGCTGCCAACCCTGAATGGGACGACTGCCGACTAAGAATACAGAAACTCAACGACGAACATAAAGGAACGATGTATATCACTCAAGGTTTCATCGCTTCTTCAACATCACCAAAGACCACCACGACATTAGGAAGAGAAGGCTCTGACTTCACAGCAGCCATCTTCGCCAACTGCCTCGAAGCTAAGGAGCTCACAATATGGAAAGACGTCGACGGTCTCCGCAACGCCGACCCTAAACGCTTCCCAGACACAAAGAAAATAGAACACCTCTCCTACTTCGAAGCGATAGAACTCGCTTTCTACGGAGCTTCTATCATACATCCTAACACTCTCAAACCTTTACAAAACAAGAACATCCCTCTTAAGGTACGTTCTTTCCTAAACACCAGACTCGAACCGTCCGTCATCGACGGAACAAAAGAATATATCGAATATGTTCCTTCATTCATCGTCAAAGAGAAGCAGACACTGATGAGCATCACGCCTCGCGACTATTCTTTCATGAACGAACATAACAGAGCTCTCATCTTCAATATCATGGACGAACTCAACATACACGCCAACATGACACAGGTGTCGGCACTCGTCCTCTCGATATGCTTCGATGAAAACGAAAAGAAACGCCTCCAACTCACAGAGGCGCTCTCTCAAGCTTTTAAAGTAAAATACAACGACGGACTTCAGCTCTTCACAATACGTCACTATCAAGAAGGCCTCGAAAAAGACTACGTCAAAGACAGAGAAGTCTACGTAGAACAAAGAAGCCGAAGCACGTATCAAATCGTTTTTTAAAGTCTATGAGTCTATAAGTCTATGAGTCTATAAGTTAAAACTACCACTTCATCGACTCATTGACTCATTGACTCATTGACTCATTGACTTATTGACTTACTTCTCCCAGTGGAATGGCTGAATCTGTGAGTCTTTATCTTGCCATGATGGTTTCCTTAAAGCGTATATTATAAAAGGAACCGCCACGAAAATTATACAACCACCGAACATCACAGCGTACCATACTGCATTGCTGCCTATAGCAATTTGGCTTGGAGGGATGAAACTCAATATGAAAGCAAGCAATGAACCTAAGAAACCGACGCCGCTGATGAACCACATCAAGGAATTGCCTTTCTTACCGATTCTGAATGTACGAGGTGTATCTTTCATGATGTAACGGAGATATATAGCAGCAGCAAACATCAAGAGGTACATTATCAAGTAAAGCAATACTGTCATCTGTGATAATATCTGATAGAAGCTTTGTACTGAAGGCATTACAACGAAAAGAAGGCTTAAGATTGTAACGATGACACCTTGTATGATCAAGATGTTACTTTGAACTCCAAGTTTGTTTGTCTTCTGGAAGAATGGAGGAAGATAACCAGCCTTACCAACGATGAGCAAACCTTTTGAAGGACCAGAAACCCAAGCCAATACGCCAGCGAGAACACCGAATGCAAGAGCAACAGCAATTACAGGGAACAACCATGAAGCATGGATATATTTGAAGTAATTGTCAAAACCTATCAACAAACTTTGTGTCAAGTTGATGTTGTCTTTAGGAATGATGAAACCGAGAGCGTATGTACCTAAAACGAAGATCAATACAGTCATAAGAGCACCGATGAACACAGCGCGAGGATAGCTCTTTGTAGGATTATCCATATCGGTGACGTGGACACCAGTCATTTCCATACCAGCATAGAACAAGAAGATACTTGAAGCAAGGACGAGGTTGTCGAGACGAGCCAAGTCAGGCCAGAAGCTGCCGCTGAGATCCATCTGTATTGGACCGCCAGTAGCCACATAATAGATACCCAAGATTATCAATATAATTGATGGAATGATGGTACCGATGAGACCACCGATCTTAGAGACTTTACCGACCCAGTCCAGACCTTTAAAAGCGATGAGTGTAGCAATCCAGTAGATAGCGAGAACAACGACAAGAGTGTAGATTTTGTTATCGGCGAGCGCCATGTCACTTGTAGGGTTCATGCCGATAAAAGCAAGAGAGACGGCACCGAAGGTCAAGACCGTAGGATACCAGATAGTGTTTTGGAACCATTGCAACCAGATGGCGAGAAAACCGAGTCGTTTACCGAAAGCCTCACCGACCCATCGGAACACACCGCCTTCTTTGTTAGCGAACATAGACGCGAGCTCCGCCGCCACCAAGGATGTCGGGATGAGGAAGACAAGAGCCGCAAACAAATAATAGAATGCCGAACTCAAACCATATTCGGCTTCGGCAGGAAGTCCACGCAATGAAACGACCGCCGTAACATTCATGATAGCTATAGTGAAGACACTAAGCTTCGCGATAGTTTTTGTTTTATTTGAATCCATAAGCGTTAATTTTATCACAGAAACAATGAGTATATTAAAATGTTCATGAAATCTTGAACTATGACTCTGAACTTTGAACTCTGACTCTAAACTTTGAACTAAAATTCCCTCAATTCCTCAATTCCTCAATTCCTAACTCCTAACTCCTAATTTTTAATAAATATATATTCAAATATTGAAAAGTAATGGGTAATTTTGTATATTTGCAAACGAGAAAATTTTATCATCATCAATAAAACTGAATATGAGTACAATAAAGGTGCTTGACAAGGAGTTCAAGCTTTATATAAAACAAGAAGAGATAGAAGCTGTCATCAAAGACATCGCACATCAAATCAATGAAGAATACAAAGACAAGAACCCTCTCTTCCTCGTCATGCTTAACGGCGCCTTTATGTTTGCTTCTCAGTTATTTAAAGAACTCACTATCGACTGCGAGACTTCATTCGTGAAATATTCCACATATTCTGGCACTCAAAGCACATGTGAAGTAAAAGAACTCATCGGTTTGAACTCTTCATTAAAAGGACGTAATGTCGTCATCATCGAAGACATCATCGATTCTGGTTTCACAATGAACTGTCTCTTGCAAAAACTTGATGCGATGGGAGTGGAAAGCGCAAAGATAGCTACAATGCTCTTCAAACCTGACGCATTTAAATTCAACTACAAGATTGATTATATCGGATTGAACATCGGCAATGAATTCATCGTCGGTTACGGTCTCGATTATAACGAACACGGAAGAAACTACGCATCAATCTACAAAGTCGTTGAATAATTATAAAAAAGTAAAAAACTGTTACTATGTTAAATATAATAATTTTCGGTCCTCCAGGCGCTGGCAAAGGAACTCAATCAGAACATATCAAAGAACGCTATGACCTCACATATATCTCAACAGGTCAAGTGCTCCGCGCTGAAATGGCAGCAGGAACAGAAATAGGTCTCAAGGTGAAAGACATCATCGACCACGGCGGTCTCGCCTCTGATGAAATCGTAGCTGAAATAATAGAGAAGTTCATCAAGACTCACAAAGACTCTAATGGTTTCCTTTTCGACGGATTCCCTCGTACAGTAAAACAAGCCGAAATATTAGACGACTTATTCAAGAGATACGACCTTAAACTCGACGGCGTAGTCAGCCTCGAAGTTCCTGAAGATGTACTCATCGAACGTATGCTAGAACGCGGCAAGACAAGCGGACGCGCAGACGACAACATTGAGTCTATCCACTATCGCTTCGTGGAATACGACAACAAGACAAAACCTGTCCTCGACTACTATCAACACAAGAACTGCCTCCATCCTATCAACGGAGTCGGAACAATCGAGGAGATTTTTGACAACATCTGCAAAACAGTCGATTCAATTCATAATTCATAATGCACAAATGCATAATCAATTATGAATCCTCAAGATTTCTCAAACACCAAAGCTTTCAAGGTGTTTAAAAATAAAAACACCGGCAGCAATCCAAAACTCACAGGGGTTGCAGTGCCGGTGTTTTCTCTTAATAGCAACGACAACTTCGGCATAGGAGAATTCCTCGACCTCAAACTGTTAGCCGACTGGTGCTGCAAGACAGGAATGAAGATGATACAGATCCTTCCTATCAACGACACACGCACCGATGACTCTTGGGATAACTCCTACCCTTACAAGGCAATATCAACAAAGGCATTACATCCTATCTACCTCAACCTCGACAAACTAGGAACACTGAACGATAGCAACGATATCAAGTATTTCCAAAGTCAGAAAGAGATTCTGAAAGCAAAAGATTATGTCGACTATCCTGAGGTGATGAAAGTAAAAGACGCTTACTTCAGAAAGATATTCGCACAGACCTGGAACGAAGTTAAAGACAGAGAAGACTATAAAACCTTCTTCAAAGAAAACGAAGAATGGCTCGTACCTTACGCTAAATTCTGTTTAGAGTCAACAGTCAACGGACAACAGACAACAGACCTAGTTCAGAGTTCAAAGTTCAAAGTTCAAAGTTCTGAATTCTACTACTTCCTACAATACCATCTCGACAAACAACTCTCTGAAGCCATCGACTATCTACACGAAAGAGGCATAGCCTTGAAAGGTGACATCCCTATCGGCATAGGCCGTCATAGCGTGGAAGCATGGACAAATCCAGAACTTTTCAATCTCGACTGTCAAGCAGGAGCACCGCCAGATGCCTTCGCCATAGAAGGACAGAACTGGGATTTCCCTACATATAATTGGGAAGCGATGGCAAAAGACGACTATCAATGGTGGCGCGACCGACTCACACAGATGAGCCGCTACTTCGACGCTTATCGCATCGACCATATATTAGGTTTCTTCAGAATATGGGAGATACCTCGACAATACACTCAAGGTATCATGGGACACTTCAGTCCTGCCATCGGCTATCAGCAGTCTGAAATATGCTGTATGTTGGCGGCAAATCATGAAAGACTGACAAAGCCTTATATTAGAGGTCATTTCTTACATGAATTTTTTGGAGAATATACCGAAGAAGTAAGAGAGAAATACCTCAACGAGACATCATTCAGTTATTTTGAACTGAAAGAAGAATTCAATACTCAAAGAAAAATAACAGATTACTTTTCAAGACAACAGACAACGGACAACGGACAACAGGAGGAGAAAGACGAAAAGATTAAGAACGGACTTCTTTCATTATGCTCCGAAGTTTTGTTCGTGGAAGACAAAGGTTATCTTCATCCTAGGATAGCGCTTCAGTTCACTCATTCATACAACGAGTTAGAAGAATATCAAAAGAACGAGATAAACAGATTATACGACGACTATTTCTATCATAGAAACGAAGAGCTATGGAAGAAAGAAGCTTTGAAGAAACTGCCTAAAATCATTGCGGCAAGCGATATGCTGGTATGCGGAGAAGACCTCGGCATGGTTCCAGCCTGCGTCAAGGATGTCATGCAGCAGCTCAATATATTAAGCCTCGAAGTGCAGAGAATGCCAAAGGATCCTTGCGACACCTTCGTCGATCCAAGCAAAAATACATATCTCAGCGTAGACACCACTTCAACACACGACACCTCTACTATAAGAGGCTGGTGGGAAGAAAACGGTGAGCTTACAAACCGTTTCTACAGAGAGATGCTTGGTCACCAGGAAGGCGCTCCTTATTTCGCAGAGCCTTTCGTATGCAAGGAAATAATCGAGCAACATCTCAAATCATCCTCGATGTGGGTCATCATCCCAATCCAGGATTATATTGCGATGGACGGTGAGTTCCGCTGGGATCAGACACAAAGAGAACAGATTAATGTGCCAGCCAACTCACATCATCACTGGTGCTATAAAATGCATCAAAGCCTTGAAGAACTTAATGAAAGAGACAATCTTAACGATATTATATATTCAATGGTTGAATTTAGAAATTCAGAATCTCAAAAGTTCAAAAACTCAGAAGTTTTAAGTTTCTAAGCTTTTGAATTTCTAAAAAAAATCGTATTTTTGCAAAACAAAATCAACTAATATTTGTTTAAATTATAATTACTAACTAAATCTAAAAAAACTATGGCAACAATCTCAGGAAAATACTTAGGCAATTTATGCAGTGAGTTAACACACAATCCATCAGGTGTAAAAATCAGCGTTGACGGCAACGGCAAAGGATTCTCTCCAGTCGATTTAACAGCAGCTTCATTAGGCGCTTGCATGATGGCAATGATGGCTTATACAGCTGAAAGCAAAGGCATCAGCCTTGAAGGGATGAGCATCGAAGCTGACAAAGTAATGGCCGACGCTCCACGCAGAATCGGAGAAATCAACATCACTGTTAACTTCACACAGCAATATACCGACAAAGAAAAGATCTTATTACAAAGAGCCGCTGAGACATGTCCTGTCAAGAAGACATTAAGCAGCGAATGCAAAGTCAATGTAGTAATGAACTTCGTTTAACAAAAAAGCCAAGATTTAATCTTGGCTTTTTTGTTAAGTCACCGAGACACTAAGACACCGAGACTCCAAGTAATTCTTGGTGACTCGATGTCTTGGCGTCTTGGAGACTTATAAAAAATCACTTCATTCTTTTAAAATTAACGGCAACTGAATCCATTACTCTTTTCATCAGAACTGGGTTGTCGTTATAATAATCCATATTTTCGTAAAATACAGAATCAGTGATGCCATAATGAGAGAAGATAGCATCAAATCCTTTTGCTTTAAGGTTATTCGCGCTTATGTTCTTGCCTCTTCTATAGTTGATGGCGTTTTCCAAGATATAGACATCTGTCATCACCTCCACCATCTGAGGTTCAGACAATAAAACATTCGGTGTTGTCACCTTAGTATGTTTGTTATCACAAGACACCAAGAGCAACAACACCGATAGTGTTAATATTTTCAAATTTTTAGTTACCAACTTCAGAGAAGAATTTAATTCTCATGAGACGTACTTCTTCTTCCTCGTAATCGTTTACGCCGAGAGCTTCCATAGCGTCTTCCACTGTGTCAGAGTCAGCTTCGCGGAAATATTCCAAGATATCTTCTTGATGATATTCATCGATATTGTCTTCTATATAATAGTTGATATCGAGGCGTGTTCCGCTAGCAACGATGCTCTCAATCTCAGTGAGGAGTTCATCGAAGCCCATATTCTTAGAGTGTGCGATATCTTCCAATGGAATCTTTCTGTCGATATTCTGGATGATGCTTATCTTCAATGCAGATCTGTTGACTGATGACTTGATCACCATATCGTTAGGACGAGTGATCTCATTCTCTTCAACATATTCCTTGATAAGATCCAAGAATGGCTGACCGAACTTCTGAGCCTTGCCTTGACCTACGCCGACAATCTGAGTAAGTTCATCCATTGTGATAGGATATTGGATTGTCATATCCTCGAGTGATGGATCCTGGAAGATCACGAAAGGAGGCAAGTTCATCTTCTTCGCCATTGTCTTACGAAGGTCTTTCAGCATAGCGAACAATGTCTTGTCTGTTCCGCTATCCTTGCCGAATGCCACTCTTTCTTCATCTAAATCCTCATCTTCAGGATTGTCGTAGTCGTGATCCTTAGCCACCATGATAGTATATGGACTCTTCACGAAATCCTTACCTTCTTTTGTGACTTTAAGCACGCCATATTCTTCGATGTCTTTTGAAAGGAGCTTGTTAACGATAGCCTGACGGATTATTGAAGTCCAGTATTTTTCATCATTATCGTCACCAGCGCCGAAGAATTCGTTAGTATCGTGTTTTGCAGTCTTGATATCGCCAGTTGCCTTACCAGCGAGAAGTTCTGCTATATGTTTTGTCTTGAAAAGCTGCTTTGTCGCGATGATAGCATCGATAGCGAGTTTGATATCTTCCTTGCCATCGAACTTGATTTTAGGGTTGTTACAGTTGTCGCAAGCGCCGCAGTTTTCTGTTTCGTAAGTCTCGCCGAAATAGTGGAGCAAGAGTTTGTGACGACATACGGATGACTCTGCGTATGTCACTGTCTCGTTAAGGAGTTCACGAGCAATTTCTTGTTCAGCGACGTCCTTACCTTTATTAAATTTCTCAAGTTTATGAATGTCTTCGTAGTCATAGAAAGCGATACATTTACCTTCACCGCCGTCACGACCAGCGCGACCAGTCTCTTGATAGTAACCTTCGAGGCTCTTAGGAATATCGTGGTGGATAACGAAACGGATGTCCGGTTTGTCAATACCCATACCGAAGGCTATAGTAGCGACGATGATATCGACTTCTTCCATAAGGAATCTGTCTTGGTTATCGCGACGAGTCTGTGTGTCTAGACCTGCGTGATAAGGGAGAGCGCGGATGCCGTTAGCTACGAGCACTTCAGCGAGTTCTTCAACTTTCTTACGGCTCAAGCAATAAACGATACCTGATTTTCCTGGATTACTCTTAATATATTTTATGATATCCTTAACGACGTCTTTTGTCTTAGGACGTACCTCATAATAGAGGTTTGATCTGTCGAAAGATGATTTAAAGACTTTAGCGTCGAGGATCTCAAGATTCTTCATAATATCTTTCTGAACCTTCACTGTTGCAGTTGCAGTGAGAGCTATGACTGGCAATTCTGGTCCAATGGCATTGATAATAGGTCTCAAACGTCTGTATTCAGGACGGAAGTCATGACCCCATTCAGAGATACAGTGAGCCTCGTCGATAGCGAAGAACGAAATCTTCAAGCCACGCAAGAACTCAACGGTTTCATCTTTAGTGAGAGACTCTGGAGCTACATACAACAATTTTGTCTTGCCGCTTGAGAGGTCTTCTTTCACCTGATTCAACTCGGTCTTTGACAATGATGAGTTCATAACGTGGGCGATGCCTGAGTCAGCGCCGAAGTTACGAATCATGTCGACCTGATTCTTCATCAAAGCGATTAAAGGTGAAACGACAATAGTAGTGCCTTCACTGATCAATGCCGGCAACTGATAACAAAGCGACTTACCGCCGCCAGTTGGCATAAGGACAAACGTATTGTTGCCTGCCAATATACTTTTTATAATAGCTTTTTGATTACCTTTGAATTGCTCGAAACCAAAAACATTCTTTAATAAATCGTGCAAATTTTTTTCATCAATTTTTGCCATATCCTCTTCAATGAAATTTATTTATATTTGCAAAGTCTTGCTAAAATAAAATTTATTTATTCGTCTCTTTTACAAAGTTATGGTTTTTAATTTTAAAGAAGCAAGAAAAAAGTAATATTTTTTTAAAATTATGGAAAGCATCAAGGATATAGCGATTCAAGTCATTGATACAGAAGCTACTTCAATATTAGGCCTCAAGGAACTTTTAACAGATAATTTCACAAAAGTTGTAGAATTAATATTGAATTCTAAGGGCAATGTGATTGTTTCCGGCATTGGAAAGAGTGCAAATATCGCACAAAAGATAGTTGCGACCTTAAATTCCACAGGAACGACGGCTGTTTTCATGCATGCTGCCGATGCAATCCACGGTGATTTGGGCATAATCAGAGAGGACGATATTGTTATAATCATCTCGAAAAGCGGCGAGACTCCTGAGATAAAAGTGCTCACACCTTTAATAAAAATAAGGAAAAACAAACTCGTCGCAATAGTTGGCAACACTGCTTCTTTCCTTGCAGCGGAAGCCGACTACGTACTCGACACCACAGTGCCACACGAGGCTTGTCCTAACAACCTCGCCCCTACCGCCAGCACCACCGCACAGCTCGTCATGGGCGACGCTCTCGCAATGGCTCTCTTGAAATGCCGCGGCTTCAGCTCTCAGGACTTCGCCAAGTTCCACCCTGGCGGCGCACTGGGAAAACGCCTCTATCTAAGAGTCGGCGACCTCTGTGTCAAAAACGCCAAGCCTATGGTGAAAGAAGATAGTGTCATGACTGAAGTGATAATGGAGATAACAGAGAAGCTACTCGGCGCCACAGCAGTGATGCGCGACGAAAAACTCATCGGCATCATCACCGACGGCGACCTCAGAAGAATGCTCATGAAACATCCTAATATAGAAGAGGTGACCGCAAAAGACATCATGACACAAAATCCTAAGACGATAGAGAAAAACGACATGGTCGTGAACGCCCTGGAACTGATGCGCAAGAAATCCATAACACAACTGCCTGTCATGGAAAACGGCAACTACGTCGGAATGATTCATATACATGATATTATTAAAGAAGGAATAATATAGGCTTTTGGCTTTTGGCTTTTGAACTTTAGTACAGACGTGTCAATGATGTCTTTCAATTAAGACAACTCGCATTTACATATAAACTACATCATTGACGCGTCTCTACAAACTATACACTATAAACTTTAAACAATGATATTAAGAACCGACAATTTAGTTAAGAAATATAACAGCCGCACCGTTGTAAAAGGTGTAAGCGTGGAAGTGAAACAAGGTGAAATCGTAGGATTATTAGGACCTAACGGCGCTGGAAAGACCACCACCTTCTATATGACTGTCGGTCTTATCAAGCCTTTCTCAGGTCACGTCTATCTCGACGACGAGGATATCACTCAGTTTCCTATGTATAAAAGAGCGCAGCTAGGCATCGGCTACTTGGCACAAGAAGCGTCAGTGTTCCGTCAGCTCAGCGTAGAGGATAACATCGCATCAGTTATGCAGTTCAAAAAAGGCATGACGAAAGAACAACAGAAAGAGAAACTTGAAGAACTGCTGAATGAATTCAGCCTTCAACATATAAGAAAAAGCAAGGGCATCCAGCTCTCTGGCGGCGAACGACGCAGGACAGAGATAGCAAGAGCGCTTGCCGTCGATCCTAAGTTCATACTCCTCGACGAGCCTTTCGCTGGCGTCGATCCTATAGCAGTGGAAGACATACAACGTATCGTAGCGAAACTGAAAAACAAAAACATCGGCGTGCTCATCACCGACCATAACGCCAACGAGACATTGTCAATCACCGACAGAGCATATCTCGTCTTCGAAGGACAAGTACTTAAGTCTGGTACACCAGAAGAACTCGCAAGCGATGAGGTGGTGAGAAGCCATTATCTTGGAAGCAATTTCGAATTGAGGAAGAAGGAGTTTTGAGCTTTGAACTAAGGTTTTTCTCTCGCAAAGGCGCAAAGAAACACAAAGCCTAAAATCACAGCATCTCAAAAACTTAGCATCTTATCATCTTAACTTAGAGACTTGGTGTCTTAGCGTCTTTGCGAGAATCATTATCTGTTGACCTTAAAAAGCGACAGCAAAATATAGAACAACATCACGAATGGTATCGCTGCGAATCCTAAGAAAATGACTGCTACTATCGCGAATACCACCAAGATGTAGATACGGATGTTTTCCTTGAATTTCAAATTCTTAATCTTCAATGAGAAGAATGGTATCTCGCTTACCATGAGATAACTGAATATCACGACTATCGCTATAAGGAAATAAGGATTTAAAATATTGTTTGCCATGAAAGCAAGTTTCTCATTTTGCAATGTGAATGGCAATGATGCCACGAAAAGTCCCATTGCTGGTGTTGGAAGTCCGATGAATGAGGTTGTCTGTCTGTCGTCGATGTTGAACTTGGCGAGGCGTAGTTCAGCAAACACTGCCAAGAAGAAAGCGACGAATGGCAGGATGTTGAAATCTGCAATTTCTAGACGCCACAGGAGTGACGTCTCTACAACTTGGTTTAAATAATGATACATGATAAACGATGGCGCGACTCCGAAAGAGACGACATCAGACAGCGAGTCGAGCTGGGCGCCGAGAGGCGAATAAGCCTTCAGCAGACGAGCTGCGAAACCGTCGAAGAAGTCGAAGATGGCTGCCAAGAATATCATCGCTCCCGCTGCCACAGCATAGCCGTTACACATCAAGACTATAGAGATGCAACCCGATAAAAGATTGCAGCATGTTATTGCATTAGGAATATGTTTCGTCATTGTCTTAAATTTATAATCATTAGACGTGTCAAACACATCTTGTTTATTTCATCAGTGTGTTCGACGCATCTCTACAAATTTTCATTTTTCAATTTTCATCTAATATAATGTGGCATTTCTTCAGGCAAAATGATGGAATATTCAACGAGGCCCTTGATCTCGCCGTCAACATACCAAGGTGTCTGATAGATCATCTTCTTCACATCGCCCTTCTGAATAGTGTAGACGTTAGTCGCTTTTTCATCAATCAGGCGCTTTATGGTATCCTGTGACGACTGTTTGTGACATGCCATCATATTCTTGCCCACCATATCTGTAAAGACCGACTTGGCCTTGTCATTCATATAAACAACATTACCTTCTGTATCAGAGATAGTTATACTTACATTTATTTCCTTGAAGAAATCAAAAATATTATTTTCCATGACTTTAAATTTTAATGCAAAAAAAAGAAATATTTAGCAATTAAATACATTATCTTAAAAAAAAATAAAAGTAATAAACCAACGATGTAAAATGTTATATTTGCAAAACAAATAAGGTAGTCTTGAAGAAACTGTATAAATACATATTAAGCTCATTCATCGGCACTTTCATTTTCACATTTTTCATTGCCGTGTTTATTTTGCTTATGCAATTTCTATGGACATACCTCGACGACCTCGTCGGCAAGGGATTAGGCCTCGACGTCTTGGGCAAGCTGATGTTCTACACTGCCATCACCTTCGTTCCTATGGCGATGCCTCTTGCGATATTGTTATCATCCTTGATGTGTTTCGGCAACTTAGGCGAGTTCTATGAACTTGTCGCAATGAAAGCATCCGGCATCTCAGTCTGGAGAGTCATGCGCCCTTTGCTCATCTTCGCCATAATAATGAGCTTCACTGCCTTTATTTTTTCAAACAATGTATTGCCCGTTGCGACATTGAAATCGAAGACATTGTTACGCGACGTGCGCAAGCAGAAGATGTCGTTCGACATTCCTGAAGGCATGTTCTACAAAGGCATTGACGGATATACCATCAGAGCCGGCAAGAAAAGCGCCGACGGCATCACGCTCTACGATATGCTGATTTACGATCACACCGCATACAAAGGCAACATCAAGGTCACAATCGCCGACTCCGCCACGATAGCGTTGGCGCCAAACCAAAAAGAAGTCGTGTTCACTCTCTATAGCGGACATAACTATAACGAAGTCATCGACGACAAAGAATATAGAACCAAAAGACCTTTTGAGACCATGAAGTTCGACAAGCAATATGTCAGCTTCGATATCTCCGACTTCGACCTCACACAAAGCGACGGAAGCGCACTCAAAGGGCATCAGTCGATGTTGAATATAAGTCAGTTGAATACTGCCATAGACTCATTGGAAAACAATGCCGAAGAGCGACACCTATCATACAAGAACTCTTTCAAGAACAGACTTCAGCATCTGTCGTCAAAAGACGTTGTCAACAAAAACTCCCAAAGCAAGAAGTCTGAGGCTGACACCATCACCGTGTTCAAGTGGCCTTTTATGGATAACTTCAGCAAGAAGGAAAAGACCTCCATCGTCAATATGGCGACCACTGCCGTCAAAAACCAGATTGACAACATCGAGTTAAACATAAAAGACTTCGAGCGACAAGAGACCAATATCAGAAAACACCAGCAGGTGCTGCACGAAAAATTCTCGCTCAGCATCGCCTGTCTGCTGTTCTTCTTCATCGGAGCGCCACTGGGAGCCATCATACGCAAGGGCGGACTCGGACTTCCCATTGTCATCAGTGTGGTTTTCTTCGTCATATATTACATCATCACCATCACAAGCCAACGCGTTGCGATAGCCGGAGATATGCCTATATTTTTAGGAGTATGGCTATCGTCAATCATAATATTACCAATAGGCATTTTCCTAACAATCAAAGCCACGACAGACTCGGCCTTGTTAGACGGAGAAAGCTGGAAGAAGACCTTGAGAAAAATCTTTAGAAGAAACAAATAAAAGCACTCGCTATGAATATTTTAATGCTTTGTAACAAATCACCTTATCCGCCAAGCGAAGGCGGACCAATGGCAATGAACAGTATTGTCAACGGATTACTCGAAGCTGGACATAAAGTCAAGATACTTGCTGTCAATAGCGAGAAATACCATATCAAGAAAGAAGACATTCCTCAGTCTTACAGAGACAAGACAGGAATAGAACTAGTTGATGTCGACTTGAAGATCAAGCCTATCGAAGCATTGAAGAACCTCTTCTCCGACAAGTCATATCACGTAGAAAGGTTTATCTCAGAAGAATTCAGAGAGAAGCTCATCAAAATCTTGAAGAAAGACAGATACGACATCGTCCAGCTGGAGATGATCTATATGGCTCCTTATATCGAGACCATCAGAGCCAACTCAAAAGCCTTGATAGTGCTGCGCGCTCATAATGTAGAACATCTCATCTGGGACAGAATCGCCAAGAAGACAAGCTTCCTGCCTAAGAAATGGTATCTGAACCATCTGGTTCGTACCTTGAGAGACTATGAGTTGAGCGCCATCAACAAGGTAGACGGAATCGCCGCCATCACCTATCGCGACGCCGCCTTCTTCCGCGGCGAGACAGCAGTGCCTGTCATCGACGTTCCTTTCGGCGTAAACCCTGACGACTTCACTCCTAACTACGAAGTGAACAAACAACCTAGTTTATACCACATAGGCTCGATGAACTGGATGCCTAACGAAGAAGGCATCAAATGGTTCTTGAAAAAAGTATGGGACAAACTGCAGGAAAGAGAGCCTAACATCAAGCTCAACCTGGCAGGACGCCACATGCCTAAATGGTTAATGAACCTTAAGAAAAACAACGTTAAGGTATGGGGAGAAGTACCAGACGCCAAAGAGTTCATCAAGGACAATGACATCGCGATAGTACCGCTTCTTTCAGGCAGCGGCATCAGAATCAAGATCATCGAATCGATGGCGATGGGCAAGACCGTCATCACCACCATGATAGGCGCTGAAGGCATCCAATATTCAGAATACAACAACATCATCATTGCCGACAACCCTACAAAAATCGTAGAGACGATATGCAGAATCACGAAAGAGCCAGAAGAGCTCATGCGTATCGGCAAGAATGCAAGAAAACTCATCGAAGACATCTACGACAACAAGAAGATCATCGAGAGATTGTTGATATTCTATGATGAAATAAGCAAGAAAAGAAAAGACATAACATATATAAACCATTGATTTATGAAGATATTTGTATTGCTGCCGAGAATCCCATGGCCACTCGAGAAAGGCGATAAGCTGAGAGCTTTCAATCAAATCAAACAGCTCGCCAAGAACAACGAGGTGGTTCTCTGTGCTTTAAATACAGATAGAAAAGCCAATAAAAAAGAAGCCTTCAAGGCATTGCAGCCTTATTGTCTGTCAGTGACATTCATAGATATAAACAAGATATCTATACTTATAAACTTAGCCAAGGCTTTCTTCAAAGGCTTGCCTATTCAATGCGGATATTTCTACAACAAAAATGCTCATAAGAAAATCAAGAGACTCATTGAGAAACATAAGCCAGACATGTTGTTTGGTCAGTTGCTCAGAGTGGCAGAATATATCCGTTACGAACAAACGCCTAAGACATTAGACTATCAAGACGTCTTCTCTATTGGAATGAAACGCAGAAGCGAGATTGCTCCATTCCACCTCAAGCCTATCTTCAATATGGAATATAAACGCTTGAGACGTTACGAGCATGACATCTTCAATGACTTCGACGTCAAGACTATCATCAGCAAGCAAGACCGCGACCTCATCTACCATGACAGAAGGGACGAGATACTGATTGTACCTAATGGCGTAGACCATGAATATTATTCTCCACAGGAGCAAGAGAAAAGATACGACATTGTCTTCACAGGCAATATGGCTTATGCTCCTAATGTCAACGCAGTGGAATATCTGGCAAATCACATTCTGCCATTGGTATGGCAAAAACTCCCTGATGCCAAGATGTATATAGCCGGTGCCACGCCAGACCCACGAGTCAAGAAAGTGGCTTCAGACAGAATAGTCATCAGTGGCTGGCTCGACGACATAAGAGACGCCTATGCTCAAAGCAGGATTTTTATAGCTCCTATGAGAATAGGAACAGGACTTCAGAACAAACTACTCGAAGCCATGTCGATGAGACTGCCTTGCATAACGACATCATTGGCGAACAAGCCATTGGGAGCTGAAGAAAACAAAGAAATTCTTGTCGGAAACAACGAACAGGAATTAGCAGAACATATAATCTCATTGCTGACAGACAAGGAAAAAGCCGAGACACTCGCACAAAACGGCTACGACTTCGTCCACCGCGTCTACGACTGGGAAATGGCGACGAAGATTATAGAAGACGAGATGAAATTGAAAGCTGAAAATTGAAAATTGCTCAAAGATAAAATAATTAAATAAAACAAATAATAATCTGTCAACTGTTGACCGTTGTCTGTTGACTGTTGACCTTAAAAAAAGAATTATGGCTGACGACAAAAAGATTATTTTCTCGATGGTTGGCGTAAGCAAGATCATCCCACCTACGAGACAGATTTTGAAAGATATTTATTTATCATTTTATTATGGTGCCAAGATCGGCATCATCGGTTTGAACGGTTCTGGTAAATCAACCTTATTGAAAATCATTGCTGGCAAGGACAAATCATATAATGGCGAGGTTGTTTTCTCTCCAGGTTATTCCGTCGGCATGTTAGACCAGGAACCAGAATTGGACAACAACAAGACCGTCAAGGAAGTCGTTCAAGAAGGCATTCAGGAAGTCGTTGATATCTTGAAGAAATATGAAGAAGTCAATGCACGTTTCATGGAAGAGCTCACTGACGACGAGATGAACGCCTTGGTTGAAGAACAAGGACGTCTCACCGACTTGATCGAGCAACACGACGCTTGGGACTTAGACAGCAAGTTGGAAAGAGCTATGGACGCCCTCAACTGTCCTGACGGCGACGCTCTTGTCAAGAACCTCTCTGGTGGTGAACGCCGCCGTGTTGCATTGGTACGTCTCCTCCTCCAAGAACCAGACATCTTGTTATTGGACGAGCCTACCAACCACCTCGACGCAGAGGCAATCAACTGGTTAGAACAACACTTGCAACAATATAAAGGTACCGTCATCGCTGTTACCCACGACCGTTACTTCTTAGACCACGTAGCTGGCTGGATCCTCGAACTCGACCGCGGCGAAGGTATTCCTTGGAAAGGCAACTACTCATCATGGCTCGACCAGAAGACCGCTCGTATGGCGATGGAAGAGAAATCAGAAAGCAAACGTCGCAAGACTTTGGAACGTGAGCTCGAATGGGTCAGAATGGCACCTAAGGCACGTCAGGCAAAAGGCAAGGCTCGTCTCGCTTCTTACGAGAAACTCCTTAACGAAGACGTAAAAGAAAAAGAAGAAAAACTCGAAATCTATATTCCTAACGGCGACCGCCTCGGCAATAAAGTCATCGAAGCTAAAAACATCACCAAAGCCTACGGCGATAAATTGTTATTCGAAAACTTAAGCTTCAGTCTCCCACCAGCAGGTATCGTCGGCGTCATCGGACCTAACGGTGCTGGCAAGACAACATTGTTCCGTCTCATCATGGGATTAGAAAAACCAGATTCAGGCGAATTTGAAGTAGGTGAAACAGTGAAGACAGGTTACGTCGACCAACAACACGCCGACATCGACCCTGAAAAGACAGTATGGGAAGTCATCTCTGGCGGCAACGAGTTGATACAACTTGGCAAACGTACCATGAACTCAAGAGCATACGTCTCAAGATTCAACTTCGGCGGCAACGACCAACAAAAGAAAGCTGGCGTCTTGTCAGGCGGTGAACGTAACAGAATGCACTTAGCGTTGACATTGAAACAAGAAGCCAACGTACTTCTTCTCGACGAACCTACCAACGACATCGACGTTAATACATTACGTGCTTTGGAAGAAGGTCTCGAAAACTTCGCCGGATGCGCCGTCGTCATCTCACACGACCGCTGGTTCCTCGACAGAATCGCTACACACATCCTCGCTTTCGAAGGCGACTCACAAGTATATTTCTTCGAAGGAAGTTATTCAGAATATGAAGAAAACAAGATCAAACGTCTTGGCAACGCAGCACCTAAGAAGTTCAAGTATAAGAAGTTGATGTAATCAAACTGTAAACTATATCAGTTATGAAAGTAAAAATTTCAAGATTAAAAACATTCTTCTTCATTTTTTTAATTGTATTGTTTTCATCATGCGATCCTGGTTTTCATGATGTTTATATTATGAAAAATGAATTACTGAAAGAAGTTAAAGTCATTTTTTCACTAAATGGCGTGAAAGATACTACATATATTGGTCCAGATGTGGATCGTATAGTAATGGTGAAAGATGGCATGGGACACTCAGAGTTTTCTTTCAATGACGAATTTATCTATGATATGCCTGTTATCATCTTTGATGAAGATGTGATGTATAAAGTTGATACAACAACAGACTGGGATTTAATCAAGACTTTTGAAAAAACAATGTTCAAGAAATCTTGTTGGGAAATTCTATCAACTGTAGATAAAAAGGGATATGAAGAATATGAAGTCCTGTATAGAATCACAGAAGAAGACTATCATAACGCTCTTATCTTAAGCGAAAATAAATAATAAATAACAATTTGGGCAAAGTCAGTTGTCCGTTGACTGTTGTCCGTTGACTTAAAAAAACATGGAAAACGAAAAAATCGAATTGACAGAATTGTCAGAACTTGGTGAATTCGGTCTCATCGACAGATTGACCAAGGATGTTAAGACATATAACAAATCAACTGTTAAAGGCATTGGCGACGACGCTGCTGTCATCGACCATAAAAGCGAGCAGACATTGGTTTCTACCGACGTCTTGATTGAAGGCGTTCACTTCGACATGACATACATGCCTTTGAAGCACTTAGGCTACAAAGCAGCTGTCGTGAACTTCTCTGACATCTACGCCATGAACGGCACTCCTACTCAGATAGTAGTCGGCATGGGAATCTCAAGCAAGTTCTCAGTAGAAGCAGTGGAAGAGATATTCGCCGGCATACGCCTCGCCTGCGACACTTATAAAGTCGACTTGGTTGGCGGCGACACAACTGCAAGTAAGTCAGGTCTCTTCATCTCTATAACAGTGATAGGCAAGGCAAAGAAAGACGAGATCGTCTATCGCAACGGCGCTAAAGCCAACGACTTGTTATGCGTAAGCGGAACACTCGGCGCTGCATACACAGGATTATTGATTCTTGAGAGAGAGAAAGCAGCTTTCATGGCAGACCCTAACGTACAGCCAGAACTCTACGGCTACGATTACATACTCGAACGCCAGTTAAAACCAGAGGCTCGTAAAGACATCGTCGCCAGACTCAAAGAGTTAGAGATAAAACCAACAGCGATGATCGACATCTCCGACGGACTCGCATCAGAGATATTACATCTTTGCAAAGACTCTAATGTCGGCTGTCGCGTCTTCGAAGACCGCATCCCTATGCACCAGAAAGCCATCGACGTCGCTAAGGAATTCGACATCGTGCCTTGCGTAGCAGCACTCAACGGCGGCGAAGACTACGAACTCCTCTTCACCGTAAAACAAGAAGATTACGATAAGGTAAAAGATATGGAAGACGTGAGAATCATCGGCTTCATGACACCAGACACAAACGTCGCTGAACTCATCACCACCGACGAACACGTAATCCCAATCGAAGCACAAGGATTTAAACATTTTTAAAAATATGTAGAGACGTCACTCCCGTGGCGTCTCTTAAAAACAATATTCAAGACGCCACAGGAGTGACGTCTCTACCAAATAAATCATGAACGACAAAATAACATCAATCCTCAAAACCATCCCCACAGATCCTGGAGTGTATCGTTATTATGACGAGAAAGGAGAGATTATTTATGTCGGCAAAGCCAAAAACCTAAAACGCAGAGTATCCAGTTATTTCAACAAACAGCAAAGCGGAAAAGTCAAGGTACTCGTCAGCCGTATCGCTGACATCAAATTTATCGTGGTCGACAACGAGATGGAAGCTCTTCTTCTCGAAAACAACATGATAAAGCAATACAAACCTCGCTACAACATCATGTTGAAAGACGACAAGACATATCCATGGATATGCGTCAAGAACGAACGTTTCCCTCGCGTCTTTCTCACGAGAAAAAAAGTCAACGACGGTTCCATATATTTCGGGCCTTACCCTTCGGTGACAGTAGCGAAGACATTCCTCGAGATGTTAAGGAAACTCTACCCTATCCGAAACTGCAAACTCGTTTTAAAAGAAGAAAACATCTACAACGGACATTATCGTCCTTGTCTTGAATATCATATCGGAAACTGCAAAGCACCTTGCGACGGAAGCATAAGCGAAGAAGAATACCGCGAGATGATTCACAACGTGAAGAAAGTCATAAAAGGCAATATTCAGGAAGTCCTGAAAGATATGAAGGCACAGATGATGGACCACGCTTCGAGACTGGAATTCGAGCAGGCGCAAGTCATAAAAGACAAATACGACATACTCGAAAACTATCACGCGAAATCAGTGGTCTGCAGCAACACCATCTTCGACATAGAGGTATTTTCTTACGAAGACGCTGGAAATTCTTTCTATGTCAATTATATGAAGATCGTGGAAGGTGCGATAATACAGTCACATTCTTTTGAGATCAAGAGAAAACTTGACGAAAGCGCAGAAGAACTTCTGTCGATGGCAGTCGTAGAGGTTCGTCAGATGATGGAAAGTCACAACATTAAGGAAATCATAGTTCCGATAGACTTAGACATCAAACTTGACGGCGTCAGATTCACAGTCCCGCAGAGAGGAGAGAAACTCGACATCTTGGAATTGTCACAGCGTAATGCAAAGCAATACCGCATCGACACCGAAAAATTACGCACTCTCGTTGACCCAGAACGACATACTAAGAGAATCTTGAATCAGATGAAAGACGACTTGAGATTGCCTGAATTGCCAGAAGTGATAGAATGCTTCGACAACTCCAACTTCCAAGGCGACTATGCCGTGGCCGCGATGGTACAGTTTGTCAATGCCAGACCTAACAAGAGCGGTTACAGACATTTCAATATAAAAACCGTCGAAGGTCCTAACGACTTCGCCTCTATGGAGGAGATTGTTTACAGGAGATATAAACGTCTTTTAGATGAAGGACAACGTCTTCCTGATTTGATTGTCGTCGACGGCGGAAAGGGACAGCTGTCATCAGCAGTGAAGATATTGCAACAACTAGGATTATACGGCAAGATAAGCATCATCGGCATCGCGGAGAAACTGGAAGAGATTTATTTCCCAGGCGACAGCATACCTTTATATATAGACAAACGTTCCGAGTCATTGAAGGTGATACAGCACATCCGCGACGAGGCTCACAGATTCGGCATCACGCATCACAGAAAGAAGTTCGAGAAAGGATTCCTCCATTCAGAATTGAACGACATCAAAGGCATCGGCAAACAGACCGCCGAGAAATTGATGTTAGAACTTAAGTCTGTCAAGAACATCAAGGAAGCAGATTTAGAGACATTGGAAAAAGTCGTAGGCAAGGCCAAGGCGAAGATTGTTTACGAATATTTCGAGAAAATATCCACGATATAATCATCATCCACGAATTAGCACGAATAAAACACTAAATCTTTTCGTGTAAGTTTAGTGTGATTTCGTGGACAATACGTAAAATTTAGTGGACAAAACAAAAAACCTCGACAGTCAATGACTACCGAGGTTTCTGTGCTCCCACCTGGACTTGAACCAGGGACCAACTGATTATGAGTCAGCTACTCTAACCGACTGAGCTATAGGAGCAGGATAGTTTTAATTATATCCTTTGTTTTGCGAGTGCAAAGTTACAAAATTATTGCTAATTTCATAACAAATTTTCAAAAAAAATTGAAAAATTTTTCTTTATAAGTCAAACACTTTTAACCAATTGAATTATAATATTTTACAACCTCATCCAAGATAGCAAATACTTCTTCGACGGTTCTTACTTCCATCAACCTCATCTTAAATTGTTTGAAATTGATAAAACCTTTGAAGTAAAGTCCCCAATGTTTACGCATTTCCATCACTGCATAAAACTCATCTTTCTTATAACCTAAAGAATCTTTAAGATGAGCCTTCGCAACACGGACTCTCTCTTCTACCGTCGGAGCTGGCAATATATCGCCTGTATTCAAATAATGTTTTATCTCCTTAAAAATCCAAGGATTACCATATGTGGCACGTCCTATCATAAGTCCGTCAACGCCAAAGTTATCCAAGAAATATTTTGCAGAAGGGCCATCGACGACGTCGCCATTGCCGATGATAGGTATCGTCATACGAGGATTATTCTTCACCTCTCCTATCAAGGTCCAGTCTGCAGGTTCACCCCATTTGGTGGTACGCAAACGACCATGTATCGTCAAAGCCTGAATTCCGACATCTTGCAAACGTTCCGCTATATCAACGATCTCCTTATGTTCGCTGTCATAACCAAGACGTGTCTTCACCGTAACTGGCTTTTTCACTGCTTTCACAACAGCTTCTGTTATAGCAACCATCTTAGGAATATCATTCAAGATACCAGATCCTGCTCCTTTAGAAGCTACTTTCTTAACAGGACATCCGAAGTTAATGTCAATGATATCAGGGTCATAACGTTCTGCATAACGAGCCGCCTCCACCATAGGATCAATGCTGTTGCCAAAAATCTGTACGCCGAAAGGTCTCTCTCCTTCAACAAAACCCAACTTCCTCACGCTCTTCACAGCATCGCGAATCAAACCGTCAGAAGAAATAAATTCAGAATAAACTATATCTGCACCTTGTTCCTTACAAGCATGACGAAACGGCGGATCTGTGACACCTTCCATCGGTGCCAAAAGCAAAGGAACATGGTCAAATTCTATACCTGCAATATTAATCATAATCAACAAAAAACGTTAAAACATTATTATGCAAAAATACTCATTTCATCTAATCAAAAAATCTTAAATTTGCAAAAAATAAAATAAATTCATCATGACTTTTCCAATACTTAAAAAGACTACTACAGCAGAAAAAATATTCATAATCGCAGCATTGTTAGTTGTTGGACTTATATTGACAGCCGTCCTCAGCGTCGGTATCGTATTCATCTCAAATGCGTGCAACATAAGCGAACTCAATATGTTACGCATATCTCAAATCACAAGTCAATTATTATTATTCGTATTTCCGCCTTTGTTATATGCTTGTCTGGTTAATGAAAAACCAATAACATCACTCAAATTCAATAAAACCAAAACCTACTGGCTTTTATTAGGCCTCGCGATGATGTATGCAATCTTGCCGCTCAACACTGCCTTTGCGGAATGGAATGCAGACTTGAAACTCCCTGAATCAATGAAAGCATTGGAAGAAATGATGAAATCCTTGCAAGAAGCGGCTCAAGAAACCACCGAAAAAATGCTTAATGTCAACAATATCGGCGGATTGATCATCAACCTCATCATGGTCGCCGGATTGGCAGCCATAGGCGAAGAACTTTTATTCCGCTCATTATTACAGACCTCCTTGGTAAAAATATGCAAAAACGCTCATGTCGGCATTTTCATAGCTTCGGCAGTATTCTCATTCATACATTTTGAATTCTACGGTTTCTTGCCAAGATTGGTTTTAGGCTTGTTATTGGGATATATGTTCTATTTCTCAAAAAGCATATGGGTCCCGATGCTGATGCACTTTGCAAACAACGGCACAATTGTAGTTTTGTACTTCCTTAATAATAAAGGTATCACAAACATTGACTTAGATACTTTCGGCAAGACAAGCACTCCTATTTTGATTGCCAGCATCATAGCCATGATAGCGTTATTCTATTTCTCAGTAAAATGTTTTAAAAAAGAACATGAAGAGAAAAACATTATAGGCGATTGATTTTTTATAAAGACATGAAGTATTTATTTGTCATAGATAAGTTATTAGTTTCCAAACTATTAAAATTCGGACTCGTAGGATGTTCCGGAATGATAATAGATTTTGGAATTACTTACCTATGTAAAGAAATACTAAAACTGAACAAATTTCTCAGCAACGGAATTGGATTCATTATCGCTGCTACATCAAATTACTTCCTCAACAGAAGCTGGACCTTCAACAGTCAGAATGAAGAAATAGGAATACAATACATACAATTTATGATTGTATCGGTTGTAGGATTGGGAATCAATTCGTTAGTCTTATACCTTTTGAACGAAAAACTAAAATGGAATTTCTATTTCAGTAAACTTATAGCAATAGGCGTAACTACAATCTGGAATTTCTTCGCTAACTTATTATTTACTTTTGCGTAATACGACTCCTAAAAAAACTTTTGCCATTAGTCTTTTGCCATTAGTCTTTTGCCATTAGCCTTTCTGATGAAGCAAAAACCAAAAACGAATTAAAATAAGCGAATAATGTTGCTCCCACCTGTGTTTCCAATGTATCATCTGTAAACATGGAAAGCATTATTATAAACAAGAATACAATATACAAATAATTACGATTTCTCTTATCTGCAAAGAGAGGATAAAGCATTGTAAACAAGAACCATAACAGACCTACGACACCGAAAGCCACCGTTATCGCTAGATATTGATTATGACTTCTCAGCCTATATTCCGGATTTAATTTTGAATTAGTATTTTCGTAATAATCCGCAAAAGGCTGAATAATACCTGTTCCAACACCGAAAACAGGATGGTCTTTTATTATTCCTAAAGAAGCTTTTATATATTCAACACGTTGAAATACAGAACTCCCATTAGCATCGCCACTTCTTTCATAATTACGATAGGCTATCATAACCTTCATGATTCTAGTCTTAAAACCAGGATTCTCGATATAATTATAATTAGCAATTCCGTTTTCAATATTTCTTATATCATTTTCCGTAAGTCGCTCAACACCTTCCGCATCTTTTCTTAAATCTTTGGATGTAAGATAACGTACCAAAGCATGATAACCTTCTTCATACTCATTGTTAATTTTCTTAACACTTCGCTTATTCCAAGCATCCAACATCTCCTTTTTTGAAAGATACAAGCCGACATACCTCGCATCCTCTACGCCAAAATTGATAGTATCAAAAACATAAGTATTACCCAACTTCGTATGTGTATCCAACTGTGCAACATCTACTTTAGCAGGACTCATATAGTCATTTACGACCTTATATGGAAGATATATTGCAACAGCTGCCACTACTACAATCACTACTACCACACAAATTTTAACATTTGTATTTCTACTTCTAAAGACAAAATACATTGTCAGCACAAAACACAAGGCTGCTATAACCAAAATGCTGGTAATTGACTCAAAAATCGTTATCTGCCATAAAAACCATATTATCATAAAAACCATAATAGATTTTATGATCAAACTATAGTTTCTCTTGACAAGATAATATCCCAATATAAATATTGAGAAAACAATACATAACGATAATCTGATATAGTTGATAAAAGGAGACAGTTCCCTTACGTCTACAAAATCACGACGGATGAATTTCACTGTTCCTAAGATAGTTACAAAAAAGACAGAACCTATGAAAAACCACAACACAGTACTGAACTGTTTGTCATTCAACGGTTTCATCGATGACATCACCAATGGTATCACCAAAAGAGGCAACTTAATCCTCAAATCATGAAATGCAGATGGAAAATCGGAAGTATATATCAATCCTATAAGATGCATGACATACATCGATGCCATCACGACAGCGACTTTGTTATGCAAAAAGTCGGCAAACCGTGTCTTTATGTTATACCATATACCTTTAAAAGAGAATGCAATACGAAATAATATTCTGCTTACTAACGGTTTTTCAAGATACATCTTATTGATGGAACGCATATCGAGGCCGAGCAACATCCATAATACCAAAAGGTAAAATAGCGAGACACTCAAACCAAATCTCGATGTCGGCAAAGAAACTACCGTCAAGATCAATCCGACCAAATAGAAATATGTACCCGTTTTACCGTATTCTACTTTCATAATTTATTGAATAATCTTTGGTATGACATCGACTCATCAAATAACTTGGCGACTCAGCGACTCGGTGTCTCGGTGACATTCAGAATGGTTTCATATTCGTTTTTGCCATTAGAATTAAGTAAAATCTCAAGAGCGCGATTCAACTCGACATCGTCTTTCAAAGTGGAAATGATCTTGCCTTTTTGGAAATAATAACGACCGACCAACTCCATTTTAAGAATCTCAGAAATTTCCTTTCTATTGTTAATCAAATCATTATCCTTATGACTCTTCAATTCGTTTTCCAAGATATCAAGTTGCTCTTTGATATTATCGTAATAACCTTCCAACTTAGCAGTCTTTACCAATTCATCGAAGTCTTTTTCACTTTCTGAAGTATATTCAAATTCCTGACCCTCAACGAATTTCACAAAGTCATCATAAATTTCGTCTGTGATTTCAAACTCTTCTGGAGATGCTATTGACTTATGTTCTCTGTAAAACTTATTTGCATATTTGAAGATCATATTCTGAGCATAGAGATGAGCTGTTATTGTTGAAAGCATCTCTGGTTCTATCTTCACATCTGGTTGAATGCCATGACCTTCATAAACTATTCTTCCGTTTGCTGTCTTAAACTGAGGACCGAGGGTATCATTCTTCACAAGAGTGTCGTTCTTTGCCTTTTTAGAGTAATCTATCTCTTGTATACAACGTTTACTTGGAATATAATATTTAGACACTGTCACCTTCATCTGAGTATTGTATGTCATAGGCAAGATATTCTGTACCAAGCCTTTGCCGAATGTTCTTTGACCTACGATGACACCTCTATCGAAGTCTTGTATAGAACCTGAAACGATTTCGCTTGCAGATGCGCTACTTTCATTGACCAAAATAGCCAAAGGAATTTCTGTATCGTCGGCTTCATGTTTGGTATAATAGTTTCTATTCTGTTCAGGAGTCTTTCCTTTGGTGTAAACCACGAGTTTGTTTTTAGGCACGAAGATATTTACGATATCGACAGCTTCGTTGAGCAGACCGCCGCCATTACCTCTAAGGTCGATGATAAGACCTTTGAGTTCATTTTGTGATTTCATTTCAAGAAACGCCTCCTTCAATTCTTTAGCAGCGTCTCTAGTAAATTGATTAAGAATAATATAAGCAACTCCACCTTCAAGAACTGTGTAATATGGGATATTATCAATCTTTATTTTCTCACGGGTAAGAGTTTTTGTGATGATATCTTTTTCACCATCGCGTCTGATTTTAAGAGTCAGCTTTGAACCAGGCTGACCTTTAAGAAGTTCACTGACTTCACTAACGCTTTTCTTTTCTGTATTGACGCCATTAACTTCTATGATAGCGTCACCAGGAAGCAAACCCGCCTTGTGTGCAGGAAAGTTTTCGTATGGTTCAGAGATATGGACATTATTATCGTAATAGTTTATTATAGAACCTATTCCGCCATATTCTCCCATTGTAAGAAGCTTCACATCCTCGATTTCTGATTCTGGGATAAAGACAGTGTAAGGATCCAGTTCCTTGAGCATAGCATGAATAGCAGTCTCATTCAGTTCTGCAGGATTTATCTCATCGACATAATTCATGTTAAGAAACTTCAACACATTATTATATATGTCTATGCTTTTAGAGATCTCAAAATTATTCTGTTTTTCCTGAGAGAAAGACATTATTGGGAAAAACAACAATACGAAAAATAAAATCCTCAATCTATTCATAACTAAAATATTAATTCTTAATTAAGCAGACGCTTCAATGTTAGTTTATTTGCAGGTTACATTGAAACGTCTCTACAATCATTCCTAACTCCTAATTCCTAATTCCTAACTCCTAACTATTATGGCACAGGGTCATAACCGCTCCCACCCCAAGGGTTGCAGGACAATATTCTTTTAAAGGTAAGCCAGCCACCTTTGATGGCGCCATATTTTTTAATGGCTTCTATGCCGTAATTGGAACATGTAGGGGTATATCTGCAGCTTCTTCCGATGAAAGGTGATAAGGTGACTTGATATATGCGGATAAGCAATATCAACAAATTAGCTGGCAGTCGTGTTATTTTTTTCATCATCGTGCAGAAAATAATTATTGTTCAAACGCAAAGATAGCTGTTTTATTTTCTTTTCTATCTCTTCGTAAGGTAAAATTGTTGTAGCCGTATAAACAAGCGCCACGTCAAAAGTGATTTTATGTTCTTCACATTTAACAATTAATTCAGATTTGTTTCTGCGCCATGCCTCACGGACGAGTCTTTTCACCTTATTTCTTTTGACTGCGTGATGAAATCTTTTCTTTGATACAGAGACGAGAAAGCGAGGTATTGTAGGTTCGTCATCTTCCGAAGCATGAGCGTGTACAACAACACGAAAAGGGTAAAAGTTAAATCCTTTACCCTTCTCGAATAATAGTTGTATAGCTTTCTTCTTATATAAACGCTGTTCTTTCGGAAGTCCTTCGTTCATATTAAATTATTTTTTCTTAGCTTTCTTAACTTCGTTAGCGATAAACTCTTCTATTGCCATATTCATTGATGGACATGTTGGTGTTGGAGCGCTGAAGTTCAAGGTAAAACCTGCTTCAGTGATAGCTTCGCATGTAGAGTGTCCGAAACCGCCTATAGCAACGTTTTCATTTTGGACAAAATCAGGGAAGTTTTTCTTAAGAGACTCTATTCCAGCTGGGCTGAAGAATACCAACATATCATATTTTGAAATATCGACATGTGACAAATCGGCTGACACTGTACGGAAGATAACAGCTTTTGTGTAATCAATCTTAGCCTCTGCCAACATACCGTCATGATCTTCTGTAACCAAATTAGAACTTGGCAAGAAGAATTTTTCTTCCTTATGTTTTTTCATTACCTCAACGAGGTCAGCAAAAGTCTGCTTACCGTAGAATATCTTTCTTTTTCTGTATTGAATATAATGTTGAAGGTATTGAGCTGTAGTTTCATTGACACAGAAATATTTCAAATCTTCAGGGATTGTATAACGCATTTCCTTTGCGATACGGAAGAAGTGATCTATTGTGTTGCGACTTGTTAAAATCACTGCGGTAAAATCACTAAGTTTAACCTTCTCTTGTCTTAAATCGCTAGCTGAAACTTCTTCTAATTTGATGAATTTTTCAAATTCGATGTTAACATTATACTTCTTAATTATAGCTTCATACGGAGTTTTTGCAACGTCAGCTGGTTTTGGTTGCGACAAAAGGATCGATTTAATCTTCATCTACAATTTTTTTTAATCTTTTACTAATCACTCAATCTATTTTACCAACAAAATGATTAACAATATGTTATAGAACATTTACTATCATCTTAGATATAACCAAGATAGGTAAAATTTCGATGGTGCAAAGATACAAAAAAATATTTACAAAATTTAATTTTGACAACATTCGTACCTCTATTAATAATTTTATAAAAGTGATGATGAAAAATACGCCCAATATTACCAATGTAAAAATCAAGAAAATCTTATACGGATGGAAAAATAAAAGCAGTATTATCGGCATAAGCAGAAGATTGCAAGTCGCCATCGCTGAAACATATGAAGTAAAATGAATATATATCAACGAATCTGTCTTAAACATCCATCCATAAAAAGCAGTGAGAAGATAAGTAAAGACAAATATCGCGCTTATGCAAATCGTCACATCAACAAAGAAGTCGAAGTTGTCGTGCAATATTCTATTTTCACCATAAACGATGAATATTTTCTGCACGAATAGAGAAAGCATCAGAATAAAAGAAATTATGGTAGAAAAAGAAACCGGAGTGAAAAGTGATTGACTTTCCCTCTTCACCCTATCGCTACCACCATTTTGAAATGGCATCGAAATAACCGATGACAATCTTTGTGGTGACATAAACTTATTCAAGACCATTAGAATCAGCACTAAGAATAATACCACAAAATTCCATGCTGCACTGATATAAGTAACATCCCTCTCTTTAGGACCTTCGAATTTAGCACATTGTTCCGTAACGAATCTGAAGTCCTTAAATTGATTATCAACAGCAGACAGCACATCATTAACGCTATCGTTAACAACGAACTTTCCCACTATATCAGCATTATTATAAAATCCAGCAATGTTGTTCATAAAATCATATTCGTTGCAAATTTACATCTTTGTTTTTTTCTTAACAAATATTTGTATTTTTTTTTGAAATTTTAGAAATGATTATTACCTTTGTAGTCTTCAAGAATTCAAATTTAAAACATTAAATATCATGGATCTTATAGAACAAATAAAACAAAATGCACGCGAAAACAGACAACGCATCGTGCTTCCTGAAGGAGATGAAGAAAGAACAATAAAAGCTGCAGACCAACTTATTGCTGACGGCATCGCTGACGTAATTCTTATCGGACCTGCACAGAAAATCAAAGACATGGCTGCTGAATTCGGTTTGAACAACATCGAAAGAGCAACTATCGTTGATCCAAAAGACAATCCTGACAGAGATAAATATGCTAACTTGCTTTTCGAACTCCGCAAGAGCAAAGGCATGACAATCGAAGAAGCACAAAAATATGCAGAGAACTTCATGTACCTCGGCGTTTTGATGCTCAAAGCTGGTGACGCTGACGGTTTGGTCAGTGGCGCTCGCAGCACAACAGGCGATATGCTCCGCCCTGCATTGCAAATCATCAAGACAGCTCCTGGCGTTTCTTGCGTTTCTGGTGCTTTCATCATGTTCTTACCTAACGACAAATACGGCACTGACGGCAAGATCGTTTGCGCCGACTGCGCTGTAACACCAGTTCCAACAGCAGAACAACTCGCAGAAATCGCTGTTTGTACAGCCGACACTGCAAAGAACATCGCTAAGATAGATCCTAAAGTCGCTATGTTGAGCTTCTCAACAAAAGGCTCTGCAAAACACGAAGATGTTGACAAAGTTATCGAAGCTACAAGATTGGCTAAAGAAATGCGTCCTGACATCTGCATCGACGGTGAATTACAAGCTGACGCAGCTATCGTTCCTTCAGTAGGCGCAAGCAAAGCTCCTAACAGCGAAGTAGCAGGCAAAGCTAACACATTGGTATTCCCAAGATTGGAAGTAGGTAACATCGCTTACAAACTCGTTCAACGTCTCGCTGGTGCTGAGGCTGTAGGTCCAGTTCTCCAAGGCTTCGCTAAACCATGTAACGACTTGAGCCGTGGTTGTTCTATCGACGACATCTACAAACTCGTCGCTATCACATGTAACCAAGCAATCGCTCAAAAGAATTCATAATTCTCAATGCATAATTCACAATTGTAGAGACGCGTCAATGTAACTACAATAACACACACATTGACACGTCTCTCTTTTCAAAATAATTTTTAACACAATATCATCAAATGAAAATTTTAGTTTTAAACTGTGGCAGCTCATCAATCAAATATCAACTTTTTGATATCGACGATAACGGCCACAACGTTTTGGCAAAAGGTCTCCTCGAGCGTATCGGCCTCGAAATGGGAGAATTCACACATAAATGGAACGGAGAAAAACATTACGAACAACTTCCTATTCCAAACCACACTGCAGGTATCAGCATCGTTCTTAACGCATTGCTCGACGAAAACCACGGCGTCATCAAATCATTAGACGAAATCGGTGCTGTTGGTCATCGTTTGGTTCACGGCGGCGAAAAATTCACCAAGAGCGTCCTCATCGACAACAGCGTCATGGAACTCATGGAAGAACTCATCGACCTCGCTCCTCTCCACAACCCAGCATGTATGGCAGGCGTGAAAGCTGTTACAGAATTGCTTCCTAACGTAAAACAAGGCGGCTGCTTCGACACAGCATTCCACTCAACAATGAAACCAGAGGCTTACCTCTACCCTGTTCCTTACGAATACTACGACAAATATCGTGTACGTCGTTACGGTTTCCACGGAACAAGCCACAAATACGTTGCTGAAAATGCAGCTAAATTCGTAGGCAAAGACTGGAACGACCAAAAGATCATCACATGCCACTTGGGCAGCGGCGCTTCTATCGCAGCTGTAGAAAACGGCAAGTCAGTAGACACATCAATGGGCTTCACTCCTGTTGAAGGTCTTATGATGGGTAGCCGCACTGGCGACCTCGACCTCGGCGTTTTCATGTACATCGCTGAAAAAGAAGGTTACGACCTCAAACAGATGAACACTCTCATCAACAAGAAATCAGGTCTCATCGGTATCACTGGCGACAAACAAGACATGCGTGACGTTAGAGCAGGCAAAGAAGCTGGCGACGAACGTGCAACATACGCTTTCAATATGTTCAAACACCGCGTTAAAAAATATATCGGCGCTTACGCAGCTGTCATGAACGGCGTTGACATCATCGTCATGACTGGCGGTATCGGCGAAAACGCTTGGTTCATGAGAGGTCCAATCCTCCAAGATATGGAATA
>JAFYUH010000125.1 GCA_017549605.1 Bacteroidales bacterium
GCGATAATCGACAAGATCAACGCAGAATCCGTTGAGATACAAGAAGCTAATATCTTTGCCGTCAATCCGCCTTCAATTCCAGGACTCGGCGCCTCCGGCGGTTTGGCATTCGTACTCGAAGACCGTAACAACTTAGGAACGACAGAGTTAGAAAACGCCGTCAATACAATAATGGAGAATTACCGCAAAGAACCGGCTTTGATGTACCTTCAAAATCAGTTCGAAGGCAACAGTCCGCAGTACTTCCTCAACATCAACCGTGACAAAATCGGCATGCTTGGATTGCAGCTGAATCAAGTCTTTGACGCTCTTTCTTCCTATATGGGATCAACTTTCGCAAATGACTTCATCAAGTTCAACAATATCTATCAAGTCATCATTCAGGCAAATCCTGGCAACAGAAACGTCATCAACGACATTCTGAAGTTAAGCGTAGAAAACGCTGACGGACAGATGGTTCCATTCTCGGCATTCTGCAATATTGAAGAAAAGATGGGACAGACACAGATAAACCGTTATAACCTCTATCCTGCTGCCAACATCACTGCAGTAGCATCCGCTGGATATAGCAGCTCCGAAGCGATGGACGCAATGGAAAGACTCAGCGACGACTTGTTAGGAACAAACTTCGGTCATGAATGGACTTCTGTAGCTTATCAGGAGAAGTTATCAAGTTCAAGCGTCACTATGATTTTCGCACTTGCATTGATATTGGTTATCTTGGTTTTAGCAGCGATGTACGAAAGCTGGGGCAATCCTTTCGCCGTCATCCTTAGCGTGCCGTTAGCATTGTTGGGCGTTGTCGCAGGCTGTCTGATATTATCTTTGCCAATAAGTATTTACTCACAAATCGGCATTATATTATTGATAGCATTATCAGCGAAGAATGCCATCTTGATCGTTGAGTTTGCCGTCGATTACAGGAAAGCCGGCATGAGTGTAAGTGATGCCGCTTTGGAAGCAGGACGTGTAAGGCTGAGACCAATCTTGATGACATCCTTGGCTTTCGTGCTCGGCGTGATGCCGCTTTTGTTTGCGAGCGGTGCGGGCGCCGAAGCACGTATAGCACTTGGTTCCGCCGTCGTCTTCGGCATGTTCACCAACACGATATTCGGAACCTTGTTCGTGCCTAATTTCTTTACGATTACGGACAAGAAAAGCTATAAGACACCGAGTCTCCAAGACACCGAGTCTCCAAGCGAAAACGCTTCTTAAAAAAATTTCATTTCTCTTTGAACAAAAACAAACCTTCGATTGTATTATATTCGGTTTTGGTTATACATTCAATTTTCTCAAATGACGAAAAGCACTCATGCTCCCCGCAGGGTGCTTTTTTATTGAAATAAAAAAATCATTTTTTCAAATCAAAATACATCATTCTTGTCATCGTTGTCTTGAAATACAACTCTTCCTCTTCTTCAGTTCTATACAAATACTTAAAATTGTTATTCTCGTAAAATTTCAATGTGCGAGGATTATTATAAGCATCAACCACTAGAAACCTACATCCTGTTTTATTATCTTCATGACGAAACCACTTCTTGATAAAATCTATCAATTGACTGCCAATATTGAAACCTTGTAAACCTTTATTAACACCAATACGACCAATCAAAGCCGCAGGATAACTTCGTCCTCGTTTAGAATTGTTTATATTACGATTAAAACGATTTCTTGTACTTTTATCTAGATTAATAGTTTTAATACTATCATTTGCAAGTGTAAACAACGCAACTATCCGATGCGGTCTGCTTTCCGTTATCCAACAATAAGTTTTACCTAAAAGTTCTTTTTCATATAATTCTGATTCATTTTGAAAAAAATCATCCAAATCATAGTTTCCGCAACTAAAAGGCAAACTATTTTCTTTTATCTTATTGTCATATGGAAGCATCACACAATGTTCATAAAGTGAAAAACTTTCCATCTTAAAACGAAAAGTTTTTCGACTTCATAAGAACATTATCAATCTGATTTTTCTCTGTTTCAGATAATGTACGGGCATCTATACTTTTATTTTGCTCTACTAAGGCGTCAAACCTTTTTGCTGTAATTCCCGTAAGAACTGGAGATGATTTAATAGAAATTGCCATAATAAATTTTCTTTTTGATTCTTTGGCAAATATACAGCATTATCCATTGAAAGTCAAGAAGTTTTTTCTTAAAAATTATTAAGAAAAGTTCTTAATTTCTTAATAAACTTCAACTATTTTTCACCCTCTTTGAACAAAAACGAACCTTCGATTGTATTATATTCGGTTTTGGTTATACATTCAATTTTCTCAAATGACGAAAAGCACCTCAGTTCCCAGCTAGGTGCTTTTTTATTGAGAAACGCCGTATCCAAATAAAGCGAAGTCGTATTTGATAGGATCATCTGGATCTAATACCCTGAGCTTCGACGTTATCTCCTCTACTGTCGTCCTGTCGTTGCTTTTTCTTTCAAGAAGTCCGAGTTCGCGAGATATTCTTCCAACATGAACATCAAGAGGAATCATAAGATCCGAAGGTTGAAGTTTGTTCCAGATTCCAAGGTCGACGATGCCGTCATTTCTCACCAGCCATCTCAGTGCGAGATGCAGTCTCTTGCAAGCAGAGCCTTTCTTCGGATTCTCGCAATAAGGATTTGAAATATGCACGCTTGTCACTCCGCCATTGACTTCCTGAATCTTATCCCTGAAATTCTGAATACCCTGCCACACATCACGATTGCCGTCTAAAGCAAAAATATCTTCAAGACTTTGATATTCATTATAAATTCCTTTCAAGCCATTACAATAATATATAAGGTCACGGTTGAAGAAAGTACGATGTACACATTTATCGTGATCTAAATTCTTCCAGCCGCCAGACATAATGAAATCGTATGGCGACTTGCCCATAGTATTGAGCAGTTTGTTAGCAGAATTGAGAATCATAGAACGCTTCCCCCATGCTATTGTAGCGATAAGAAACGACACTATCTCAATATCGTTTTTTTCAGAATAACGATGAGGGAACTGCACCGGGTCATTTTCAATAAACTCCGGAGTGTTATATTTTACTACCAATTCGTCGAGAAGTGCTTTCATAATTAAAGTCTATAAGTCAATGTGTCAATAAGTCTATAAGTATTTTTGCAAAATTAAGAAAAATCTGTTGTCCGTTGTCCGTTGTCCGTTGACTTAAATTCTTATCTTTGCAAAAATTGAAATCAATAAAATTTTCCATAATGAAACACCTTATTAATTTATTACTTGTTGCGATAGTTTTATTAACATCGTGTGTATCTTCAAATGAAAACAAAGACGCCACAGGAGTGACGTCTCTACAAACTGACGAAATAACACAGAAAGCATTGGAAGAATGGCGTGCTGAACACTTCGGTATGTTCATCCACTTCGGCATCTATTCTGAACTCGCTGGTTGGTGGAAAGGCGAAAAGATTCCATTCTACGGCGAACAGATCATGAACCACGCTCGTATCCCTGCTGAAGAATACGAAGCAGTCGCAAGAGAATTCAATCCTAAAGACTTCAACGCCGACGAAATCGTATTGCTTGCAAAACAAGCTGGAATGAAATATATCGTCATGACATCAAAACACCACGACGGTTTCTGTATGTTCCACACCGAGACAACAGACTACAACATCGTCGACTTCACTCCTTTCGGTCGCGACGTAGTAAAAGAATTGGCAGAAGCTTGCGAACGCCACGGCATCAAATTCGGTCTCTACTACTCACTTCCTGACTGGCACTACCCTCTCGGTATCCCACGCCTCGCTCCAGACCCAACAACAAAATGCTACGAATACGTAAACCAAGTTTACTCTCCTCTTGAAATAGTAACTCCAGAACTCGAAGATTATATCGTCGCTCAAGTGACAGAATTGCTCACCAACTACGGTGACATCCACACATTATGGTTTGACATGGGTCTCGTGACACCTGAACAAAGCGAACGTTTCCGCGAAACCGTTAAATCATTACAACCAAAATGTCTCATCAACGGTAGAATCATGAACAACCAAGGTGACTATATGACATTACCAGACAACGGCGACGTAGCCGGTTATGAAAACATCTTCTGGGATAACCCTGCATCTCTCTATGGAACATGGGGTTACAAATCATGGATCAACCGTCCTGAAGTAGACAAACAAGTAGACGCTCAATTAGGAAGATTATTCAGCACAGTAAGACACGGCGGCGTCTTCTTGCTCAACATCGGTCCTGACGGCAACGGCAACGTCATCCCTTACGAAAAAGAAGTGTTAACAAAAATAGGTGAATTCTTGAACCAACATCCTGACACTTTAAATAAGATTGAAGTAAGTTATAGAGAAATACCTGTCGTAAAAGCAGAAAACGGCGCTTTAGAATTGACAGAAGCAAATGGTTTGAAACACGCAGAAATCGACGGAACTGGATATATGAGCACACAGACAGACTCATGGCGTTCATGGGAAATGGAAGTCGCTGAAGACGGAACATATGACATCTTCATCGTTTACATCCCAGAAAACTTAGACAAGAGATATTCTTTCGAATGCGGCGACAACGTAATCGCACACACATTACCAGGCGTCGACCCAATGATTCAGACTTCATACGTCGGCAAGATGAACCTCAAAGCTGGCAAACAGACATTCAAACTCGACCAAGCCGACAGATGCTATCCATTAGAACCACTCGGTTTGGAAGTGAAGAAAATAATTGTAAGAAAGAGTCTTTGAACTTTGAACTAAGGTTATTGGTTATTGGTCATTGAACCTTCAATTAACGAAAAAGCGTCGTAGAAATACGACGCTTTTTGTTTTGAGATTCTGAAATTTGAATTTCTGAGTTTCTTATTCTGCTGATGTTGCAAGTGGTGATGCTTGTGTATATGTTCTTGCTGCTAATTCTTTATCGAACATATAGATAGCGTATGGATTATCTTTAATCATACGGAGGCTGTCGATCATCTTTTGTGCTGATTCTTCTTCTTCAACTTGTTCGTCGATGAACCAAACGAGTCTGTTTTGTGTTGCGTAGTCTTTCAACTCAACTGCCAAAGCATTGATGTCGTTGATTAAAGATGTAACTTTTTGTTCGTGTTCCAAAGTGTCTTCGAAAGCTTCCAATGGAGATTCCCATTTTGTCTTAACAGCGTCGATAGCTTTGAGTTCAACGCGACCGCCACGAGATACTAAGTAGTTATAGAAAATCATAGCGTGATCTTGTTCTTCCTTGAACTGAACTTCAAACCAGTTAGCGATGCCGCCTAAACCCATTTCATGGAAGTTTGTTGCCATTGACAAATAAAGATATGCTGACCATAATTCAGCATTTATCTGCGCATTGATAGCGTCTTGTAATTTTTTGTTAATCATAATTCTATATTTTATGTTAATAACTTAATATCTTTAAACATTTGCCATTAGACTTTAGCCATCAGCCATTTGTCTTCGGCCTTTATTCGCCACAAATATAAACATTTTTTTTTGGAAAATGTTTTACAAAACGAATATTAATTTATATCTTTGTAAGGTTTAAAATCAACGCTTATGTTATCATTATCAGTACAAGACGCAAATCAACTTAAAGGATTAAACATTTCAGTTCAGCAAGTAGAGAAACAAATAAATCAGTTCAAGACTGGCTTTCCATATAGCGATTTAATCGCACCTGCAACTATAGGCAACGGAATCGTCAAATTTGATGATAATGAGATTAAAGAGTTGATCCAACAGTTTGATGACGACAAACAATATTACGACATCATAAAATTCATCCCTGCTTCAGGAGCTGCCAGCCGTATGTTCAAGGACGTATATGCTTTCGTGGAAGAATACAAAGGCAAGGATATCCCTGAAGATTTTCTTAAAAAAGACAATATCAAATTCGACTCAATAGAAAATTTCTTCTTAAGCATCAAAGAGTTCGCATTCTACGAAGACCTAAAGGAAAAGATGGCGGAACAAGGCAAAGACATCGAGACTTTGATACAAGAAAACAGACTTGTTGAAATAGCCGAATTTTTGCTGGAAAGCGAAGGACTTGCATACGGCAAATTACCTAAGGCGCTATTGAAATTCCACAGATACAAAGAATTTTCTCGCTATGCTCTTGAAGAACATTTAGTTGAAGCTACATATTACAGCACTGTGGAAACAAAGAAATGCGTTGTGGCACAGTTGCACTTCACTGTCTCTGAAGAACATCTAGAGATTTTCAAAAAGACCGTCGACGAGCTCATCCCTAGATACGAGAGAATGTTCGGCGTACGTTACGACATTTCATATTCTGTACAGAAAGCTTCAACAGACACTATCGCCGTCGATATGAACAACGAGCCATTCCGTAATTCTGACGGCAGTCTTCTCTTCCGTCCTGGCGGTCACGGTGCTTTGATTCAGAATCTTAACGACTTATACAAAGAAGTCATCTTCATAAAGAACATAGACAATGTCGTTCCTGACAAATTAAAGAATGCTACATACGATTATAAGAAGGTCTTAGGCGGTTATCTTTTCAGATTGCAACAGCAACAGTTTGAATACCTTGAATTGTTAGACGAAGGTTTCCTTTCTGAAGAAGAAATCGAAGAAATCAAGAACTTTGCAAAAGAAAAGCTCATGATTGACATTCCTAATTTCTTCAAGACTTACAACGAAATTGAAAAGATCGATTTTCTTTATGGCAAGTTAAACCGCCCTATGAGAATCTGCGGCATGGTTAAAAACGAAGGCGAACCTGGCGGCGGTCCTTACTGGACAAGAAACAGCAACGACGAGGTGTCATTACAAATCGTTGAATCATCACAGATCAACCATAACGATGAAAAACAAGAAGCCATCTTCAAAGCTGCGACACACTTCAACCCTGTCGATATAGTATGTGCGACATACGATTTCAGAGGCAACTCTTTCAACCTTAACGAATTCGTTGATGTCAACACCGGATTTATTTCAAAGAAATCAAAAGACGGAAAAGAACTGAAAGCCTTGGAATTGCCAGGATTATGGAACGGCGCCATGGCCGACTGGATCAATATCTTCGTTGAAGTTCCAGTCGCGACTTTCAACCCAGTCAAGACCGTCAATGATTTATTAAGATACGCTCATCAGGGAAATTGAAATAAAATCTCAGAAATTAAAAAATTCAGAAACTCAAAAACTCAAAAACTCAGAATATTTTGAAGTTTGGTATAATTGCCAAAAACGGTTGGTAATTGAGTAAAAAAGACAGGTAACGAGCATATAAAACAGCAAAAGTTACCTGTCTTTTTTTGAATTGTTCTTAAAATTTACAACAGCCATAAGTCCCGTTAGGGACGATAGTTCCTAGGCAGGCGGTGGAGTGCGTAGCACGGAACCCCTGCTTAAAATGATCAATTGACAAACCTAGTCCCGTAGGGACGACAGAGACTACATCTGTCGCACCTACGGCGCTCTGATTTGTTTGTGAATCTGTTTTGCAGGGATTTCGCGCTTTGCGCTTCATCACCTGCCTAGGGACTGCCGCTCCTACGGAGCTGATTTGAGTATACTTTCTTTCCTATTTTTTGACATAAAAAATAACTTTGACGAAAACGTTTTCATCAAAGTTATTATATTATTCTATGTACCAGTATATCACAAAGGTTTTACCAACCATTTTTGGCAACATTACCTAAAGTTTTGAGTTTTTAAGTTTTGGGGCTTCTAACAAAGAATTACCACACAAAAGGTATCACTTTATATTTGACTCTTTGTTTATATTCCTTATAACCATCCAATCCTTCTTCGAGGATTTCCTCCTCGCTTCTCATTCTTACTGCAATGATAGGAATATACGCCAGCATTATAACAAAAGATATCAGCGAACCTAAAATCAATGGTATAGACAAAAACATCAAAAGCGTTGCGGAATACATAGGATGACGCACTACCCCATACAATCCTGTGTCAACCACTTTCTGATTTTCTTGTATTTCAATTGTTCTGGAAAGGAAGGCGTTCTCTCTCATGACTTCAGCATACATCAGATATGAAAGAAGAAAAACTCCTACGCCAATCCACACCAAATAATCAGGCAATGAATGCCATGAATAACGGAAGTTTAATCCTGCTACAACAAAGGCTGCCAGAAACATTATTCCCGATAAAGCGACAACCCATTTCTGTTCGTCGACCTTCTCCTTGGCATCGAGGCGTTTCTCAAGAAGTTTAGGTGACTTGAACAACATCACGATTCCTAAAAGCAACATCGGGACAAAAAGAACCGCCACAAACAACCAGGCGTTCCAATAATGCAAAGTTCCAGCTGGCCAAAACAATAAAACGCCAATGGCGACAAAACCAGCAATGAATTTCTTTAAAGATTGTACAAGCAGATTATTTTTCATTACGAATCATTTTTTCATCATCATTCTAATTCTCTTCGCTATCTCATCTGGATGATCTATCAAAAGCTGACCGTGATTCATGCCTTTGAAAACCTCGACATTTACATCATTCCAAAGACTTTTCAAATGCTCCACCTGAGGTCGAGCCACAAAAGCCTCTTTGGTTCCATGCCAATAATGAATATCCCTTCCATGAATCTCTTGCAACTTGTTCGTATAAACTGATTTATATCCATCCAACACAGCTCTTCCGCCACCAAACGGATACACTTTTCTACACTCATCAAGCAAGACGTCAAAATAAGGAGAATTAAAGACAAATCGCCAGAACTTTGTCCAATGATAGCAAGTCCAGACATTGAAACATTGATAATAACGTAAAGGACCGACAAGCCATTTCGGCAAAGGCAACAAAGGAGCCGCATCCATAACAGCGTGATCGATAACAATTTCATCACGTTCCAATACACGAGACAATATCTTTCCGCCTAAGGAAAGTCCGTAAACGCAATCAATACTGCCATTATGATTTGTCTTGATATAATCTATAATTTGAGACGCCTGATCATCGATGGATGTGAAACTAGAATGCTTGCCAATAATGAAGCCATCGACTTCAACAGCGACGATGTGGAAGTCATTTTCAAGAATACTGATAAGAGGAATAAAAATCTCGTAAGAGACGCCCAATCCAGGAATGAGCATCAAAACAGGGTTTTCTTTATTTCCAAAAATCTTAAAGTTCATATTAACAAACCGGCACTCCTATTACTACTTCCAAAAACATATCTTTATTTTAGAGGTTGTCAAAATTACACAAATATTTTAAAATACAATATTTAGGACATCAATTTCCAAAGCTAACTTTCAATTTTCTTTTGGGCGTTCCGGCAAAGCCGTCGGGCTTTCCGCTATATCTTTGCTCGCTGCGTTATCACTCCGCTTGCAAAGGATGCCGCTCCAATCCCTAACGCAAATGGCGAATTCTAGAACCTCAGAGCTTAAAAAAATCACCAATAATTTTTTCAAAATAATAGCAAAATAAATCTTAAATTTGCCGTTATCTTATATATATAATTTTAAATATGAATATGAGCAACTTAAGCAATTTAAGAAAGTTATTTTTTATAGGTATCATCGGCTTGTCGTTGACATCATGCCAAGAAAAAGTCGTACCTCAGAAACGTACTGAAACTATTTACAAGACCATCACTGTCGAAAAAAGCGATCAAGTTTTGAAAAGCGGCTTCGCTGCTACAATAAACGGCTGCCAGACTGTTGAGATTCGTCCTCAAGTCAGCGGCATGATTACCGACATTTACATCAACGAAGGAGATTTCGTGCGCAAAGACTCTACCCTCTTCGTCATCGACCAGACTCCATACAAAGCAGCTTACGAGATTGCATCTGCTAACGTAATGAGTGCCGAAGCAAACCTCTCAACCGCTCAGCTCGTGCTTGAAAGCAGCAAGGAACTCTTCGAACAAGATGTCGTTTCAGAGTTCGAACTGATGACAGCACAAAACAACTTAGCCGAGGCTGAAGCCAAGTTAGCACTGGCAAAAGCCGAGATGAACAAAGCATACAACAATCTTTCATATACAATGGTGAAGTCACCTGTTAACGGCGTCGCCTCTATGATTCCATACCGCGTAGGTGCATTGGTCAACAGTAACATCAGCCAGCCTTTGGTAACAGTTTCCGACGACAGCAAGATCTTCGCTTATTTCTCTATGGCTGAAAATCAGATGCTCGACCTCATCCAGGAATACGGATCTTTGAAGGCCGCTATCAAAGACATGCCAGCTGTTGAATTAGTCATGAGCAACGGCAAGACATACATGCACAAAGGCAAGATCAACGCTGTGAGCGGCACCATCAGCGCAAGCACAGGCGCTGTCAGTTTCCGCGCAGTATTCCCAAACCCGGAACGCCTTTTACGTGACGGCGGCAGCGGCACTGTCATCATACCTACAACACATGAAGACTGCATCATCATACCTCAGACCGCGACATTCGAGTTACAGGAAAAAGTATTCGTTTATAAAGTCATCGACGGCAAAGCACATTCAGCTGCTATCAGCGTGATGCCTCGTAACAACGGCGTTGACTATATAGTAGAAAGCGGACTTGAAGTCGGCGACGTCATCATCGCAGAAGGCGCTGGTCTCGTACGCGAAGGAGCTACCATTAAAACCTCAGAATCTCAGAATCTCGAAACCTCAGAATCTCAAAATATCACAGAATAAGGAGGCAAATAATGGATATCAAGACTTTCATCAACCGTCCTATTTTCGCAGGTGTCATCTCTGTGATAATAGTCCTCTTGGGACTCATCTGCCTCGTCGGTCTTCCTATCGAGCAGTATCCAGAAATCGCTCCTCCGACTGTCAGCGTCTCAGCGAACTACGCAGGCGCTAACGCCGAGACAGTGCAAAACAGCGTCGTCGTGCCTTTGGAAGAAGCCATCAACGGCGTGGAAGACATGATGTATATGACATCATCGGCAAACAACAACGGATCTGCCACCATACAGATCTATTTCCGTCAAGGCACCAATGCCGACATGGCGACCGTCAACGTACAAAACCGCATCGCTTCAGCACAAGGTCTGCTCCCTGCAGAAGTGACTCGTAGCGGCGTCAGCGTTAAGAAAAGACAGACAAGCCGTATCAAAGTCCTCGCCGTGTATAGTCCTGACGACTCTTTCGACGAGAGATTCTTAAGCAACTACCTTAAGATCAATATCGAACCAAGACTATCACGTATCGCAGGCGTCGGTGAAGTCGACGTAAGAGGTGCCGACTACTCACTTCGTATCTGGCTCGACCCAGCCAAGATGGCGAAGTATTCTTTAGTGCCTTCTGACATCTCTGCTGTATTGGCAGAACAAAACTTGGAAGCAGCGACTGGTACCCTCGGCGCTGACTCTGATAACACATTCCGTTATACTTTAAAATACAGAGGCCGCTACGATAAAGAAGAAGACTACGCCAATATGATAATCCGTGCCGACAACGACGGTACATTATTGAAACTTAAAGACATCGGAACTGTAGAGTTAGGTTCAAGAAGCTACGATTACATCGGTAAAGTAAACGGACATCCTGGCACGACATTGATGATTTCACAGACATCAGGATCTAACGCTAACGAAATCATCGACGCTATCGACAAAGAAGTAGAAGAAATCAGAAAGTCATTGCCAAGAGGCATTGAAATCGTCGACTTGATGAGTACCAAAGACTTCCTCGACGCTTCTATCGACAACGTCATCGAGACACTCATCCTCGCCGTCATCTTGGTCGTCTTGATCGTTTATATCTTCTTGCAGAGTTTCCGTTCTACCTTCATCCCTGCTATCGCCATCATCGTCTCTCTCGTAGGAACATTCGCATTCTTGAAGGTAGCGGGATTCAGTCTCAATATGATCACATTATTCGCTTTGGTCCTCGTCATCGGCACCGTCGTTGACAACGCCATCGTTGTGGTCGAGGCGGTACAAGCTAAATTCGACGCAGGATATAAATCTCCATATAAAGCAACCGTCGACGCTATGCAAGGTATTTCTAACGCTTTGATAGCTACGACATTCGTATTTATGGCAGTGTTCATCCCAGTATGTTTCATGGGAGGAACGACAGGTACCTTCTACACACAATTCGGTCTCACCATGGCAGTCGCCGTCGGTATCTCACTCATCAACTCCATCACATTAAGTCCAGCATTATGCGCATTATTGATGCAGCCTTACGTCATCAGAGAAGACGGAAGTATGTCATTCTCAACACGCTTCCACGTCGCCTTCGACGCTGGTTTCCAAGGTCTGATCAACAGATATAAAGGCGGTGTCCTCTTTATGTTCAAGAACAAATGGTTATCAGTGATACTCGTCATCGCTGCTATCGGCGGACTTTTCTATATGTTGGAAAACACCAAGACTGGTCTCGTTCCAAAAGAAGATATGGGTTCAATAAACGTCGACATTCAGACACCTCCTGGAACAAACTTAGGAGAGACAGTACGCGTCATGGAACTCATCGCCTCTCGTTTGGATGAGATTCCTCAGATAGAATCATATTCCTATACAACAGGTTACGGTATGATGAGCGGCGTCGGTCCTTCATGCGGCGGTTTCACCATCCGTCTTAAACCTTGGGAAGAACGTACCGAGACAACAGACAATATCGACTTCGTGATGGAAGACATTTACGCAGCGACAGCAGATATCACTTCTGCTAAGATAATAGTATTCACCCGCGGTATGATTCCTGGCTATGGAACAAGCAGCGGCTTTGAAGTCCACGTCCAAGACCAGAAAGGCGGCACCTTGGAAGACTTGCAGAAAGTAACCAACGACATCATCAACGCACTCAACGAACGTCCTGAAATAGGCAGAGCCACAACATCATTCGACACCAAATATCCTCAATATCTTTTGGAGGTAGACGCTGCTAGATGTAAGCGCAACGGCGTATCTCCAGGCGACGTGCTCAACGTGATGGCTGGATATATCGGCGGAAGCTACGCTTCTAACATGAACCGTTTCTCTAAACTCTACCGTGTAATGATTCAGGCATCGGCAGAATACCGTCTCGACACAGAATCTCTTAATAATATGTTCGTGCGCAACAAAGACGGCGAGATGTCACCAATAGGACAATACGTCACCCTGACACGTGTCTACGGTCCTCAAGCCATCTCAAGATTCAACCTCTTCTCTTCAATACAAATCAACGGACAAGCTGCCAACGGATATTCCTCAGGCGAAGCCATCCAAGCTGTCAGAGAAGTGGCAGATGAATTATTGCCTTCAGGCTACGGCTACGAATTCGGCGGCATGTCAAGAGAAGAAGCATCGTCAAGCAACTCGACAGCGATAATATTCGTAATATGTATCGTATTCATTTACTTGATACTTTGTGCTTTATATGAAAGCATCTTCATCCCTATCGTCGTTATCTTGTCAGTGCCATTCGGTCTCGCTGGCAGTTTCTTGTTCGCCAATATGTTCGGATTGGAAAACAACATCTACCTCCAGATCGGTCTGCTGATGTTGATTGGTTTATTAGCAAAGACCGCTATCTTGATCACAGAATACGCATCAGCGAGAAGAGCAGAAGGCATGTCGATACCAATGGCCGCCATGTCTGCAGCGAAGGCCAGATTGAGAGCGATCTTGATGACATCACTCACAATGATATTCGGTATGTTGCCATTGATGTTCGCCACAGGCGTAGGCGCAAACGGCAACATCTCCATCGGCGTGGGAACAGTAGGCGGAATGCTCATCGGAACAATAGCCCTTCTGTTCGTAGTGCCAGTACTATTTATCATCTTTAGAAACATCGAAGAAAAAGTAATGCCTAAAAGAAACAAAGAAATAGAATCATGAAGAAGATATTAATTCCTATAATAATATTGCTTGTCACGATGAACAGCTGCGCTCTGTATCAACACCATGAGCGCCCTGACATTACTTTCGTCGATAGTCTATACAACAGAATCCCGACTGCCGACGACTATGAATCAATAGCATCTCTTACCTGGAGAGAGCTGTTCGCCGACACTCTCCTTCAAGACTTAATAGAATTAGGATTGAAGAACAACACCAATCTTGAGATCGCACGATTGAAGGTAGAACAAGCAGAAGCGACATTAAAGACTTCAAAATTGGCATTATTCCCATCGGTGTCATTCTCAGCACAAGCTAATGCCAACGGCAACGGATTAGGTTACACCCTCGCCCCTAATGCTTCTTGGGAGATAGACGCTTTCGGCAGACTGCATAACAGCAAGCAAGGCGCAGAAGCTGCATTAGCCGCTACCGAGGCATACCAGCAAGCCGTTCAGACACAGCTCATCGCCACTATAGCTGACGCTTATTACACACTTCTCATGCTCGACGAACAATTAGGAATCAGCAAGAGAACACTCAACACATGGGAAGAAAACATCAGAACCTTATCAGCATTGAAGAGAGCCGGCAAGACCAACGAAGCCGCTGTCTTACAAGCAAAAGCTAATAAAGTAAACGTCGAAGCTTCCATCCTGACATTAAAGAAACAGATCATAGAACAAGAGAATTCCCTGTCGGCTCTCTTAGGCCTCGTGCCACAGGAATTCGAACGCAACAAATTGTCACAGCAGATATTCCCAGACACATTGTTAATGGGTCTTCCGCTGTCGAGTCTCATCAACCGTCCTGACGTGCGACAAGCAGAATATAAGTTAGTAGAAGCACATTACGCCACCAATGTAGCGCGTTCTTATTTCTACCCTAGCATCACCTTAAGCGGCAACGCTGGATGGTCGGGAATCAGCGGCGACCCTGGCGACTGGATCTTCAACGCCGTAGCTTCTTTGGTGCAGCCTATCTTCAACCAAGGAAAGAACAAGGCGAGACTTAAGATAAGCGAGTCGCAACGACAAGAAGCGCTGCTCAACTTCAAGCAGACATTGTTAGACGCAGGCACTGAGGCCAACAACGCCTTGATAGCTTGGCAGACAGCACGCAAGAGATTGGATAGTGACAAGTTACAGATCATGTATCTGAAAGGCGCGGTCTTCAACACACAGCTATTGATGAAAAACGGACAAGCCACTTACATCGAGGTCCTTTCAGCCCAGAAGAACCTCTTACAGGCAGAGCTCACCGAGACCAACGACAAATATATCGAGATACAAAGCGTAATCACATTGTATCACGCACTTGGCGGAGGATTGGAGTAAAAAGTCATCGAGTCATCGAGATGCTGAGACCTCTACATCTTAGTAAGGACACATGATGTGTCCTTTTTTATTTTCTCTCGCAAAGGAACGCAAAGTTAATTTCTAACTCCTAATTTCCTTACGATCTGACAAACATCAAATCTGTATCTCTTTCAAAGACGACTTCAAAACTGAAATATGCATATGTATTTAGATCTTTGAATAAATCAATTTTATACGTCTCTCCTAATTCCAAATTACTCAAGACAAACTCAACGCTTCTAGGACATACACAGTCGCATGGATCACCTTCAATTTCAAACATCGATA
>JAFYUH010000013.1 GCA_017549605.1 Bacteroidales bacterium
ACTCAAACCTTTTACTCTTCGTTCTGCCAATCTTATCTCGACATTCAAGTCAGAAAGAGCCTTCTGATGTTGGGTTATTTCCTGCTCGATCGAAGTACATAGTTCGGTCAGATGTCGTCTGTATTCTTCGGTAGTCCGATGGCGAGCACCAGTTTCGGAGATACTTGACCCACGTTCCATTCCCCATTTGCGATTAACCTCTGCAAAGTCATTATGAAGCTGCTTCATTCGTTGACTGAACTCATACTTATCCTTGCCTGCAAAGATTTTCTTATAAGCAAACCGTTCATTCTCAATGGGTAAAAGAGTGCAATGTATATGCGGATTGAGTTCGTCTAGATGAACGATGAATGCCGCAATATTTTTCTCTCCATACCTGTCGGCCACGAATTTATAGACATCCTTAGCCCATTCCTCAATGTCTTTCTCTCGATGAGCATTAGAGTTATCAGCACCTTGCTCAAAGTCTATTTGTTGATTCCCGAACGCCAATTCCCTCATCCTTTCCCTTGATCCACCGAAGATAAAGTTGACTACAGTCCTATACTTAGGCTCTTCTAAGCCCATATTAGGGTCTGTAATGCCTCTTTCTCTCAGGATTGAGGCAATCTGCTGTGGAATGGTCTTCGTTTTGTCTACGGGCTTAATTTCGCCTTTTACGACCTCAAAGTTCAGATGTTCCCTTGATGGGTCATAGTTTCCACGACTCAAAGCAAACTCTTTACCCTTTTCGGTTCGGTTCCTCTTATGTTCATTGCTTTGGGAAACGGTCATCCCTTTTGAAACATGAACATCTATTACCTGTTTTGCCATTCTATTGTTCCTGATATTGGTTAATAATCTTGCCACAGCTTGCTGCTTGTTTTGGCACCTCTCCCGACAACGGAAGTTAGTCGGGGTATTAGGCTCCCCCTTCTTCCCTCAGTTGTACACCGGGCAAGCCCGACGAAGTAGATGCAATGGCAAGCCAATGCCAGCTGTTACAAAAGTTCAGTTAGTCATTGTCCAATATCTGAGCTTCGCTTTCCGATGATTCAAGAGAGGAAAATTCTTCTTTCAACTCGGACAACGACATTGATTCAGGAATTGTGATGACAATGCTTTTGGGCAATGTTATCTTCTGGATCAACCCGAACGCTTCCATCCTCTCAAGATACGAACGAACTGTAGCCCTATGCCAGTGCCATTCGGCTGCAAGGTCAGTTATGGTAACGTGACATTGGTTGGTCCCAATCTCGTAATCCTTATTTCTCAAGAAGCGTGACACAAACCTTTTTGATGCTTTGTCCAATAGGTCGCAATAAGCTTCTACCTTGGATTTCCTATCACCGATTCTCTCTTTGAGGTAGAGGAATAGTGAAGCATTTGCCGATACTGCAATCTGCGGAATTTGATTTTCTTTCATCTTTGTTTCTCTTTACTTGTTTTACAATTGCGTGGATTCAGTATCATTGTCACTATCCACTTCATCGTGACAATTAGCGTGATGATTATCATTATTGGAATCGGTAGTTACTGAGTCGTTGTGTCCAGTCTGACTGCATTCTTTCATTGTAGCATATTCGGCAAGCTCAGACGATGAAGGATAGAATGCGGATGCCATTAAAATAAAGGCGATTGAAACCGACAAAGTGTACAATTCAGGCATGAATAACGTGGCCAACGCAAACAATCCGACAAAGAAGAATATTTGCCTATTGTCCCTGAATGCCAGCAACATTTTATGTGTACGGTTGTGAGAGAACAAGAAGATACACAAAACGGTCGTTACCAAGATGCCAAGATGAGCACCGTGTCCATTGAGATATATGTAATGGAACACCAATAGTATAATCAGCAACACTTGTGTATGAAGCTTTCTCATTGTCTCTCGACGGAGCATCATTCTACGGAATTTCTCCATCCAAGGATGCTTGCTATCATACAATGCAATCGGCACAATAAATAAGATTGCCGGAAATAGAAGTTGTAAAATAATCCAAATCATAATGGTTAATAAAATGGGTTTGTATTGACGTATGCCTTAAGGTTCAATTTGAGATATCCGTAAGTGGCCAGCTCAATAATTGACTCAACATCTCTAGGCAATAGATAGTGTGCACCTCTGTTCAATCGGTTTTTGATATGAGGATCTTTCTTCCGTAGAATAGCCAATGCACGGTCAAGTTCATGCTCGGGTATATGCCAGATGCGACCTTTGGCATATTGCTCATGTTCGTATAAAGCCTCTATTACAAGTGTACGACCTACATAGGCTGTCCATTGACGCTGATGGAATATCATGTGCCGTTGAAATAGGTTACTCTCTATGGCTTTTGCCCATGTCCGTCTATCGTTAATTATAAAGACCAACTGACGGTAAATATTCATTCTCATAGGAATCCAATCATCACGTCCTCTTTCTTGCGTACATACTTAAATTCTCCATCTTTTGAATGTAGCGTTGTGTCCAGACACAAATCACCATACATCATCTCCAACGAATCATAGATGGTCACATGGATATTGTACACTTTGCCATCGCTCAATGTCTGTGCGTTCATCTTGAACATCTGACCAAAGGCTGGATTGGAATATGCACAGGTGCTATGTCCAAACTGACTGGTTCGACTTGGAACATGATGATACAATGTGATAAGTTCAATATCATCCTCAAACATATCCATAACCTCTTCCAGGTCATATGGCTCATCGGTTACGAATGTCAATAGCACAAAGTCATCATAGAATTTAGGTTCTTCCATTCTTGTTGTATCTAGCAACTGTGGAAGCTGACGAGGTACTTTATCAAGAAAATCGTCATAAAAATGCTGTAACATAATCATAGGATATTGCAGTTATACGATTTAAAAAGTGTCTATTAAGGATAGGGTTATATTAGTTGGCATTGTCTCAATGATGCTTGGTTCCAGATTGAGATGTACATTTAGTTTGGATATTGCCATAGGCATTGAATCGGACACCTTATGAAATTTCATCCTCTCTACATCAGACATCAAGGAGCAATCAAATGGCTCGATAAGAATGTATGGCTGAAGAAGCATCCATAGGTAAGACATTGCCTGTTCCTTGTTAGAAACCTTTGCATCCGATATGTCATCAATGCACGCTATAGCGTTCAAGAGCATTCTTCGCGTATTTCGTTTAGACATGAATACCACAGCATCATTGTAGGAAATCAAACCTTCTTCTGTAGACTGGTAAACCAACATACAAGCCTCTTCAGTCAAATGGGAAATGTCAGTCATATCGTGTATGCTAGAATTATCAAGATGATTCAAAAAGGATCTGAAATAGAAATCCTCCATACTGAAAAATCCAAGCATTGCATGTTTGTTTGAGATGCCATCCTCACAAGTTCTAACCAGAAAAGATCTATAGTCCTTTAGAAGTGATTCAATTTTTCCTGTATGTAGTTTTATAGAGTCCAACTTAGAGTAGAAGTCATCGGCTTCAATGATTATAGACATCATTGCTTCATCGACGTTTGGACTTATTTTTAGCTTCAAATCAACCAAGTCTGCAAATGTCATTTGTGTCATACCTAGCAGACGAGAAATATCCACTTTTATGTATTTATCAGTCTGTTCCAGACTCAAAAGAATACTACGCTGCGTATTGTTGGTAGTATCATTAGATATAATAGGAAATACGGTGGCTCTTAATTCCTGCCATCGGGATATTTTATCTACCACTTCCTCAAATGAAAGGTTATTGCAAGAGGAAAGATCTGATGAAAACTGAGTATATACATTGAATGCATCTTTACTTGATTTGAACTTTTCATTTGTAGTATCATTTCCGCAAGATGCAAGTATGATTATACACAAGCCAACCATCATACTTGTTATTGTTTTATGAACAACACATAAGTATGATTCTCCAAAACAAGATGCAATTAAGTTAGTTGCATTTCGAAAATTGTTTTTGTTATTAATAATGCGTTTCATTTACTATATACATTTAGTTCTCAACTCATTTGCGATACAAATGTATATATAAAATTTGGATGAAAGCAACAAATGAATCAAACTTTATAATATATTTTAATTCATACTCTAAAGTATGATTTTACATACAAACAAACACATATAATCGACAAATAGAAAGTACGATTTTAATATAATTTTGCTCAAAGTATGATTAAGTATAAAATAAAACTCATATATTTGCACTGTCAACAAGAAACAAATAATGTTATGGCAAAAATTGGTTATATATTTAATGCTGCTCATCAGGAAGGATTAGATTGTGACAGAGCCTGGATGAAAGAGTATGGTTGTATTCAAATCATTGAAGAAGCAACTGATCACGAAGCATTGCGTCCTCAATGGAAGCAACTGATGGCAAATCTTGACAGAGGTGATGAGTTGGTTATCTCAAAATTCAGCAATGCGGTACGAGGTTCACGTGAACTTTCTACCCTTATCGAGTATTGCAGAGTAAAGGTTGTACGAATTGTATCTATCAATGACAAGATAGACTCAAAGGGCATCCTCTTCCCTGAGACTACAGCTGCCCAGGTTCTTGAAATAGTTGGAGCATTGCCGGAAGAAGTTATCGCACTTCGAAGAGCTTCTGCTCACCAGATACAGTTGCAGAAAAGTATCAAGGTGCCAAGCAGCATTCAAGGTCAGAGCAGAGACGAGCGTGAAAAGACCATTGTTGCCATGTACAACAACGGACACTCTATTGATGATATTTGGAATATCAGCGGATTTCGTAGCAAGAGTTCGGTATTCCGTATCCTGAACAAATATGGCGTCAAGCTCAACAGAGGAAAATTCAGTGGTCCGCTTGGCAAAAGAAAGAGCAAAGAAGAACCGTCTGAAGAATAATATATATGAGTCCAAAACAAAAAGCGTTGTATGCCCTGATGGAAGACCAGGGATATAGCCATGCATGTATTACGGCAACGATCATGCTTCTGCGTGACGACCGTTATGCATTGGATGATATGATACTCTTCATAGAGGATGAACAGCCTACAGAAGAAGAGATAATAGAGAAGACAGCTGAATTACTCTAGAAATAATAAAGTCTTTCTATCGCATTTACAGGCTGCAATATTTGGCTAAGTGACTAAAATTGAGTATCTTTGTATTGAATATAAACACCTTAAATATAATTATGTATGATGGATGTAATCATTGCAATCGGGGTGTTTTACGTAGTCGTTAAACTCCTCAAAGGTGTCTTCGGTGCTTTCTCAAAGACGGATTACCGAAGAGACCGTTAGCATTAAAAATGCTGTTCAACCCTTATGGGTTCTCTCGTATAAATATATGTTTTAATTCTCCCTCATCTTATGCTTTAATAAGGGCGGGAGTTTCCACGTGAGATGCCCTAAAGAGGCAAATCTATACATATTCAAAAGAGCAACAATCAAAGCTACGGGCAACGGTCGTAGATGATTCTTGCTCTGAATATATATAGTTTTGCAAAGGGCTAATCGATATTGTCTTGCACTTCTTCAGAAGTATAAGTCTATATCGATAGAAACATGGAAACGGGTTGGGTGTAAGTCTATAAAAGTACCGATATTTAACGAGCAAAAAGAAAGCGGCCGAAGCCGCTATCTATTAGGCTGAGGATATTACTACTTCTTCTTTCCTTTTGCAGAGCCTTTAGGCTTTTCTTCCTTTTCTTGAGCCGGATAGAAAGAAGTGGCAACCATGA
>JAFYUH010000126.1 GCA_017549605.1 Bacteroidales bacterium
ACTCTGATTGTTCAGGGTGGCGGGTAATTTTATTGTTTGCTCTCCGACATTTGCGTTTGTGGTTAATGTCGGAGACTTTTGTTTATTTGAGACTTTTTTGCTGTTGTTCAAGAAATTAGCTCTCCGACATATCTCCGACATTAGTCTTGTTGCTCAATTCCCAGTTTCTTGAACATTTTGCCCAGTTCAGAGAATGTGTATCCTCTTTCTTCTGCCGTTTCCATAGACTTCTCCGCATTTGAGATTGCATCATATATCGATCCACCTTGCTTAGTAAAGAACTGATGCAGAGGATGCTTTCTGAAGAACTCGGTTGTCTTCATATAGCCGCATTCCTTGCCGAGATCAGCCTCGACCTCATTTGAGTGGTTGTACAGCTTGGTAGTATACTTGAAGTAGTAAAGGAAGAAAAGCTCGGTGCATCTTTCTGTCTCAAAGAACTCAATGCGGCAGTCTATACCTTTCTTTGGTTTTGAGATATGCTTGCCATGGTATTTCTTCTTCAGATTGACATAGTCGCATTTATTCTTGCCTTCCTTCTTATTATCAAGGTCGATCATGCAGTAAACATGATTATAGCCTTGATCAATGGCGTTCTTGATTTTCAACTCAAGTTCTGCCATACTCGTATGCTTCGGATATTGAGGGTCAATATTCTGAAGCGTTCTGAATTCGTCTTTCAATGAAGTCAGAAAGAAGTATTCAGTAGGGCCTTCGCCAATGATGATGAATGTTTCTTTCATTTTGTTCATTGTTAGTCGTTAAGAATGAATGGTGATCCCAGGGCTGGTTTTGCTCCGAGTTTTCCAATCTTGTATGCATTGTAAAGAGACTGGTTCTTATGCAGACCATATTTGTCTGCTCTCTTGCAAGATGATGTAGCAGTCTCGATGTCTTTTTCCACGAAGTAGATGAGGTCTCTCTGTTCGTTGATCATATCTTCGGCCAGCAGCGATGTAAGGTGTGAAGCAATGATCATCTGTGATTTATCTGAGTTGTACAGGAACGCATTCAGATAGAACAGGAAGAGGTCGTAATGTAAGTCATTCTCCGGCTCATCAAAGAGGTGGATATTGTTTCCATGAATCAAGTCGTAAAGGATTCTTGTCTTCTCCAGGAATGCTATAGTACCTCCAGACTGATTGATGGTCTTCAGGTCGAAGCTGCTCTGACCAGCTTTGCTGGTGAAGAGGATGTCTTTTGTTTTCTCTCCGCTCTGGAGCATTACAGAGTCTTCATAGTGGAAATCAACTATGTTGAAGTCAGCTTTCTTGATCATCTGCAGGAAGAACTGCTTCATCTTTGGATCTTCGTCCACCTTACGCATCATGTCGGCAAATGTCTCGTTCGGGTCGTGATATTCGTTGATGCCGTGCATAGACTTAGTGATCCACGCAAATAGGTCAGAAACAGCCTTCACATCCTCATCAAATGCAACCTTGGCATATGTAGAGAGTACGGTGTGGTTGTTCAGTGTATTGCTGACAAATGTATTCTCTGCCTTCTTCTTGATTTCGGCGCTGGTTCCGAATGTGATGTTTGCAGCTGATGATTCAGACACAAATTCGCGGCTATAGAAAAGAGCCTTATATCCTTTTGGATAGAAGTTCAAAGTCTCGCTGAGGATGTAGTCCTCGTTATATGAAATCTCATAGTCGTATCTTATTGCATCGACATAGAAAGAGAGTCCCATTCTTGTCGGCTCACCTTTGGCCAGTGCGAAAGGATGGTAGCAGACAATCTTTTTGCTCCTGGTTGATTTAGGAGTTGTCAGGAGTCTGAACGCAGTCTGGAGAGCATAAAGCATGTTGGATTTTCCTGATGCATTAGCTCCGTAAAGAATGGCAATCTTATTAAGTCTGACCTTTTCGTCAACCATTACCGAAGCAAAAGAATCTGAGTTGTTCTTTGCCTCGAAGTTCAATGTCTGTCTTTCCTTGATAGAGTAGAAGTTTTCTACCCAAAATTCTCTAATCATACCCGATATTTGATTAAAATTAGCCTTATTTCGTAAGTTTTGTACAAAAATAGATATAATTTCCATAAAAACAACTAAAATTGGTTAAAACAAAATGCGTGCATTTACAAAAAATCCCTAACCCGAAAACTCCTGATTGCCGGCAGCTTGATCAGCCAGTCGCCGATATCGAGCCCTTCGTCTTTATCCTTTTGAGTACTGTGCTTCATCAGCCAGGTGGAAACCTTGGCATTTTTAAGATGTGGGATAGAATCGGCCTGCATGATCCACTTTGTCTCAGCTCCCAAATCAGGAAATAGGATAACCTCACGTCCGGATAGACAGCGAGTCT
>JAFYUH010000127.1 GCA_017549605.1 Bacteroidales bacterium
ACTTTTCCGTCAGTCGTTTGTTTCCGTTGCCGAGAGCGTCCATTGTACAGACGTGAAAGGGGAAAGGTTTTCGGGCTGAATACTCTCCGCAGGAGGAAGATTCAGCCCGAAACGGCTTGCCGCTTGACCTTTTCGCTTTCAGAAGAGTCTGTACTAACTTAATGGACTGCAACGGAAACAAGCGACTGACGGGTAATACCCAATATGATTCTAAAGATTTGATTGAATATAATCTGAAAAAATTACTGTCCCCTAAATCTGTCTTGTAGAACTTGCATCTTCTCAATTATCTGCTTGAATGTTGGTTTATTTGAGCCATAAATCATGTTCACCAACATTTCTGCATAATCCTTTTCCCATACTGCAATAATATCTTCACGAGGAATAAGCGCGATTCTTTTGCGAACATCAGGCGTGTAGTCCATATCTTTAACCGATGTAAATATCTCTCTATGGTGTCTAATATTTTCCCACAACTCATCATCCTTAACAGCAACTTTTGCAAAATCTTTATCCATCATCTGATAGAGGTCGTACAAATGGCGAGATTTTCTATTCGCATTAGCACCATGTCCTGCAACAGAGAATAATTCGTGTAATAAGAAAACCTTTTCTAAAAATGTTTTTCCTGCAACTGCAGTTGCAATCTCAGAATCAACAACGCTTGTTTGAATAGTAGGGAAGTTCTCTTCTACAAGGCTCTTGACCTTATTCATTGCGTATGGCTCTGACAGAGAACGAGCCCCAATTTCCAACATAACTACAGGCTTCAAATAGTCCAACTCGCCTTGAATGACACTCTTGTATGTTATCCATATTTTTCTTGGCTCAGGATATGTATTATCGCCCTCACCATCTTTCTCGGCTTCAATCGTACATAATGTGTCTAATCCATATTGCTTGATGGCATTAGATAGGGCATTATAAAATTCTTCGCGAACAAATATTGATGATTCTTTACGAAGTTTCTTAATCTGTTTCTTGGTCAGGTCACCCTCTAATTCAAATTGTGAACGGTCAACCGCAAGGTCTATATCTTCTGAAAATCGACTGATATGTTTTCCGACTTTACTTAGTGATGTTCCACCTTTGAATATTAACTTATCGGCAAAAGGAAGAGTAAAAACTATCTGCAAAATGGTTGTAACCCACAAGTCTTTTTCAATGGCTTGCGCTGGCAATCCTATTCGTCCTTCTGCTGCTTGTAAAACTTGCCTCTGTTCCTCTATTGTAAGTGAAAAGTAGTTATTCATACGCTTGTTTAATTATATTTCTAATCCATACAGGCATTAACTTAAAGTCTGCCATAACTGATTCTTTTGGTTCATTCTGTAAAAGTTCCCTAATTCGTTTTATCTGCCAATCTTCAACATTCTCTTTCTTCAATGATTTAAGAGCAAATGTTATAAGCATTGCCAAACGACTTTGAAATGCCAGATTTTTGGGTGCTGTGTTCTTGAATGTGATGCCTCTTCCATTGGAAATTTCAACATGCCTCTTTGAACCATCAGTCAGATAGACATAGTTCATAGGTACTTGTGTTGAAAGTCCGAGAACATTTAGTGCATAAGCACCTGCTGGAACAATTCGGGCATGATCTCGCTTTGCCATTGCTTCTGCTATTTGATCAAAAGATGGCTGCAATATTCCCAAACCCAATTTTTCCTCAACTTCTGGATAACAATATATACCTTGAGCAACCCTTATTATCAGTCCCTCTTTGCATAGCCTTGTCAGAGTTTGCCTAATAGCATCAGGTGTACCCAAATCAACAAAATCATCAGGAAAGAAGATACTGCCTTTCTCCAATGCCATGATTTGTTGCTCTATTTTAGATGTTACACTATCCATATACTCTATATTATGTCACAAAAATACGGTAAATTTGTGACATTAGCAAATGTGTCTATAAAAAAGAAACATACACCATTGATTGAAATTAGTTTTGTTTCTTTCTTCGTTCCATCAATCTATCCATATCCTCCGAAATCTTGTCATCGGTTACTTTGGCATATGTTTGTGTAGTTTTGATATTAGTATGTCCCATCATTTTACTGATACTTTCAATAGGGATACCAGCCGAGAGCGTAAGCGTTCCGAATGTATGCCTACTGTCATGATAGCTTAGATTTTCTTTTACACCAGCCATTATCCCGATTTCGTGTATGCAGTACCATATCATATTTCGATTGGGCAAAGGAAATATCGGTCTGCTTTCATCGGTTGTATTGTATAACGCCAATATCTGTTCAGCTACGGGATGAAGAGGTATAAACGACTCTACATCTGTTTTCTTGCGATTTATACGAATATATCTGCGTCCATCTGTGGTCGTTCCAATGTTTGATGGATAAAGTCTTTGTAAGTCCACATACGACAAACCCGTAAACGCTGAGAAGATAAATGCTCTACGTGTTAGTTCCTGCAATCTCTCACTCATAGGATGCTCCATAATCCATTGCAGTTCGGCACGACTGATATGTTTCAACTTATAATCGGGCTTTTTCTCATATGGGACATCAGCAAGTGGATTGAAACGGATTATCTCTCTATCTACTGCGACATATATCAATCTATTCAACCATGTGAGACAATGATTGATGTGACCAGCTCCACAACCTTTACTTTTCAAATATAGTTTATAGCCCCAACCAAAATCTTCGGTAATATCCTCAAAGGTAATATCTCTCATATTTAGCGATAGCAGATATTCGTGCAAGTAAGCCTGAGAAGATTTAGATTGTCGGAAGGATGAGGTTGAGTTAATGACCTCTGCTCG
>JAFYUH010000128.1 GCA_017549605.1 Bacteroidales bacterium
AATATTAATAGTAAAAGGTTAGAGATGCCACCGACTATCGTTACTTTATAAATCTCTTTTTCTCTGTAGTTTGCTTTCATTATAAATGTTTTGTGACAAAGATATGAAATATAGTTATATGATTGTTTTACAAAAACATAATTTTCTTATCTTTGTTGAGATAATTCGTTTTTTATTTTATGACTGAAATTAAAAATAGATATACTCATTCAGAGGAAGTTGCTAATTCGGTGTCTCATCTCATTGGTGCGATAATGAGCATCGTTGTATGTTCTTTGTTTTTGCATAATGCGTATCAGGCAGACAATACTCTGGCAATCGTGAGTTTGTGGATATATTTCTTCGGAGTGTTGAGTTCTTATCTAGCCTCGACGATATATCACGCTTGTTCTGCCAATAAGGAGAATTCAAAATTATTATTAAGAAAATTTGACCATGCTGCCATCTATTGGCATATAGCGGGAAGTTACACGCCTATAACCTTGATTGCTATGTATAATTATGGCGCAACAATGTGGGCGGTTGGCGTTACAGCCTTCATCTGGATCAGCGCTATATTAGGAACTATATTGACATTTCGAAAGATAAAGCCCCATAGTTATTTCAAAACCGCTTGCTATGTCCTTATGGGACTGACGATTTTGGTTGCATTCAAACCTTTATACGACAGTGTGGGACTTAAAGTGGTTTTATTTATTGTTGCTGAAGGACTTAGTTATATCATAGGAGCGGTTTTCTATGGTTTTAAGAAAATAAAATATATGCATTCTGTGTTCCATGTGTTCGTTGTGCTGGGCGATGTTTTCCACATGCTGGCAGTGTGGTTTGTGATAGGAATGTATTTGTAATTGAAAGTTGAAAATTGATCGTATGAAAAGAATATTGCTTATAACTTTTATATTTTTAGGTCTTAATGTTTTTTCACAGAATGAAGAAAAGATTTTCAATGGCTATGACGGCGGAATGATGCTTCATTTGGGATATGTGTCTGAAAATGTGGAGGCTGTTGACTTTAAGGCAGGTGGCGTCACTAAAGGTATTGGCGGCGCTATAAGATTTCATTTTGGCCAACATTATCGTATTGGAACTGAAGGCTATGTCTCTACATTATCATTGAAAAAAGATCTTGCTAAAGGAAGTTACATCAAGACTTTCTGGGCTGGTCTGATCAATGATTTCTATTGGCAGTTCGGTAAGTTTATGCCTTATGTAGGCTTGAACGTCGGTGGTGGAACCTTGACGGATTGCTTTATTTTTGAAGGCAACAATCACGACTGGAATCAGGAATCTAATGTGATTATCAATAAGTCGGCATTTGTCGCTATTGATCCTTACATCGGTTGTGATTATAGTTTGACTGATGCTTTGCATCTTACATTTAAAATAGATTATCTCAACGGCTTCAATAAATCTGACTTATATCTTCCAACAGGACCGAGATTCTATATAGGAGCGATATTTTTCCATTAAAAGACTAAAGTCAAAAGGCTAAAGACAAAAGTCTTTGGTCATTCGTCTACATTATCAATTGTGAATTTCTTTAAACGTCAACATCGGTATATTGAGGTTCAAGAAGTCGTCTTTATCGACTTTTTCCTTAATGAGGAAATCAAATAATCCTTTGTGGTGAGCAATGAATGAACTGAGACTTATGTCGTTGCGTTCGCAGAATAACTTGAGTGCCAGCGGAGCATTGTCGGTATAAATGAGTTGGAAATGTATTTCTCCTTCGTATTCTTTCTTTTTAAAAGTGCTTTCAAGTTCATCCATCAGGACGGCTTCTCTTGGTCTGTCGGATTCTTCCACGAAGTGAATGACGTGGATGTGAGGTTTATAAGGTTTTAATATGTTGAAAATACTATCGATTGTAGCGACATCGCCATCGTTGAAGTTTGTTGTGTAGACGACTTCATTGCTTTTTCTCCAGTTGTAGCCTTCAGGTATGAAGAGCATTGGTACGTCACATTTTGTCATGACGCTTTTCACGAGGCTGCCTTCGAGGAAGCTTTTTCCGCCTTTGCCGCGAGTGCCCATTAATATAAGGTCTGGGTTTTCGGCTTTTGATAATTCTATCAGCTCTTCTTCAGGATTGCCGCTTACCAAAACTGGACGTATGCTTATGTTGTCAAGGCCTTCTTCGTTGATGAGATTGACGAGGAATTCTGTTTTCTCTTTCATGATCTTTTGAGAATTCTTTTCCAATTCAATCATAATCTCGGTGGTGAAGTAGTTGTCTGAGTCCATATTTCCTGGGTAGCAGTTGCTGCCGATGCAGATGTTATCCATATAAGCGTGGAATATTATGATTTCGCCGCCTGCGTTTCTAAGGAAATCGATAGCGTATGGCAGAAGCACCTTGTTATCTTCACTGAAGTCGGTTGATAGTATGATTTTCATTTCTTGTAAATTTATTATGACAAAGATAGAAATTCTTTTCAAAGAACAAATGCGTTGGAGAAAAAGTTTTTTAAGATGGAAAAACATATTTTGCTTATATTTGTAAACATTTCTGTGAAATAATTTTTTGTTATAAATAAAAACTAGCTTTATGTTAATACAACTTTTATTTGTACTCGTATGTATTATCGTCGGCGCACGTATCGGCGGTATCGGATTGGGTGTGATGGGCGGACTTGGCGTCGCGATATTGACATTCTTCTTTGGCCTTGAACCTACAGCACCTCCTATTGACGTTATGCTTATGATAGCAGCTGTAATCTCAGCTGCTGGTGCTATGCAGGCTGCTGGCGGTCTTGATTTCCTCGTTAAGATTGCGGAAAAAATCTTGAGACGTCATCCTCAATATGTTACAATATTATCACCATTGGTGACTTATACATTCACCTTCTTGGCTGGTACAGGTCACGTCGCTTATTCAGTGTTGCCTGTCATCGCTGAAGTCGCTCGTGAGACTAAGATTCGTCCTGAGCGTCCGCTCGGCATCGCAGTCATCGCTTCTCAGCAAGCCATCACAGCTTCACCGATCTCTGCTGCAACAGTAGCGCTTCTCGGACTCCTCGCTGGTTTCGATATCACATTGTTCGACATCCTTAAGATAACAATCCCAGCAACACTCATAGGTGTTTTAGTCGGTGCTTTTGCTTCAATGAGAGTAGGTAAGGAACTCGTCGATGACCCTGAATATCAAAGACGCCTTCAAAGCGGCGAGCTCGATAACTCACACGTCGAGTTGAATGACATCAAAAATCTCTTCAGCGCAAAATTATCAGTTATTCTTTTCATCGCATCTACAGTTCTCATCGTATTGTTCGGTTCTATTCCTTCAATGCGTCCAACATTTGATGGTAGAGCTTTAGGAATGCCATCTTTGATTGAGATTCTGATGCTTACAACCGCAGCTGTCATTTTGTTGGTTACCAAGACTTCTGGTGCTAAGGCTGCACAGGGCAGTGTTTTCTCAGCAGGTATGCAGGCTGTCATCGCGATCTTCGGTGTCGCTTGGATGGGAGATACATTTATCAATGGAAATATAATACAGCTCACAGGTTCTATTGAAAGCGTTGTGACAGATATGCCTTGGCTCTTTGGCGTTGCTTTGTTCGTGATGTCAATTCTTCTTTACAGCCAGGCTGCTACAGTGCGTGCCATCATGCCGCTCGGTATTGCCCTCGGTTTGAATCCAATGCTTTTGATTGCATTGTTCCCAGCGGTCAATGGATATTTCTTCATCCCTAACTACCCAACAGTGGTGGCGGCAATCAACTTCGACAGAACTGGAACTACAAAAATCGGTAAATATATTCTCAACCACTCCTTCATGATGCCTGGAATGGTAGCAACGATAGTTGGAATAGGAGTAGGGTTGTTGTTGATACAGATTTTTTAATTAATTAGGAGTTAGGAATTAGGAGTTAGGAGTTACAATTCTTAACTCCTAATTTAAAATCATTCCAACAATAATTGCAATCGCCACTTTAATTCCCTTTGAAAGGAAAAACGCCTTTCTTGATTCTGCTAATAATGGCAAGGCGCCATGTCCGTCCTGAACGATGCAGTTAGCGAGGAAAATGCCTAATGGCAAGTCTCCGTTGGCAAATAGTATCAAGAAAACCAAATGCGGTCCGGATTGTGGAATGAGACCGATTAATATCGCTATTAGCAAAACGATGAATGGTTTGGAGTCGATAAGGTCATGAATGTTGACGTAGTTGTTTAAAATAGTAAGGCATAAGATTACGGCAAATGTCCAAAAAAATATCTTAGGAAGATGAACCTTGATGACATGTTGCCACATATGCTCTTCAAGGAAATGCTCTTCTGCTACGATGTTTATTATAAGTATCGCTACGAATAATATAATCAGTATTATACGAATCCAATCCGCTTCGCCGCCATGACTATGTTCATGACCGCAATCTGAGGAATAGGTCTGTTGTCCGTTGTCCGTTGACTGTTGACTATGATGACAATGGCTATGAACTTGGTGACTCAGCGACTCAGTGTCTTGGTGTCTTTCAATAGAATGCATCACGCTTTCCTCGCTTTGTCCTCCCATTAATAAATTAAGGTGATGAGAACCGTCGATGACGCCGCTTGCTACTAGTGTCAGAACGCCAAGGCTTAATGTGATGAGCAAGGCTCTTACGAAACTGATATTTTTTATATTCTTTTTTACGCTGTGATGGTGATGATGCGAATGGCTGCAAGATTCGTTTTCGTGTACTGGAAATGAATGCTCTTCGTTGCGCAATCCTATGAATTTGTTCTTCATGCTGAATTGCAATATCGTTGATACTGTTACAGCTATCGTTATCAATATCAGGTTAATCAATAATGCTTTTTCTGGAAATAAGGAAAACATGAAAAATGCTTCGTCGCCTGTTGTCGTGATGAGCGCTGCCATCAAAGCAGGGAAGTTGACGACTCTATGGACGTAAAGAGAGACAACGGTATAAGTGCCGAGACATCCTGGAATGAAACCCATGACGATGGCAAATAAAATCTGAATCCAAGGCGACTTCTGTAATCTCTTTGACCATAATCCTCCAGTCCTGACGTTGATAAACTCAATGACCATCATCATTCCTATAACTAATGTGGTGATGATAAGAGTCTGTTGCAGAATGATATATAATGTTTGTAAACTCATAGTTTTAATAAAATTTTCTATTTGCAAAAATGCAACTTTTTTGGCAATTAAAGTTGGTAATTTTTAAAATATTATGAGTTGCGTTTATGTCATAGGAGAGGCTGTTGCGTTAGGGATTGAAGCGGCATCCTTTGCGAACGGAGTGTAACGAAGCGAGCAAAGATATAGCGGAAAGCCCGACGCGTAGCGGAACGCCCAAATAAAATGTTAATCTTTCGTTAATTTTAAACAATAACTTTTTCCAAACGTTTTTCAAGCAAATTGTAAAAACAACAAATTATGAAAAAGTTTACATCACTTAAGAAAGTCCTCGTATTGACCATGTTTGGTTTTTTACTTGGTAATCACGCTTATGCACAATTTACATTAAGCGGAGAAGTCAGACCTCGTATGGAATATCTCCACGGATATTCAACATTGACTGACAAGGATTCGGATCCTGCTGGATTTGCATCACAACGTACAAGAATCAATTTCAACTACTCAAACGACCGCGTTAAAATGGGCGTGTCAATGCAAGATGTCTTCTTGTGGGGCAGCCAACCACAATTGTTCAGCACATCAAATACTTTCAGTGTTCACCAAGCTTGGGGACAATATTTCTTAACACCTTCACTCTCATTGAAATTAGGTCGTCAAGAACTTTCATACGACGATGAAAGAATCTTCGGTCGTTCCAACTGGGATCAACAGGGCAGAAGCCACGATGTCGCTTTGTTGCGTTATGATGGAATGCTCAGAATTGATATCGGTGCTGCATTTAACCAAGATCGCTATCATCTCAGCGGCGCTTATTACAGATTGCACGAATACAAAATGATGCAATTCGTTTGGTTGAATACTGATATTGCAGATGGCTTAAGCCTTAGCCTTTTGTTCTTGAATAATGGTTATCAACGTGATAAAGATATGTTTAACGATGATAAGGTTGATGAAAAGAAACACACTATCTTCAATCAAACCGTCGGTGGACGTATCGTGTACACTCCTGGAGACTTCAACTTCCACGCATCTGGATACTACACAATCGGTAAGGATAACACAGACAGAGATTTAGAAGCTTACTATGTAGGTTTGGGCGCAGATTACAGCCTCAATAATGATTGGACTTTCGGTATGGGTTGGGAACTCCTCTCAGGTACAGACCAAAAAGACATGATTGAAAATCCTGACGGCTATAAAAACAGATCTTTCAATCCATTCTACGGAACTTCACATAAGTTCAATGGCTATATGGATTATTTCAACACTAGCGGTAACTGGGCTAATTCAGTAGGTCTTAACGACTTGTTCGCAATGGTACAGTTCTCAAGCGGCGCTTTTGAAGTAAATCTTACAGGCCATGCTTTCTTGACAGCAGCCGATGTCATTAAAGACGGAAATGTTGATGAAAAAATGGAATCTTATCTTGGCACAGAAATCGACTTGACAATGTCATATAAATTGTCAAAGACATCTAATGTAGTCTTAGGTTATAGCCAAATGATTGGTTCAGAAACACTTCAAGCTTTGAAGGGCGGAGATAAAAATGCTTGCAACAACTGGGCATATGTCATGTTCACCTTCAAACCTGTCTTCTTAAAATAAAATGACAAACTGCTATTTTTTACTTGAGTAGAGGGATTTTTATCTCTCTACTTTTTTTATATTTGCAAAAAAAAATATTCATGACAAAAGATAAATGTTTTTATGTTGGTAAGATCGTCAAGACACATGGCTTAAAAGGCGAGGTGACTTTACGTATCGATAATGAGCAATTTGACGAGATTGAAGAGTTGAACTATTTTTTACTTGATATAAATGATAGACTTATACCTTATTTTATTGAAAATATAGGTTATCATTCCAATAAGTCTTTCGTCTTATTCCAAGATTTAAAGACTTTGGAAGCTGCGGCGCAACTCGTTGGAACTGCGGTTTATCTTCCTTTGGATTTACTTCCAGAGAAAGAAGGTAACGATTTTTATTCTCATGAAGTTGTTGATTTTCTTGTTATTGATGAAGAAAAAGGCGAACTCGGCAAAGTTCAGGAGATTATTGAATATCCAACACAGTCTTTGATTCAAATCTGTATAAATGGTAAAGAGGTCTTGATACCTATTCATGACGATATTATCAAGGATGTTGATAGGGAAGGAAAGAAGATACTTATCAAGGCTCCTAATGGTTTGATTGACATGTATCTTGAAAATTGATCTATGGATTGTCGTCCTTTTTTCTTTAAGAAGTTCGGGATGTTTCATCATCGCTCGACTATGCGTATTGGAACAGATGCTGTCCTTTTTGCGCAGTGGGTCGGCGTGTCGTCATCTGACAATGTCTTGGATATTGGAACAGGCAGCGGTATAATTCCGATGATTTTATCTCAAAAAGGCGCTGGAACAGTTGACGCAGTTGAATTGGATGCAGACTCATACGAAGAAGCTAAGCAGAATTTTAACATCTCAGTGTGGAATGAAAGGTTAAATGTTTTTAACGCTGATGTAAGGGCCTTTGCAGACGAAATGAATAAGAAGTATGATCTGATAGTTTCAAATCCTCCTTTTTATGCTAGCGATGTCAAGCCTATCAAAGAGAAAAAAGTGATGGCACGTCACGTCTCAACATTGAGTTTCAGAGATTTGTTGCTTTCAGCAAAGAAGATGATGAAGGCAGATTCCAGATTCGCATTAGTATTGCCATTCTATGAATCAAGGTTGTTTATCAAAGAAGCAGAACAACTTGGATTCTATCTTCAGAAAGAGATGCATATAGTTCCTATCGAAGGTAAGGATGCTAACAGAGTTAATATGCAGTTTGTTTTGAATGAAGTGAAGGAGGTTGAAACTGAATGCTTTACTATAAGAAATAAGGACTATTCATATACTGAAGAATATAGAGAGTTTTTGAAAGATTACTATCTGGACTTTTAATTATATATGTTTATTTGTTAATAAATATTTAGTCTTAACGAAGACTAAATTTTGTATTTTTGTCAAAGAATTTTTAAATTATGAAAAAGATATTAGGTTTTGCAATCGTATTATTGACATTAGGTATGATGTCATGCACTCCATCACCTGTAGGAACTTGGGTTGAAATGACAGGTGGTTCTGAAGAGCAAGGCTTTACATTGAATAAAGACGGTTCTGCAAGTTCATTGAATTTGGGTTATGTCGTATTTAACAAATGGGAAAAAGACGGCGACTTATTAATATTAAAAGGTGACTATACTGGTATGGTTAAGAGAGCTTTCTCTGATACTATGAAAATAGAGTCTATAACCAAAACGGAATTGACACTTTCACAAGCAGGATATACTGTTACTTATATAAAGAAATAATAATTAAAAAAATCAATAATAATGAGTAAATTAGTTGTTGTAGCTCTTGGCGGCAATGCATTGTTAAGAAGCAACCAAAAAGGTACATATCAGGAACAAATCGCTAATGTTACAGAAACATGTCAAGCTTTGACTGATATTTTGAAAAGAGGTAATCGTTTGATCATTGGTCACGGCAATGGTCCACAAGTCGGTAACGTAATGTTACAACATGAAGCTGGTTTGAAGACTTTTGATTTGCCAGCAATGCCAATGGATTTCTGCGTTTCAGAAACACAAGGCTCTATCGGTTATCTCGTTGAATTAGGTTTCAAGAAAGTTTTAGCTCAAGAAAAGATAGACAGAAATGTCGTTACATTGATAACACAAGTCGTTGTTGACCAAAATGACCCAATGTTCCAAAATCCTACAAAACCTGTCGGACCTTATTATACAAAAGAAGAAGCTGAAGCTTTTGCTGCACAAACAGGTGCTATCTATCACGAAGATCCAAGAGGTCGTGGCTGGAGAAAAGTCGTTGCATCGCCACAACCAATAAAAATCAATAACATAGAAGTTGTTAAGTCATTGACAGACGCTGGCCATATCGTTGTTACAGTTGGTGGCGGTGGTATCCCAGTCGTAGAAAAAGACGGTAGCGTCGTTGGCGTTGAAGCTGTTATCGACAAGGACCTCGCTTCATCATTGGCAGCTATCCAAACAGGTGCTGACGAATTCTACATCTTGACAGACGTTCCTCAAGCATATATCAACTTCAAGAAAGAAAACCAACAAGCATTGGGTAGAATCTCTCTCTCAGAAGCTAAGAAACATCTTGCTGACGGTCAGTTTACAGAAGGTAGCATGGCTCCTAAAATGCGTGCTGCTATCAAATTCGTTGAAGCTACTGGCAAAGAAGCTGTTATCACTGACGCAACAACATTGTCAGATGAAAACGGCGGAACAAGAATTTATGCTGAATAATTTTTTGTTTTCTTATATAAATGAAAAAGGTGTGAGTGATCACACCTTTTTTTATGCTCCGAGGAAATCATCGTTCATTCTTGATGAGACGACTTTCGTTGTGAATTGTTCGAAGTTATTGTTTGGCATCAAGCTGCCGTTGCCTTCTGCTGCGCCTCCTCCGATATCTCCGTATGTCTCAACGACATCTTCGAATTTAGCATATTGACCGACGAATTTCAATGTGACATCGCCAAGTTTACCGTTACGGTGTTTTGCGATGCTGATGACGGCTTTGCCTTTTGCTGAAGCTCCGCCTTCGTCTTCTGTAAGACCATAGTATTCTGGACGATAGATGAACAATACCATATCGGCGTCTTGTTCGATAGCACCAGATTCACGTAAGTCGGAAAGGATAGGCTTTTTGGAACCAGGACGTGTCTCAACGCTACGGCTTAACTGGGACAATGCCAAAACAGGAACGTTTAATTCTTTTGCCAAGCTCTTCAATGAACGGCTGATGGTACTGATTTCTTGTTCACGAGTTCCGTTCTTCTCGCCTTTGGCTGTCATCAATTGGAGGTAGTCGATGAAGATCATCTGGATGTCATGCTGTTGTTTCAAACGACGGCATTTTGCTCTTAAGTCGAAGATTGACAGCTGGGCGGTATCGTCGATGAAAATCTTGGCATTGACGAGAGGTGATACCATTGTATTGAGCTGTTGCCACTCATATTCTGCCAAGTTACCAGTTCTTAACTTATCAGCGGTTAACATTGTCTCTGTTGAAATGAGACGTGTAACTAACTGAACAGACGACATTTCTAAAGAGAAGAATGCAATAGGCTTGTTAAAGTCGACGGCTGCGTTACGAGCGAGGTTAAGCGCGAACGCTGTCTTACCCATACTAGGACGAGCAGCCAAGATGATAAGGTCAGACTTCTGCCAGCCTTGTGTGATGCGGTCCAATTCAGTGTAACCAGAAGGAACGCCTCTCAATGTAGCGCCGTTGTTACGAGCTTTTTCAATATCTGAAATAGCCATACTGACCAAGTCAGGCATTTGGTCGTGGTTTTTCTTCAGGTTATTTTCGCTGATCTGGAATAACTTGTTTTCGGCTCTGTCGAGCAAGTCGAAAATGTCGGTGGTATCTTCGTAAGCGTCTTTGATGATTTCTGAAGAAATCACGATAAGCTGACGCTGGATATATTTCTGTAAAATAATACGAGCGTGATATTCAATGTTAGCAGAACTCACCACGCGGTTTGTCAGTTGTGAAATGTAATAAGGACCGCCAACGACTTCTAAGTTGCCAGAACTTTTAAGTTGGTTGGTAACAGTGAGAATATCGATAGGTTCTGACTTGGCAAATAAGTCCTTAATTGCAGTGAAAATCAATTTGTGTGATTCTTTGTAGAATACTTCAGGAGTTAACATGTCGATGACAGCGTTAATAGCTCCTTTTTCAAGCATCATGGCACCGAGAACTACTTCTTCTAAATCTATTGCTTGAGGTGGAACTCTACCTTGATTGGCTAAAATTTCACTTGGAATGCTAGCGGCTCTTGTTCTGCCGAATCCCGCTTTTGTATAATTTGTATTATCGTTGTTCATGCTTCAAAATTACAATAAAAAATAGCATGTTAATTAAATGTTGAAAAATTTTATTGAAAATATAATATCTTGTAAATCAACTGTTTATTTTAACAAGAAATTATATGTCTTTTGCAGATATTTGTTCTCGTCTTCCATGTCTTGGTTGACCAGAATTCGTTCTAACTCATTGTCGCTTGTGGCGTTAAGTATGATTCTGCTATGCTCGAACATCTTTTCTGAAGGGAATAATCCTTCGTAGATGGTCTTTAATGAGAAGTCATATTTTGTCTTGCCGTTGAAGAAATCGGAGTTTTTCAAGACGTCTTTTAAGTTGATTATTTTAAACAAGACATCCTTCGATTCAACGATGTGATATCTCTGCATCATCATATTTATGTTCTGTGGCGAGAAATAAACGACTTTTTCGTATCTCTTCAGTTCCTCTGTCAGGATTTTCAGACCTTCTTCCATTTTTGAATAATCGTCGAGGCAATTCCATTCCACTGTTTCTCCGCTTTCGTTTGACAAGATTGAGAATGCTAGGATTATTTCCTGATAAGGCTTGTGGCCGTCTAAAATAGGAACTGCCGGTCTGTAAAACAGTAAGTTAAGAAATCCGATTGATTCTGTTCTTTTGCCAATCAAATCATAGAATTTTTTATAGTTTACATAGAAAGTATCTTGTTCCAATGCGTCGATCTGGCTGGTTTCCAATGATAGAGGATCTAATAATTTCTTGAAGTTTCTGTTGTCTTGGACGCCGCTGTTGTATAAAGAAAACAGCTCATCATTATTCATCGCGTTTGAATGAAGGAAACTGTCTCTCTCGACTTTTTTCCAGCAATGTCCAACGAAATCGCATTTGTATGGTGTAAAACATTGTGTTCCAATATTTATGCGAGGTGCATTGCTGAGGTTTACGACATCTTTGAATTCATTGACTTTCTTGCCAATTATGTCTAATTGCTGTTCCGCATATTCTTTTACAGATTGGAAAACAAACAGATTGTTTATGTCAATATCGCCGTTTTTGACATAATTTTCGTTGATATACATCAGCTGCATATCGCTGATCGGAACATTGCAGCCGTTTAAGACGTAATATTGAAGAGCGGCGTCTTTGTAATAAGTCTCGTTTAATGAAAGAGAGCTCTTCACTTCGATGGCGCGCCATTTGTCTCCGTCGCGAACGAGAATGTCGAGCATGATGAGAGTGTCATTATAGATGAAGATCGCTTCATACATGACGTTGACATTCGGGTTGTTAAGGTTCTGCATTGTTTGCTCGAACATCTTGCCGAATAGGGTAGGATTCGATGGAGTCATATTGACGCCGCCGGAAAAATAATCTCTTGCCAGAACGCCGACGTCTGTTCCTCTTTTGAATTTGGCTCTCTGTTCTATGCTGAGTTTGTCACGAAGATACGGATGTTTTTTGTACATGTAAAGAGCCTTTGGACATTGCTCACCTTTTATATATGTCGATTTCGAAAGTATATGCATCTTAATTTTCTTTAACAGTGTTAATAATATTTTTCTTGTACATCAGCGTCATGGCAAGGCCTCTGGCTATCATGAAGCATAAGAATGCCATCCATAATCCGTGGTTTCCGAATCTAGGCATGAGAACGTACCATGAAGGGATGAAGACGAATATTGTCGATATTATCATGGTGTTTCTTATTGCTTTAGATGCTGTCGCCCCAATGTAAATTCCGTCCCATATAAAGGCAGTGAATGTTATCAATGGTATGATAATCATATATATGTAATATGGTTGTACCTCTGTTAGGATTTCAGTATTGTCTGAAATTATCTTCACGAAATCTGTTGGGAACAAGGCGTAAAGTATTGTGAAAGGAATGCTTATGGCAAAGCCCCATATTAAAAGAAGTCTGACGACTTTTTGAAGATTTGTTTTGTCGTTAGAACCTACGAATTTTCCTACGAGAGCTTCGCCTGCATAAGCGAATCCGTCTGTGAAATATGAGAATATATAAAAAGATTGCAGCAATATCATGTTGATAGCTAATATGTTGTTGCCTAACTTCGCTGATTGGTTGGTGAAGAAGGCGATGCTTATAATCAACAGAAAACTGCGTATCATCAAATCGCGATTGACTCTGAAGAAGCGTTTTATTTTCTCGATGTTGAATAATATTTCTTTATTTATTTTAACGAAATATGATTTGTAATTTTTTATTAACAGAACTATCGCCAAGCAGAGTCCGCTATATTGAGCTATCACTGTTCCTAGTGCGACGCCTTTGACATTTTGTTCGAATATTATAACCAAGATGAAGCTTAAGATGATGTTCATTACATTTATTAATATGGCTATGAACATCGGGATTTTTGTGTTCTGCATTCCCACGAACCAGCCGTTAAGGCAATAGAGGAGGATGTTCGCAGGTGCTGCCCATATTCTTACATAAAAATATGTAATCGCCAGTTCTTTGACCTCGTTGCTACCGTCGAGGAGCAGGCTGCTTATTTTTGCAATAGGAATCTGAAGTGATAATATCAATATAATAATAGGTATGCCGATACATACGGAACGGTATAGTGAGTATATTATCTCAGTTTTGTCGTTGTTGCCGTAAGATTGTGCGGTGAAGCCTGTGGTGCCGGCTCGCAAAAAACTGAAGAATGAGTAAAGCACGCTGAATATTGTTCCGCCTAAAGCGATGGCTCCAATGTATATTGCCGAGTCGAGGTGACCCATCAAAATCATGTCTACCAATCCTAGGAGAGGGATGGTTATATTGCTGATAATGTTAGGTATAGCCAGTTTTAATATAGATCTGTTCACTTCAAATTCTTTTTTTTACAAATATACGAAGAAAAAGCGTAATAATGGCATAATGGAGGGAAATAATGTTAAACCGCTGGTATTGAGTTCGGTTTTGTGTCATACATCCATATTCCTAACTTCTGTGAAAATAGCCATATATGGATGTTTGTGAAGATAGAATTGCTAC
>JAFYUH010000129.1 GCA_017549605.1 Bacteroidales bacterium
GCTTCTGTATGAGGTTTGATTGATGTGAGACCATCCCAGATAAATGATTTAACCTGGCCGCCTGCTACATTTTCAAGTTTAACACCAGTACCAATTGTAGTTGTTTCGCCAGCTGCGATATTTTCGCTTGTGTAAACAACATCTGCAAGTTTTCCGCCTGCGTAAACAGCGTAGATAACTGCAAAGTCTTTAGCTTCTAATGTGTTGTTTTTGATATCCTGAGATACGCCGTAAACACCGTCAGCTGCGAAAGTATTTACTGTTGCAGCAGCGTCTGTGCCCCAAGCCTTTGTTATAATCTGGTTAGAAACAACAACTTCAGGTTCGGGTGTTGAAACAGTAACTGTGTTGTTTGTTCCAAGCTCAGTACCAATTTCATTCTTAATTGTAGCAGGGAATGTAATTGTGTAGTCAGAAGCATCTTCAAGGTTTGTAAGGAACCTTACTGTAGCTGTTGAATAAATTTCGCTACCTACTGTTGCAACTTCTGTAACATCAGAAACGAGGAAGTCTTCGCCATTTACAAGACCTTCGATTGTAACTGCATCGGGGTCAAAAGAAGGAGCGTAAACAGGCTGTGAAATTTTAACTGTTACAGTAGCGCCTGTTGCAGGAATAGTTCCTTCGCCAACTCTTGAAACATTAAATGCGTTAGCAGCGTTGCTGATTGTGTACATTTTGAACTCTCTGATAGCTTCACCCATAAGAGCGTTGTGAAGAGAGTGGAAACCAAGAAGTTTGGGTGTAGCATTTGATGCTCCGGCCTTAGCGTCACTTGTAGAGTTGATTACACCGTTAACCGCTACATTTTTAACAGGGTAGTCCTTTGTTTCATCATATTTGTAACCAACTGCAAGTTTGTAAGATGTGTCTGCAGTCATCACGCCATATACATCAGTTCCTCGTGAGTCGCCGGAAGAGTGTGAATTGTATGTAATAAGTGTTATGTCTGCAGAGGTTGTTGCAGTTCTTGCCAATCTTGCAAAACTGTCCTCTTTAGCACCGGTTCCTGCGTCATCAGAAGCCCAAACCGCTGTAATATCATAGCCTGCGGTTTTAGCTTCTAATTCCTGTGAAAGTGGGTTAACTTTCAAGTCGTAGGAAATAACATAAGTTTCACCCGGAGTATTTACATAGTCCCATGTGGTAGCAGGCATAACATAAAAGTTACCGTTTCTGCTAGTAGAAGATGTGCCTTCTGTGTTCAGGAACTCAAACCATTTAATGCCGTTAGCATCTGTTGTAAATCTTGAATGAGTATTTGACCAGTCACCAACAGCATTTGATGAACCGTATTGTACATATGTACCTGCATCACGAAGTGATACTGCACCTGCCACATTACGTTCACTGTTTTCAGCTACGATTGCTAAGAAATCATCGATGGTTTCATAGCGGTCAAGGTCTATTTTTAAATAGAGCTGAGGAGCAGCTGAAGCAGAGATTGCCATAGATGCGAGCATAGCTAATGCAAGCATGAATGACAAAAATCTTTTCATTCTCATAATTTTTTCCTCCATTTTTGGATTTTACCAATATAATAGGTAATAATTTTTTGGTCTTTTCAAA
>JAFYUH010000130.1 GCA_017549605.1 Bacteroidales bacterium
GAAACTCAAAATTTTGAAGTTCTGAGAGTTTAAGATTCTGAATTTTTATAATAGGTGTTGCGTTAGGGATTGGAGCGGCATCCTTTGCGAAGCGATTTCGGACTTCAGACTTCGGACTATGGACTTCGGGATTTTTTAAGCGAGGAGAAAATAAAAGCGAGCAAAGATAGAGCGGAAAGCCCGACGGCGATAGCCGGAACGCCCAAAAAGAAAGACTAATGACAAATGGCTAAGGGCTAAGGGTTAAGGGTTAAGGGATAAAGTTTTTTTTAGTTGAATGTGTATAACTGGTCCTTAGTCTTTAGTCTTTTTATTATCTTTGCTCCATTAAAACAAGTTGTATGAGAAAGTTAGTTTTTACATTATTAGTCATCATTTCTTTTTGCAGTTTAGGCATGGCTCAAAGCACCATAGAACCTAGATTACAAGAAGTGTTAAACCAAAAAGGCGATGAGATGATAAGCGTCAACATCATCCTCAAATCGCAGATGAATTTCAACAATTTAAGAAACAGAGCAGAAAACATCATCGACAAGGACGCAAAACGCAACATATTAGTCGATGAACTTAAAAGCTTCACAGAAAAAGAACAACAAGAAATATTGTCAATCCTCGACGCTGAACAAAGAAGCAGCAAGGTGAGAGACATCAGCTGCCATTGGCTTGCAAACTACATCAACTGCAGCACAACAGCAGACGTCATCTATCAGCTGGCACAACATCCTGACGTTCTCGTCATCGGATACAACGAAGAGAAAGTCCTTATCAGCAACAACTATTCAGAGAGAGCTGAAGGCATCAGCGGCATGACAGAAAACATCACCAAAGTCAATGCCGACGATATCTGGAATATGGGTTATACAGGCGACGGCGTTGTCGTTGCAGTCATCGACTCAGGCGTCAACTACAATCACGTTGACATTGCCAACAACGTATGGGACGGCGGCGCTGAGTTCCCTTATCACGGCTACAACACCTACGACGGCAACAACAACCCTATGGACAAATTCGGTCACGGCACACACTGCGCAGGCACCATCTGCGGCGACGGCACTTCAGGCACAAAGACAGGCATCGCTCCTAAAGCCACTTTGATGTGCGTCAAGAGCGTCAGCGACGAAGGCACAGGAACCGCACATCATATCAACAGCGGTATGGAATGGGCAGTAGAACACAATGCCGATGTCTTAAGCATGTCGTTAGGCGTCACTTTGCCTGACCTCTCTGAAAAAGTCATGTTACGTCGCAGCTGCGTCACAGCATTGGAATTAGGCGTAGTCGCTGCTGTGGCAGCAGGCAACTACGGCGCTAACGAATATATGATGATCAAGCCTGTTCCTGACAACGTCATCATCCCTGGCGGCTGTCCTCCTCCATGGCTCAGCCCTGACCAAGAAGCCAACGCCGGCGGCTTGTCATGCGTGGTGTCAGTAGGCGCTGTCGACTATAACGACGCTCCAGCCGACTTCTCATCACAAGGTCCTGTCACATGGCAAGAATCTGAGTTCAACGATTATCCATACAACCCAGGCATCGGTCTCATCCGTCCTGACGTATGCGCTCCTGGCGTATCAATCATATCACTCGACTACTCATCAAACAACGGACATACATCAATGAACGGCACCTCAATGGCAACACCTTGCGTTGCTGGCGTCATGTGCCTCATGCTTGAAAAAGACCCAAGCCTCACTCCTGCCGACATCTGCAGAATATTAGAGACAACAAGCGTCAAGCTCTCTGACAGCAAAAGCAACAAAACAGGTTCTGGCCGCGTTGATGCATTGGCAGCGATGAATGCGATAGACAACGGAAGCTTCAACTTTGTAAGCTGCGTTATCAACGACAAAGACGGCAACAACAACAGCAACATCAACGCTGGCGAAAACGCAGGTCTTAACGTCAGCTTCAAAAACAACTCAGAAGAAAGCTACAGCAACGTTAAAGCTGTCTTAAGAAGCAGAAACGAATTGGTCACAATAACAGACTCTATCGCTCAAATAGAAAACATCAAGGCTAATGAAAAAGTCAACATCGAAAATGCATTCGCTTTCTCTTTAGACGGCAACACATCACCTAAGACATTACTCGCATTCGATGTTTATTTCTATAACGAAAACGACGAAGAAATCTCATACATCAGAGTTCCAGTATACGTAAGCGGTTCTGAGATACAGTTCTCTTCATTCGTAATCAAGAACGACAACAACGGCAACGGATTGCTCGAAGCCGGAGAGACAGCAGACCTCGGCATCGTATTGAACAACGTCGGCAATGAGATAGCAGTAGGATTGAAAGCCGCCATCTCTACAACAAACAGCAAACTCACCATCAACAAGGCAGAAGCTGAGTTCAGCAGCATAGGCGACAATGCTTCATCAGTAGCATACTTCAACGTGACATTAGCAGACAACGCCGGCGACAACTTCAAACTTCCTATCGCTATCAACGTCAGCGATGCCTTCAACAACAAATACGAATTCGAAGGCACCTACAAAAAATCTTGTGAAATAACATTCGAACTTTATGATACCAGCGGCGACGGCTGGAACAAAGCTGCCTTGGTAATTTCATACAGCGACGGCACTCCTGACGAAGCTTTCACAATACAAGACGGCAAGACAAAGACTTACAAACGTAAAATTGCCAACGACGTAGAAGTGTCATTGTCATGGGTAAAAGGCTCTTGGGATTTGGAAAACAGCTTCATCATCAAAAATGAAAACGGCAACATCATCTACCAAAACGGCGGCTTCCTCAACAACGGTTTCCTCTATTCATGGATCAACAACTGTTCATGCGTAAATGAAAGCTTCGAGATGTGCAAACCAGTAGAAAACCTCAAGGCTGACGTAAAGCAAAACTCCGTTATCTTGACATGGGCAGCTCCTGCTGGCGAAGATTTCATCAAGTATGAAATCTACCGTGACACAAAATATATGGGCGAGACTGACGGACTGTCATTCGTCGACAGCAACATAGATCACAACAGAAAGTTCTCTTACACTTACAGCGTAAGACCTGTATATGAAGAATGCAACGGCTTATTCAAGAGCATACTCGCTCAATGGGGTCTTGACATCAACGAATATTCTCAAGAAACAAAAGTAAAAGTCTACCCTAACCCAACTAACGACAGACTCTATATCGAGACAGAAACTGAAATTAAAGAAGTTATCGTTTATGACATTTATGGAAGACACCAAGTCACCGAGACACCAAGTCACCGAGATATGACAAGTGTTAACGTATCTAAATTAAACGCTGGAGTTTATTTCATTAAGATAAATACTGAAGAAGGAAATATTGTTAAAAGAATTATTAAAAACTAATTAGGACTTGAGGGTATAAGGGTATAAAGGTATGAAGGTTAAAATTTCCTCAATTCCTCAATTCCTTAAATCCTCAGTTCCTAATTTAACAAGGTATTATGAAAAAGGCATTACTATTAACATTAACCCTCATCTTATTATGTAATATAGGATTTGCACAAAGCACTATAGATTCTAGATTGCAAGATGTATTAAATCAAAAAGGCGACGAGATGATTCCTATCAACATCATCTTCAAGTCACAGATAGACATCACAAAACTAAGGACTCGCGCCGATGCTTCACTCGACAAAGAAGTGAAACGCAACATCCTCGTTGACGAACTCAAGCTTTTCTCAGAAGAGAAACAACAAGCAGTCTTGTCGATACTTAAAGCAGAGACAAGAAGTTATAAGGTCACAGACATCAAGACACACTGGCTCTCAAACGCCATCAGCTGTACTGCAGACCGCAACGTAATCTACCTTCTTTCAGAACATCCAGACATCATGCTCATCGGCTATGACGAGATGGTTAAGATGATTCCTGAAGAATGTCAACAGACAACAGTCAACAGACAACAGACCATTGACGATGACGTTGACATGACAGACAATATCTACATGGTCAATGCTGATAAAGTATGGGCTATGGGTTACACTGGTAAAGGCGTCCTCGTTGCTGTCATCGACTCTGGTGTCAACTACAACCACGAAGACCTCAAGGACCATTTATGGGACGGCGGGGCACAATATCCTAACCACGGATATAATACCGTCAACGACAATGACGACACTATGGACAGATACGGTCATGGCACACACTGCGCAGGAACCATCTGCGGCGACGGAACAGCAGGCGTACTCACCGGCATGGCTCCAGACGCAACATTGATGTGCGTGAAGGCTCTCGACGACTACGGCTCAGGATCTACAAGCAGCATCAACTCTGCCATGGAATTCGCCATCGAGCATCATGCTGACATCTTAAGCATGTCGTTAGGCGTCTTGGCACCAAGCGAAGCAAACAAGACAATGTTACGCAACACCTGCGTCAACGCTTTGGAATTAGGTGTTGTTGCATCAGTAGCAGCCGGCAACTACGGCACCAATATGACTCCACAGATGCAAGTTCCAAACAACATCCTGGCTCCAGCAAGCTGTCCTCCACCATGGTTACACCCTGACCAACAAGTCAACCCAGGCGGATTGTCATGCGTTGTGGCAGTAGGCGCCATCGACTACTTCGAAAACAAATACACCAACGGTTCTAAAGGACCTGTCACCTGGACTGGCACAGTGTTCAACGACTATCCTTACGGTGGCGATCAAATAGGACTCATCCGTCCTGACGTATGCGCTCCTGGCGTAGGCGTAAAGTCACTCGACTACAGCGACACTCAAGGATATAACTTAAAGAGCGGCACTTCTATGGCAGCACCTTGCGTTGCCGGCGTCATGGCTCTTATGTTGGAAAAGAACAGAGACCTCACTCCTGCCGACATCTGCATGACATTGGAGACAACAGCAAAGAAACTCACAGAGACAAAAGACAACTTCTTCGGAACAGGTCTCATCGATGCTTTCAAAGCTGTCAACAGCATCAAGATAGGCGACTTCGTATTGAATGAAGTAACTCTCAACGATATGTCTGCTAATAACAACGGTCACCTCAATCCAGGCGAGACTGTCAAGTTAAGCGTCAGCATCCATAACGATTCTGCAAAAGAATACAACAACATCAAAGCCGTCATCTCATGTTCAAATGAAGACGTGACAATAACAGACGCTGAAGCTGTCATCAACAACATAGCAGCTAATGGCGACGTCACACTTAGCAATGAATTCGAGATTGTTGCAAATGAAGACATAAGCTATGAGTCAGAGTTGTATTTCAACATAGACTTCTACGAAAACGCAACCGTCGTTTCATCATCGACATTCCCAATAGAAGTAAGAGACAGCGAACTCGTATTAGCTTCATTCATAGTAAAAAATGACAACAACGGCAATGGCATCCTTGAAGCTGGCGAGACAGCAGACCTCGGTTTGGTGTTAAACAACATCGGCAACGAAATTGCAGTGAAGGTAAAAGGCAGCTTATCAAGCAGCAGCGACCTCATCACCTTAAACCAGACAGAAGCCGAATTCAGTTCTATAGGCGGCAACTCATCAGGCGTCGCTTTCTTCAACATAACAGTATCAGAAGACTTAGACTCTAGCATTCCTTTCACCTTAAAGGCATCTGACTTATACGGAAGAGAATACGAATTCAGCGAGAGCTACGCACTTTCATGCGGCTACATCTTCCAGCTCAGCGACTCATACAGCGACGGCTGGAACGGAGCAGCGCTCTTGGTGAAATACGACAGCGGAAGACCAACAGACACCTTGACACTCACCTCTGGAAGTTTTGGCGAATTCCGCTTAAACATAGAGTCTAATGTGGAAGTCACACTCGAATGGGTTGGCAAAGACCAATACGATAACGAATGCAAGTTCATCGTGATGAAAGACAACTACGTCGCTGTCTATATGAGCCCTACATTGTCACCTACAACCACATTCTTATGCTCATGGGTCAACGACTGCTCATGCAAATACGAGTACCAAGAAATGTGCGATGCAGTGAAAGACCTTAAAGGCGGATTTATCTGCAACGACATCGTCTTGAATTGGACTACAGACAGCGGACTACAGGCAACAGTTTTTGAAGTTTATCGTGGAACGGTATTAGTCGGCACTACAGAAGAGACAAGCTTCACTGATAGCGGCTTAGCCGAAGGCGAATATGTCTACAGCGTCAGAGCCATCTACGAAGACTGCAACGGTCTGTTCAGCGACGTGACTGTCAAGACCACAGAATCTACAATTGAAAACTCAGCGATAAAAGCTTCTATCTATCCAAATCCATCGAAAGACAACTTCACTATAGTATGCGACAATATGACTTATATCGCGGTCTATAACGTCGTTGGAAATAAAGTTATGGAAACTAATATTGGTGGCAGTAACTACGTCATCAATAGCCTTGAATCAGGAGTTTATTTCGTTGAGATAAAGACAAACGAAGGAAACGTTGTTAAGAGAATACTTAAGATTTAAGGATTTGAGGAACTAAGGATTTGAGGAACTGAGGAATTGAGGAATTGAGGAATTGGAGGAATTGGAGGAATTCAGAATCTCAAAATTAAAAAATCGCTACGAGGAATGAAGTGAACCCCAAAGTTTGGACAAAAAACTTTGGGGTTTCTTTATGCGCAAAAAACACGATTATGAAGCATTACTTAAATACATGAGAATGCTAGAGGAAGGTTATTCTTTCAGAGGTATCAGTAATGAATTCGGTATA
>JAFYUH010000131.1 GCA_017549605.1 Bacteroidales bacterium
TAGTGCTGAGCACAAGCGCAAGGGCGAGTGCTAAAGATAATATTTTAGTAAATTTTTTCATAATCTAATCGCCCTCCTTATTCTGCAATGTTCCATACAGATGCTTCTGTATGAGGTTTGATTGATGTGAGACCATCCCAGATAAATGATTTAACCTGGCCGCCTGCTACATTTTCAAGTTTAACACCAGTACCAATTGTAGTTGTTTCGCCAGCTGCGATATTTTCGCTTGTGTAAACAACATCTGCAAGTTTTCCGCCTGCGTAAACAGCGTAGATAACTGCAAAGTCTTTAGCTTCTGATGTGTTGTTTTTGATATCCTGAGATACACCGTAAACACCGTCAGCTGCGAAAGTAGAAACTGTTGCAGCAGCGTCTGTGCCCCAAGCCTTTGTTATAATCTGGTTAGAAACAACAACTTCAGGTTCGGGTGTTGAAACAGTAACTGTGTTGTTTGCACCAAGTGTTGCAGCAATTTCATTTGCTGTTGCAGCAGGGAATACGATATCATAATCAGCAGCTGGTTCAAGCTTTGAAAGGAACCTTACTGTAGCTGTTGAGTAAACATCTGTACCGGAAACAACTTCTGTAACATCAGAAACGAGGAAGTCTTCACCGTTTGTAAGACCTTCGATTGTAACTGCATTCTTGTCAAAAGTAGGAGCGTAAACAGGCTGTGAGAATTTAACTGTTACACTAGCACCTGTTGTAGGAATAGTTCCTTCACCGATTCTTGAAACTTTAAATCCTTCGCTGTTATCAATTGTGTACATTTTGATGTTAGAGAACTGCATTGTGTAGTCGTATGCATATTTAATAGCAAGTGCGGCAAGGTTAGGTTTGCCATCTGCATACTCGGCATTACCGCTATTGTTTTCTGTTACGCCGTTAACATAAGTCTTCTTTGCAGGACCTTTGGCTTCCAGTGCACCTGTAGAAGCGTTATAACGGGGAGTATAGCTTGCTGAAAATTTATACGCCGTATCATTAGCTAATGTGTATTCATGACCATAACCATCGTACTGTCTTCTCATAGCAAGCACTGTGATGGGTGCAGCTTCAGATGCAGCATCATTCTTATAGAGTTTAAAGAGATAGTCAGTGGCATTGTTTGAAGATGTTGCGTCTGTCCATAAAGTCTGTTGGAATAAATTGTTATTAAGACGTACACCTCTGGAATTTACCTTAATGTCATAGGAAATAACATAGGTTTCATCTTTAGCTGATTCAGCTGTGTAGTCCCATGTGTTGTCAGGAACAACAACAAACCAAGCGTTGACTGTACCTACGCTTTCGCTATTGTGTAAGCTGAACCAGTTTACGCCGTTTGCGTCTGTAACAAGTTCAGGAGCTGAATTGCTAAAACCTGCTATACCAGATGACTGGCTGAGCATGCTTTTATTAGTTTCATCACGCTTTGACACAGCAGTGCTTGCGGATTCAAGACTTGGGTTGCCTTTCCAGTTAGCCGTATCAGCTAAAACTTCATCGGTGGTATTATAACCACTAAAGTCCTGAGCATAGTACAGCGTTGTCGCAGCTGAAGCAGAGATTGCCATAGATGCGAGCATAGCTAATGCAAGCATGAATGACAAAAATCTTTTCATTCTCATAATTTTTTCCTCCATTTTTGGATTTTACCAATATAATAGGTAATAATTTTTTGGTCTTTTCAAA
>JAFYUH010000132.1 GCA_017549605.1 Bacteroidales bacterium
CGTTCCTAAGTTGTTACGGTCTTCGAGTACGAATGCCAAACCGCCGGAGGCGCCGAGTCCTGGAATTGAAGGCGGATTGACGGCAAAGATATTAGCTTCTTGTATCTCAACGGATTCTGCGTTGATCTTGTCGATTATCGCAGCTGCGGATTGCGACTTGCCCTTACGTTCGTTCCAGTCTTTTAACATTACGAAGACACTCGCTTCATTGGAACTGTTGCCACCTTTGACAAAAGAGAATCCGTTGATAACTAGATATGTGTCAATCTCTGGATATTTGTCTAACATCTTGGATAAGTCGCCAGTAGCTTTCTGTGTCCTTTCTAAACTTGCAGAATTCGGAAGCTGTACTGTCACAAGAAAATATCCGAGGTCTTCGTTAGGCAAGAATTCGTTAGGCAGTTTGAAGAAGATGAACATCGTGATTATGGAGACTATGACGAATGTGGTGAGTGCTATCGCTGGTTTTCTTAAAAATGACTTGACGATTTTTATATATAATCCTAATGTCTTGTCATATAATCTATTGAACCATTTGAGACTCCATTTTTCTTCTTTTAAGAATAAGACGCACATCGCAGGAGTGAATATCAAGGATATGAATCCGGAAATAACTGTAGCAGTGGCTATTGTAAGCGCGAATTGTTTGTAGAGCTCTCCTGTTATTCCGCCGATGAAGGCTGTAGGGACGAAGACGGCAAGCAATACCAAAACGATGCTGATTACAGGACCTTGTATCTCTTCCATAGCTTTCGTCACTGCTTCTTTGCGTGAATATTTTTTCGATTCTATAAGTCGTGATGAGTTTTCCACCACTACGATGGCGTCATCGACTACAATGGCTATTGCCAATACCAATCCGAATAATGTTAATAGGTTAATGGAGAATCCCAATAATTTCATTATGGCGAAAGTTCCTAATAATGAGATAGGTATTGTCAGTGCAGGGATGATGACGGCGCGTATGTTTTGTAAGAATAAGAACATCACCAAGATGACGAGCAATGTGGTTTCTATGATTGTGACCAATACTTCGTCGATAGAGGCGGTGACGTATTTGGTGTTGTCCATTACGATATTCATTGTAATGCCTTCAGGAAGATATTGTTGCAAGTCTTTTATCTTTGCTTTCACTTCCTTGGCGACATCCAAAGCATTGGAGCCTGGCATCTGGTTGATTCCTATAGCGGCAATTTCTTTACCTTTCATAGTCGTTACGACGGAATATGTCTGTGATCCTAATTCTATCTTGGCGATGTCTTTAAGTCTCAGGTATTTGCCTCCGTCTAATGTCCTGATGATGATATCGCCGAATTCTTCCACATCGACGAGTCTTCCTTTAGTGCTGATGCTATATTGAAAAGCCATATTACCAGATGTTGGAGGAGCGCCGACAGAACCAGCCGACACTTCCATATTCTGTGCTTGTATCATAGAAAGGACTTCGTCGGGTGTAATGTCTCTGATTCTCATTATTTCTGGGTCTAGCCATATGCGCATAGCATATTCTGCAGCGCCAAATACTTGTACGTCGCCGACGCCTTTTAATCTTGCCAATTCGTTAACGATGTTTATATTGGCATAGTTTGCAAGAAACAATCCGTCATAATATTCTTTGTCGCTGTCGAGTACGATGAACATCAGCTGGTTAGGACTTCTCTTCTTGACGGTGACACCTTGTTGCTTTACGGAAGAAGGAAGATTGGCCTCTGCGAGGTTGACACGGTTTTGTACCATAACAGCAGCTTCGTCTATATTGGTGCCGAGTTCAAAAGTCACGGTCAATGAGTATTTTCCGTCGCTTGATGAGCTGGAACTCATATACATCATGTTTTCCACGCCGTTGACTTGTTGCTCGATAGGAACGCCTACGGTCTGCGCAACGGTCTCGGCGCTTGCTCCTGGGTAATGTGCTGAAACCATGACGGTTGGAGGTGTTATGTCGGGATATTGCGCCACAGGTAATGTCCTTAATGTCACCAGACCTGCTATTACGATGACAATGGCGATGACAGTGGAAAATATAGGTCTGTCGATAAAGTATTTAGAAATCATGGCTTCAATTGTTAATAGGTTCTACTTTCATTCCTGATCGTACTTTCAACAAGGCTTTTGTGACAAAACGTTCGTCAGGATTCAATCCGGATTTGACATGGATAAGACTGTCGTTGATGATTTCGCCGACTTCTATATGTCTGTAAGATACGATGTTGTTATCGTTAACTACATAAATGTATCTTCCTAATTGGTCTGTTCCTGTCGATGCGTCTGGGATTAAAATAGCATTGTCGTCTTCGCCGTAAGGAAGGGAGACTGTGCAATACATGCCGCTTTTTAAATCGTATTGTGAGTTTTCAAAAAGAGCTCTCAGTGTCAGAGTTCCGGTTTTCAGATTGACGAAAGGAGATATATAATTAGGTGTGGCTTCGATAGGAGGGAAGCGACCTTCCTGCATCTTGACATATACTTTCTTCGGTAATGCCGATTCCCAGTTTTTTGATGACATCTTAATTGTTAGATATTGATTGTCTTCTATGTTAAAATAAGCATATATAGGATCGTTGTTGTAAATGGTGGTGAGCTTGAACGGACTGCCGTCGCTGCCAGCTACATATTCGCCTTCACCTGCTCCGCTTGTGGTGAGGAATCCTGTGATAGGAGCTTTTATGTAACAGTAACTCAATGTCGTTTGTGCAGTCTTTAAGTCAGCCTCGGCTGTCTGTACGTTGGCTTTGGCTGTACGCACATTGGTCTCTGCTTGTATCAAGTCAATCTGACTGATGGCGTCGCTTTTCGAGGCTTCCAGCATTCTTTGGTAGTTGTTTTCGTAATAATCCAATGAAGCTTGTGCCGATTTGAGATTTGCTTCGGCTTTCTTGACTTCGTTCTCATATACTGTCGGTTCTATGACATAAAGCAAGTCGCCTTCGTTGATATATTGTCCAGAACTGAAGTTTTGTAATGTGACGTATCCGCTTACGCGTCCAACTACATCGACGATATTGTTAGATAATAAATATCCAGGATATTCCTTGTGTAAGACAATCGGCATTACGTATGGTCTTGCAACGCTGACTTTAGGAATGTCGGATGTTGTTTTTTTCTTTCCTTTATTATTACATCCACAAAGACATATCATGCATAAAGTCATGATGGATAATAGTATAAATTTATTGGTTTTCATATATTTTTATTTTTTAATATTTAATTTTCAACTTTCAGTTTTTAATTTTTAATTTTCAACATTACCAGCTTCCGCCTAATGCGGTGTATAATCTAACCAAAGCAAGGAGTGCTGAGTTCCATGCGTTTACTAGGTAATTCTGGTCGGAGAGGACTGTACGCTGAGCATCGAGGACGTTGGTGAAGGTGCCTAGACCTCTTTTGTATAAGTCGATGGAGAGTTCTAATGTCTTGTTGCCTTGTTCCACGACTTGTTGTCCCATTTCGATGGTCTTTAATGCGTTGGCGTAATTGCTCATCTCGGTTTCCACTTCTTGGATGGCGTTAATGATGACATTATTATAATTGTCGATGCATTCTTCGAGAGCTAATTCTGACATCTGCACGGCTTTGCGTACTTCCATGCCTGAGAATAGGTTCCATGAGATGGAAGGTGTTACCTGGAACATCATACTTTCGTTATTGAAGAATTTTTCCAAGTCGTGGGAGAGATAACCGAAACTTCCTGTGATTTTGAATTTAGGGTAGAAGTCGGCTTTTGTTGCTCCGATGGTAGCGGCTTGAGCTTCGATGTTTAACTCGGCCTGTCGTACGTCGGGACGGCGTCTGATGATATCGGCTGGAATACCGACATTGACGATATGTCGGATGCTTGGCAGCTCATTGACGTCATTGAAAGCATTGGTTAAGTTAGAAGGGAAGGTGCCTAGTAAAATGGCTAAGTTGTTGATACATTGTGTTATGTAAGCGTCTAACCTAGGGATGCTGGCCAAGGTGTTATAATAAACAGACTTCGCTTGAGATACATCGAGTTGTGTTCCTAGTCCAGATTCATAACGTGCGATAGTGATGTCGAGTATGTTTTTCTCAGAAGCAATGTTTTGATTAGCAACGATGAGCTGCTGCTGATAAGAACGAAGGTTGAAATAAACAGTAGCGACTTGTGCGCAAAGGTTCATGATGGCATTTTGATAAGATGCCTCTGTGGCAAGATAAGATTTCTTGTTCGCTCTGACTTGATCGCGGTTTTTGCCGAAGACGTCGATTTCCCAAGTAGCGTTGAGTCCAGCGTTGAGATATCCGTTAGTGCGATATTGATCGCTGCTGGTTTCCTCGTAGTAGTTTAGACTAGTTTCGCTTAAATCGTATTGAGCATCAAAACTTAAGCTTGGATAAAAAGCTGCCTTCGACTGCTGGTATGAAAGTTTCGATTTCTCCAGAGTAGCTTCGATAGATTGAAGGTTGTAGTTGTTGCTTAAAGCGACGGTAATTAATGAATCCAAAGTCGGGTCATTGAATCTAGTCCACCAGTCATAATCCTTGATGTTGTTGTTCAGATAGATGGTGTCGATTTGCCACTTATCAGGAATGACGATGTCGAGTTCGATGTTTTTCTGAGCGAAGCTGTGAAGCGAAGGTAGAAATAATAAGGCTAAAGACAGAAGTCTAAAGGAAAAAGGGCTTGACGATGGCAGTTGACGTTCTTTCATAATTTTGTTTTTTCTCATCAAACAAAAAAATGAAATAAAGGTTTTGTTAAAAAAATGTATACAATTTGATGAATGTAACGTGTTGTTTCTTAATAATTTTTAAGAAAAAAGTTCTTGACTTTTATTTTGTTTGATACTACTTTTGTAAAGTAAAATGTACATGGTCACGAATGCTGTTTTGTGACTGAGTTAAGAACTAAAAATTTTAAAGTTATGAAGATTGATAATTTGATTTATGAGGTCATTGGGGCCTCAATGGAGGTGTATAACACCCTCGGTCCAGGTTTGTTGGAAAGTGTTTATGAGAAAGCTTTGTTTTATGAACTATCTTTGAGAGATTTGGATGTGGAATCCCATGTTCCGATAAAGATAGAGTATAAGGATGAAATCATAAGGTCGGAGTTCCGTCTGGATCTTATTGTGGAGGATACATTGATAGTTGAGCTTAAATCTGTTGAAACGCTAATGCCAGTACATTTTAAGCAGTTGCGGACTTATATGAAATTGCTTGATAAACCAGTTGGATTGTTGGTGAATTTTGATGTCAGTGATTTTAGAACAGGTTATAAAGTCCTGAAATAAAAAACTCCGCGTATCACGAGTATCACAAGTATTTTTTTTGTGATAGTTATAGAAATACGAGCAGATTCGTGTGATACGTGGAGGTAAAAAAAACTCCGCGTATCACGAGTATCACAAGTATTTTTTTGTGATAGTTATAGAAATACGGGCAGATTCGTGTGATACGTGGATGTGATTATTCTTCGCCGTATTGTTTTTTGAGTTTCTGTAGTTTTTCTTTCAACTCTGATGTTATTTCTTCGGTTCCTTCTTGGCCGTAGATATTGTTAATTTCTTTTTGGTCGTGGCGAAGGTCGTAGAGCTCCCAGATGTCGTCTTCATAAAAATGAATGAGTTTGTGTGTCTTAGTGCGTATTCCAAGATGAGGCTTTACATTATGTTCGTCAGGGAATTCGTAGTAATGGTAATAAATTCCATCACGGTTTGATTCGTATTTTTCACCTTTTAATAAAGGTAAGAACGATTGTCCGTGAATGTCGTCAGGAATCTCAACTCCTGCTAGCTCTAGGAAAGTAGGGGCGTAGTCGATGTTTTGAACCATCTCGTTTATTTCACCTTTTATGCCTCCGGGATAGCGTGCCAACAATGGAGTCCTGAATGATTCTTCATACATCCAGCGTTTGTCGAACCAGCCGTGCTCTCCCATATAGAATCCTTGGTCGGAGGTGTATATGACGAGGGTGTTTTCTAGAAGTCCTTCTTCTTCGAGGTAATCGAGGACACGACCAACGTTGCGGTCAATTGATGTTATCACGCGGAGATAGTCGCGCATATATTGCTGGTATTTCCATTTGTCCAGTTCTTCGCCTGAGAGATTTGCGTCTTTGAATTTCTCGATGACAACATCATAATGTGCGTCCCATGCTTTCTTCTGTTCTGGATTCATGTTGTTGTACATCAGGCGTCCCCAATATTCTAGGTTGGGGTTGCTGTGAATCAGACTGTCTTTATCTGCAAGTTTAAGGTCGTAGACAAGATCCATATCCTTGCTTATTGACATCTTATTTTTCTTTGCGGCGAGGCGACCTTCGTAATCGTCATAGAATGTCTTAGGAATAGGAAAGTCACTGTCTTTAAAGAGTTTCAAGTCGCAGGTGTCTGGCATCCAAGTGCGATGCGGAGCTTTATGATGTAACAGGAGACAGAATGGCTTTTCAGTGTCGCGTTCGTTTTCCAGCCATTCCAAGGCGATGTCGGTGGTGATGTTGGTGGCGTATCCTTCGCGTTGTATCTTCTCTCCGTTACGGATGAAAGTCGGGTTGTAATAGTCGCCCTGGCCTATCAAAATATCCCAGTGGTTGAAGCCCGTAGGGCCTGAGTTGAGATGCCATTTGCCAATGATGGCGGTCTCGTATTTGTCTTGAATCAGCTTCGGGAAAGTCTGCTGACTTCCATCGAAGGTGCAGCTGTTATCGGTGAAGCCGTTGGCGAGGCTGTGTTTTCCGGTGAGCAGGCATGCGCGTGAAGGAGCGCTGATGGAGTTGGCGACAAAACTATTATTAAAACGCACGCCTTCGTTGGCGATACGGTCGAGGTTCGGAGTGCGTATGAAAGAAGTGTCGTATGCGCTGATAGTCTGGTATGAATGGTCATCAGACATGATGAACAAGATATTCATAGGTTTCTCTTTGTTGGCGCATGAGGCGATGAATGGCAATGCCAGCGCGCTCTTCAAACCAACGCTTAATATTTTCTTAGTCTTGTCGAGAAGGTGATTCATAAAAATGAATGTTAAGATTTAAAGTGCGAAGGTAATAAAAATAAAGCTTATAAAATGCTTGGTGAAAATAATCTTGATGATAAGGAATAGTTCGTTGAAAATATAAATTTTGTATGGATAAAAGGTTTAATTTTGCACCTTCAAAAATGACAATTATTAATTAAATTATAAACTATGAATTTATTTGCAAAACAAACAAGAAAATCAGCGGCAAAGAGATTTGTCCTTCTGTTTTTGACATTACTAGCATTGGGCTTTAAGGCTAATGCACAGATTCCAACATTTAGTGAAATCTTAAAACAGTATTACAACACTGACAATATTGTCTTTAAATCTGCAGAAAGATCAACTCCTTACGGACAACAATTGCAAAATTATGGCTTTGAGGAATGGGAGCAACAGTCAAAGAAAGTGTTGTGGAATACAAAAACATTCTATGAACCATATAATTGGAATTCATTTATGACTGCTGATGGCAATAGTATTTTGACCGCTGCGGTTTCTGATCAACTTAATGAATCTTCTGAAAAACGTCCTGGCAGTACAGGTGTCAAGAGTGCACGTATTTTCTCTAAAAGTACAGCTGGTGTAATTGCTAATGGTAATATTACAACAGGAAGAATTTATGCTGGTAGTGCAACTGCAAGTGATGATAAAAATTACAATTATACCAAAAGATCAGATGCTAAATTTAACACTCCGCTAACAACTGTGCCAGATTCATTGACAGTATGGGTGGCTTTTAAATCGAAGACAGATGGTACTATGGCAAAGGTAAATACGACAATACATGGTGACACAGATTTGAAACAGCTTGCTACAAGTGGGGATTCGCCTGCTGATATGGTATGTGCAACTGCAAATATGGAGTTCGCAAATACTAGTACATCAGAAGTAGTTTGGAGAAGATTAACAATTCCTTTCGTACAAGGTACACATTCTGATCCACGATACATCCTCACAACAATTACAACAAACGTGATACCAGGTGGTGGCTCGGAAGGTGATGAAATGTTCATTGATGACATCTGCCTCATCTACAATCCTTCTTTAGAAATGGATTATCTGGCACAGACAGAATTCGATGGTTCTAATATGAACATAGAAGTGCCTTTCATTTTGGATGGTTCAATGTCTGTCTATAACTTGAACGCTGCTGCTAATGAAGTCATCGCTCAACTCTCAGACGCTAACGGCAGCTTTGCAAATCCTGTTGAATTGGGTCGTGTTACAACAAACGTAAGCGGTACTATAAATGGCGTCATTCCAGCTGATTTGGCGGAAGGTACTTATAAAGTAAGAGTGGTATCTACAAACTACCCAATGGAATCAAATGAGGCTGACATTACTATTAAATATCCTTATGTTGCTGTTCCTCAAGTTGAAATCGTAAGAGGTAATTTCACAGCTAAATCAATTGAAGTTACATTTACACCAAATGCCGACTGCGCTCAATATTACTTCTTGATTGCTAATGCAACAGAAACTATAGACGCAGAATATATCAAGGCAAATGGCGAAGTCCAAACAGAATCTTATACAAAATTATGGGAGGGTTTGACATCAAATACTGAATATGCAATCTATGCTCTTCCTGTTGACGCTGACGGTATAAACGGCGAAGTTAAGGCAATCACTGTTACAACAAAAGCTCTCGTTCCTCAAGTTGAAATTACAAAAGGTGACGTCACAACAAAATCAGTAACAGCATCATTTGCACCAAATGCCGACTGCGTTCAATATTACTTCTTGATTGCTCCTGCAACAGAAACTATAGACGCAGAATATATTAAAGCTAATGGCGAAAATCAAACTGAATCTTATACAAAAACATGGGAAAACCTAATCTCTAACACAGATTATGTAGTATACGCACTCCCAGTTGATGTTGAAGGTAATAATGGCGAAATCGCTACATCAACTCTTAAAACTCAAGCATTCGCTCCACAAATCGATATCGCAAGAGATAGCTTTACAGCAAAGACAATAACCGCTACATTTACACCTAACTCAGACTGTGTTGAGTATTACTTCATGATTGTTCCTGCAACAGAAACGATAGATGCAGAATATATCAAAGCTGATGGTGAAAAACAAACAGCATCTTATACAACAACATTTGAGGGCTTGACATCAAATACAGAATATGCAATCTATGCTCTTCCAATCGATGTTGATGGTTTCAATGGAGAAATTAAAACTATCACTGTTACAACAAAAGCTCTTGTTCCTCAAGTTGAAATTACAAAGGGAGATCTCTTGACATATTCAATATCAGCTTCATTCGCTCCTAACGCAGATTGCGCTCAATACTATTTCTTGATTTCTGCTGAAACAGTAGACGCAGAATACATCAAGGAAAATGGCGAACTTAAATCAGAATCTTATGCACATACATGGGAAAATCTGATGCCAAATACAAACTATACAATCTACGTTCTTCCAATCGATATTGAAAATAATGAAGGCGCTGTTAATACATTGGTCGTTAAGACAAGGGTAGAGGCTGGAGTTTCTGAAATAGATTTCGATATTGAAAAATTGAATGAAACAACAGTTACAATCACAGCAACTCCAAATGAAAATACAGTCTTGTATCACTACATCGTTATAACAAAAGCTGAAGCTGATGCAATGGGTGAAGAAGCATTGATGCAAAAACTCAATGAAAATGAAAATTATCTTGACAGCGTCGCTTACGAATTTACAATGACAGTAGAGTCAAATGTTGAGTATTACTTTGTTGCACAAGGTAAGAACAGAGATGACAAATGGGGTGAAGTTACAAAAGCAGAATTCGTTGTGGCTGGTCCTGCAGCAGTTGCTGTCGCAGTTGAAAAATTGAATGAGACATCAGTGTCAATCACAGCAACACCAAATGAAAACGCAGTTTCTTACAAATATATCGTTATTGAAAAGGCAGAAGCTGACGCAATGGAAACAGAAGCGTTGGTGCAAAAACTTGCAGAAGCAAACGAACTTACAGCTGTTGACGTATGGACATATTCTGTTAAATCAAATGTTGAATACTATGTCATAGCGCAAGGCAAGAATGCTGACGGCATGATCGGTGAAATGACACAAGTTGAATTCAAGGTAGCTGGTCCTGCAACAGTAGCAATCGCTGTTGAAGAATTGTCAGAAACATCAGTTGAAATTACAGCTACACCAAACGAAAATGCAGTGGCATATCACTACATCGTTATAACAAAAGCAGAAGCTGATTCAATCGGAGAAGATGCATTGATTCAAAGACTCAATGAAAATGAAAATTACATTGAAGGTGCTAGCACAGAAGAAATGACAATAGAATCAAATGTTGCATATTATGTTGTAGCACAGGCTAAGAATGCTGACGATATGTTCGGAGTAATCACAAAAGTCGAGTTTATGGTTGAAGTGGCAGGTCCTGCAGTCGTGGCAATCGAAGTTAAAGAAGTTTCAGAAACATCTGTAGAGGTAACAGCGACACCAAATGAAAACACTGTTTCTTACAAATATATAGTGATAGAGAAAGCAGAAGCAGATTCAATAGGCGAAGCTGCTTTGATGCAAAGACTTGCAGAAGCAAATGAACTTACAGCTGTTGACGTATGGACATATTCTGTTAAATCAAATGTTGAATACAATGTTATTGCACAAGGCAAGAACGCTGACGACAAGTTCGGAGAATTGACAATAGTCGAGTTTATGGTAGAATATACCGACACAACAGCGGTTGCTGAATTCGATGAAGCAATGTTTGAAATATATCCAAACCCAGCAAGCGAATATGTAAGAATCACATCAGACGTTGAAATTGAAAGCTTGATGATCTTCTCGATGGACGGAAAGATGGTTTGTTCACAAGACGTAAATCAAGAAGAAACAATGATTGATGTAACTGGATTTGCAAAAGGTTCTTACATCGTGAGAATGGTTTCGAACGACAGATTCGTTGTAAGAAGAATCATTGTGAGATAAGAACTCTAGAATGTTTCAAATAAAGAAGGTCGAAATTTCGACCTTTTTTTATTTAAAACTCAGAAACTCAGAAATTCAGAACCTCAAAATTTTGAGATTTTTAATTTCTGAGATTCTGAATTTTTATAATAGCTGTGCTGCGTTAGGGATTGGAGCGGCATCCTTTGCGAAGCGGAGCGGGAAATGGGATTCGGGAACGGGGATTGGGGAATTTGGAGATATTTTTGAGCGAGGAAAAATTAGCGAGCAAAGATAGAGCGGAAAGCCCGACGGCTTTGCCGGAACGCCCTGATAAAGACAACAGTCAACAGACTACGGACAACAGACTTTTGAACTGAAAAATTAAAATTGAAAATTGAAAACTGAAAGTTAGCCATCAGTGTTCAAAGCTCAAAGTTCAGAGTTCAAAGTTCAAAGCTCAGAGTTCAAAGTTCAGAACTCAAAAAAAAGTGTAAAATTCTTCTCTGAGTATTTGTTTTTTATCACAAATATTTTAAATTTGCAAGATTATAAAACTAATGTAAATCTTACAAAATGGCATATATTTCTTTTGACAAGCAGCATTTGGTAAACCTTGAATTTACTATGAACAAGGAGATTCTACGTTCAAATAGATCGGGTGCCTTTTGCAATACGACAATTATTGGTTGCAACACTAGAAAGTATCATGGATTGTTGGTTGTGCCACAGCCACAGCTCGATAATTACAATCACGTGTTGCTTTCTTCGATAGACGAGACTGTCATCGCGAACAAAGAGGAATTTCATTTCGGCGTCCATCAGTATGAAGATGGCACCATAATGCCACACGGACATAAATATCTCAGAGAGTTCTCTGCAGAGCCAATCCCAAAATTGACATATCGTGTTGGAAGTACACGCATCACAAAAGAATACATCTTCGCTGACAGCGACAGCAGAATCTATATTCGTTATTATGTTGAGGAGGCAGCTCAGCCTATAGTGCTGCGTCTTACTCCATTCTTGGCATTCCGTAACGTTCATAGCCTCACTCATGAAAACCATGACGCAAATCGTAAATACGTTCCGTTGAAAAACGGAGCCTCATGGCAGATGTATGAAAACTATGATCCTTTGTGCCTGCAGATCTCAAAGGCGACGGAATATACACATGCTCCACTTTGGTATTACAAGAATTTCTATTTAAGAGAATTCGAGCGCGGATATGATGCAGTCGAGGATTTATATGTGCCAGGTTTCTTCGATGTCAACTTGAAGCAAGGCGAGTCGATAATAGTTTCCGCTGGTCTCGAAGAGAAAAGCCCTGCTTCGTTCAAGCGTCAGTTTGAATCTCTCATAGAGTCGAGAATACCTCGCGACAGCTTTGAACATTGTCTTCAAAATTCGGCTCAGCAATTCATCATCAGAGAAAAAGACGGAACTCGTATGTTTGCCGGCTTCCCTTGGTTCGGCAGTTGCGGACGCGACACTCTTCTCTCATTGCCAGGCCTCGTCATGACATCAGGCGACAAAAAGACTTTCAAGGAATTGATAAAATATCTGACAGACACGATGAAAGGTCCTTTCTTCTCTAACAGATATTATCAAAAATCACTTTATTATACAGCTGTGGACTCTCCGCTTTGGTTCTTCCTCATCCTTCAGAAGTATGAAGAGATGCTCGGCGCAAGCAAGAAGACGGTATGGAAAGAATATGGCGAGGTGATGTCAAGGATTCTCAATAGCTTCATCGAAGGCGCCGATTTTGACATCAAGACATTGGAAAACGGACTTCTTTACGCAGGAAATGAAAATCTCGCGCTCACATGGATGAATGTTTTCTGTGATGGAAAACCATATACACCAAGAACCGGATTGAATATTGAGATAAATGCATTGTGGTATAACGCCTTACGTTATGCCGTTGAGGTTCTGAAAGAAGCAGATAAGAAAAATCCAGATTTGGAAAGATGGAATGACATCGCCAATAAAGTGGAGGCTTCTTATACAAAATGCTTCTACGATGAACAAAATGATGTGTTTTATGATTATATAAACGATGATGAGAAAAATGATATGGTAAGACCTAATATGCTGATAGCTATATCATTGCCTTATTGTCCACTTAACGACGACTTGAAAAAGAAGATATTTGATATCACTCGTTCCGAGTTGTTGACTAACAGAGGATTACGTTCTTTGTCTCCACGTTCTGAATATTACAGAGATGTTACCATCGGTAATCATAGAGAAAGAGAGACAGCATATCATAATGGAACGGTATTCCCATGGCTGATAATGCCTTACGCCGATGCGGCGGTGTCTATTTATGGAAAGACATCATTGCCATATCTTGAAGACATATACTATTCTTTTGAAAAAGTTATTGCAGCAAATGGAATAGGTACTATATCAGAGATTTATGATGGCAATCCACCTCATGAGTCACGCGGATGCATCTCGCAGTCTACAAGCGTAGCGGCTTTATTGTATTTGAAATATGTTATTGACGGATTGAAAAAAATAATATTATGAAAGTGTTGATGTTTGGCTGGGAGTTTCCTCCACATATCACGGGAGGTCTCGGCACTGCTTGTTTCGGAATGACAAAAGGTCTCGCCAAGAATGGAGTGGATGTGCTTTTCGTGGTGCCTAAGGCTCATGGCGATGAGGATGAGACCAACGTGCGTCTTCTCAATGCAAGTGACGTGACTGTCAATATTGATAATGAAAAAGACAGATCTTATTGGGATAGAGTCCAATATATGGAGATCGGTTCTAATATCATCCCATACGTCGGTCCTGAGCGTTTTGAACGTCTCGTCGAGGAGCAGCGTGCTACGAATTATTTTCAAAGTCCGGTCTTTATGCCTCGTTATGAGTTCTCTGGTAAATACGGAGCGAACCTCATGGAAGAGGTTTCACGTTATGCCTTGATAGGCTCGTCGTTGGCGTTAGAACATAAAGACGAATTCGATGTGATACATGCTCACGACTGGCTTACATATTCTGCAGGTATCGCGGCAAAGGAAACCACAGGCAAGCCTCTCGTGGTTCACATGCATGCCACTGAGTTCGACCGCTCTGGTGAGAATGTCAACACGCTCGTATATTCTATCGAGCGCCGAGGCATGGAAGCAGCGGATATCGTCATCACTGTGAGTGACTTGACAAGAAAAATAGTCGTTGAGAAATATGGCATCAATCCGGATAAAGTCATAACAGTGCATAATGCTGTAGAACCAAACGACAAAAAACGTTCTGAATATGAAACCTGCGGCTTGAAGAATAAAGTTGTCACTTTCCTCGGACGTATCACTTATCAGAAAGGACCTGAATATTTTGTTGAGGCAGCTCATAAGATCTTGCAATATGATCCTACGATTCATTTCGTCATGGCTGGCACCGGCGATCTTCTTCCAAAGATGATACGTCGTGTGGCACAGTTGAAGATGGGCGCTAACTTCCATTTCACAGGATTCCTTAAAGGCAATGATGTGGATCAGATGTTCGCTATGTCTGATGTCTTCGTGATGCCTTCAATATCAGAACCTTTCGGTATCGTGCCTCTTGAAGCTATGCGTCTCGACGTTCCTTGCGTGATTTCAAAGCAATCAGGCGTTTCTGAAGTGCTTCAAAACGTGTTGAAGGTCGATTTCTGGGACATCAACGGATTGGCGGATTCAATCTACGGACTATGTCATTATCCAAAATTAAGCGAGTTGTTCAAGAAGGCAGGCAAGGAAGAAGTGGATAATCTCAAGTGGGAATTCGCTTCCAAGAAGATCAAGGACGTTTACGAAAAAGCCATTAATTTAAGGTAATACCAATACGCCTGAAGGGCGTAAACAGATATAGCGTATGGCATCGCCATATGAATTAAGAATAAAAAAACTAAAATATATATATTATGAGTAAGTCGATTTGTTTTTATTTCCAAGTACATCAACCATATAACTTGCGTACTTATCGTTTCTTTGACGTAGGAAAAAGACATTTTTATTATGACGAATACAGAAACAGAACAG
>JAFYUH010000133.1 GCA_017549605.1 Bacteroidales bacterium
CCTCGTTATTGTAACGCATTATAATATAAAGACATATAACAACAAATGTCTTCGTGTGAAAGGACTTGTCGATGGCAAGATGAACTATGAGTTGGTAGAAACGCACGAAGGCGAGGTTCCACATGAGGCTCTTAATATCGCGGAGACATTAGGCATTGAGCCACAGTGGATTGAAATGGCGAAGAAGGAGATAATTCAAATTGAAAGCTGAAAACTGAAAACTGAAAGTTGATTTTAAGGCTATTGGCTGTTGAGCTAAGGCTGTTGAACTTTTTTTTAGCTGTGAGCCGTGGGCTTTGGGCAGTGAGCTTTCAGTTTTCAACTATCATCTTGCCGCCTCGGAGAAATCGCTTTTTTAGTTTGAATCTCCACAAATCTTCAATTCCTCAAACCCTCAATTCCTATTTGATTTTAACAATAGTTAAAAAGTGTTAAAATTGTATAAGCAAGGATTTTTCTTTATATTTTTGCAATGAGACATAATCAGACATTGTTGTGTAAGTGTAAAAAGTAAGATTATGAGTAGCATTAAATTGTTTCAAGATAAGAAAGTCCGTTCAATATGGATAGAAGAGGAAGAACAATGGTATTTTTCTGTTGTTGATGTTGTTGAAATACTTACGGAATCACCTAATCCAAGACAATATTGGCGTAAGATGAAAGATCGTGATCTTAAGCAATATGAGTTGTACCCAATTTGGGTACAACTGAGATTACGGAGCAGTGACGGTAAAAGATATCTTACAGATTGTGCCAATGTAAAGTCTTTGTTCAGAATTATTCAGTCTATACCGTCACCTAAAGCTGAACCATTCAAACAATGGTTGGCAACTGTTGGATATGAGAGAATGTTGGAAATAGAAAATCCAGAGTTAGCTCAAGAACGCATGAAAATGATTTACGAACAAAAAGGATATTCTAAAGACTGGATTGACAAGCGTTTAAGAGGTATAGCAATTCGACAGAATCTTACTGATGAATGGAAAAGGAGAGGAATCAGTGAAGAACAAGATTTTGCTATTTTGACTGCGGAAATATCAAAAGCTACTTTTGGCATGACTCCTTCTGAATATAAAGAGTTAAAAGGGTTGAGCAAAAAACAAAACCTTAGAGATCATATGGATGACTTGGAACTCATTTTCACAATGTTGGGAGAACGAGTTACCACAGAAATTTCAGAAAAAGAGAAACCAGATACTTTTTTAGAAAGTAAACATATTGCCAAAAGAGGAGGTCGTGTTGCTGGAGTGGCTAGAGAACAAACGGAAAAGGAATTAGGAAGAAGCATCGTGAATAAAAATAATTTTCTTTCGCCAAAAGATGATGATTGATGTTTTATAATTTTTTAATTAGTATTTTTTTTAAAAAATTGAACTAAGGCTGTTGGCTGTTGAGCTTTATTTTGTGGATCCAACAAAAAAACTCGTTGTCTTGTAGTCTTGTGGTCTCATAGTCTTTTTTAACATTTTATTTCAAAACTGACTTTTTTCTCACGATTTTTTTCTTATATTTGTAAGCTAATCATTATTATTGATTTACATTCATAATTGTATATTGTAAAATGGTGATGATTTGTCTATAACTAATTAAGAATTAAATAAATAAACAAATATAAAATTATCATAATGAGTAAATTAGGCTTAGATTTTGAAAAAGTAGCTAAGGCTCGTGGTTTGGCAAAGAACATTGCTGACAACGTACAAGGTTTTGTGGAACAATATACAACTGTCGCTGTTGAACGTACATTATGTCGTTTGATCGGCATTGACGGCGTTGATGAAAATCAGGTGCCACTTCCAAACGTAGTCGTCGACACATTGAAAGACAAAGGCGTTTTGGGTGAAGGCGTTCTCTTCTTCATCGCTAATGCAATGATTGAAACAGGCAAGAATCCACAAGAGATTGCTGAACTTGTAGCTAAAGGTGAATTAGATATCACAAAGGTTGTTACAAAAGACAGCAAGAAAATCGCTGACACTTTACAACCAATCATCGATGAAAATATCAACAAGATTCGCGCTCGCCGTGCTCGCCGTGAGCAATATCTTGACACAATAGGCGAAGGACCAAAACCTTATCTCTACATCATCGTTGCAACAGGTAACATCTACGAAGACGTTATTCAAGCACAAGCTGGCGCACGTCAAGGCGCTGACGTCATCGCTGTTATCCGTACAACAGGACAAAGTCTCTTGGACTACGTTCCTTACGGCGCAACAACAGAAGGTTTCGGCGGTACTTTCGCAACACAGGAAAACTTCCGTATCATGCGTAAGGCATTGGACGAAGTAGGCGAGGAAGTCGGTCGTTATATCCGTCTCTGCAACTACTGCTCAGGTCTCTGCATGCCAGAAATCGCAGCGATGGGCGCACTCGAAGGTCTCGATGTCATGCTCAACGACGCTCTCTACGGCATCTTGTTCCGCGACATCAATATGCAACGTACACTCATCGACCAATATATGTCACGTATCATCAATGGTTTCGCAGGCGTTATCATCAACACTGGTGAAGACAACTACCTCACAACAGCCGACGCCGTTGAAGCAGCTCACACAGTTCTCGCTTCTGACTTGATCAACGAGCAGCTCGCTCTCACAGCAGGTCTTAAAGAAGAACAA
>JAFYUH010000134.1 GCA_017549605.1 Bacteroidales bacterium
AAAACATCTTCTACCATCCGGACTATCACCGTCGGTTTCGGAATTTCACCGAATCAGTTCCCTAAGGAAGTCGCGGACTGTCACCGCCGGAAAGGAATTTCACCTTGCCCTGAAGACATTTGCAAATATACATTAATTTTCGTGATATGACTATTTTTCGAACAAAAATTATTTTCATTTTGTTATGTGCGAAAAACAACAATATGAATGCAAAATTTTTAATCGTTATGTTACTGACAAGTATTTTCGCGCCAACAAAGATCGACAACGAACCTGTTGCCATCAGTTTAAATAAATATCTCGGCAAATGGTATGAGATAGCACGTTTTGACCATAGCTTCGAACGTGATATGGAGAGAGTCACTGCAGAATACAAACTCCTTCCCGACGGTCACATACAAGTCATCAACTCTGGTTATAGAGATGGCAAATTCAAGGAAACAACAGGCAAAGCCAAGACAACCAACACGTCAGGATTGTTACGAGTCTCTTTCTTCATGAATTTCTATTCCGACTACAGAGTCTTGATGATTGACAAGGATTACAACTATGTCTTGGTTGGCGGCAACTCTCCAAAATATCTCTGGATTTTGTCAAGAACACCTAGATTAGATGAAGCGACACTACAAAAAATTATCGGTGCCGCACAAGAGAAAGGCTACGACACCGATAAATTGATATTTGTGGAACAATGAATAAGACCGTTGGTTATAACAATAGCCAACGTTTTTTATTTCTTCCTTCTCTTAAATATCTTCTTCCTGAAGATAAATCCTGCCATGATAATAAACAAGACTGTTACAACAATCAAAGTGATGACGCTTGCTTTGAATGACTGTGGTGCGTATCCCAAGATGAGCATGATAGGGAATCCGAGAACGATGGCAGGGAATGTCTGCAATACTAAGTTGTTTGCAGCTGGTGTCTCGAATTTAGGGTCTATTTCGCGTAACAATATCATACCGTTACTTGCTGTGCCTGTCAACATGCCGAACATGCTGAGGAATCCTTCGTTGACGTATGTTGGATATAAGTGTTTTGCAGCGGCTTTCAAATAGATGAATGTAGCTATCGCTCCTAAGACGCATACTAATATCAATGGGAAGATGAATTCTCTTAAGTCGTTGAAGCTGATAGCTGCTGTGCCAGCGACAATCATAACGTCGAAGCAGAATCCGCTGATACGGTTGAGTAAGTAGTTGTTTGTATATTCGCGGCTCATCAATTTGACTTTCTTAAACTTGCTAATCAAAGCTTTTGCGATAACGCCGAACAATGTGCCGAACAAGAAGTTAAATCCCCATAACATTGGTTTCAAGGTGTTTGTTCCGAAGTCGCCGAGGTCCATCTTTTGAATTGAGTTGACGAAGAGATAAACCAAGAAGTAAACAAACAATACCAAGCAAATTTGGATTGAGAACTTGTCTATTGATTCGCTGTCTGGAATCTCGTCTTCGCTTTGATAATCGTCTAATGTATTTATCTGACGTTCTTCCATTTCTTGTACTGATATGATGCCTTTTCTGCGCAAGACGTTGAGGTAGATAACACCGATTACGCTACCCACGATAAATCCTATCGCTGCTATTGAGAGACCGAAGTCAGCGCCTGCAAAGTCAATGCCTTGAAGCTGAGCTTGTCCGTGATAAATAGTACCGAAGTTGAGAGCTTGTCCAGGACCTTGACCGTAACCCATTGGTAATAAGAGACCGCTGGCGTAGAAAATGACTTTTCCGAAATGGTAAAGAAGGATTGTAGCTCCTAAACCGACGATGGCTTGAATTAAATATGTACTTGCTGTGAGTGTACCGGTTTCAATGACGGTCATCGTTGAGGATTTTGATTCTATCTTATTGTTTTTCAATGCGAGTGCCACAAAACCCAAGCCGAGTGCGTGGTATGTGATAATCTCCATTGATTGTTTGTTGACGATGTTTTCCATTCCTGGAATAGCCTTGAGTAAAAGCAAGAGTGCGCCGCCTAACAAGGCTGATGGTATGAGAGATTTTCTTAAAAATGGAACTTTTCTTCTTAAAATGTTACCTGCTAATAAACCTATTGCAATGATACAGAATTGGAGCAACCAGCCCCAAGCTTCTGGAGTCGCGAACGATGTCATTACTTCCGCGTTCGCTGCGTTACATAGTGTCATAAAAATATTCATAATTACTCGTTTTTCTAACGACAAAAATAGTAATAATTTTTACTGGACATAATTTTTCTTTGGATTTTTTTGAACACACCAAACAACAGATTTTTTTAATTTATTAAAGCATCAACGATATATTGTTTAATTTCCAATTATGCACATTAAGCATTATGAATTGTGAATTATGAATTATGAATTGTTTTTGGGCGTTCCGGCTATCGCCGTCGGGCTTTCCGCTCTATCTTTTTCCGCTGCGCTCCAAAAGGATGCCGCTCCAATCCCTAACGCAACGCGATTATTATAAAAATTCAGAATCTCAAAACTTCAGAGCTTCAAAATTTTGAGTTTCTGAGTTTTTGAAACTCTGAGTTTTTAACTTTCTTAAGTTCTTAGTTCTGTGTTCAATGTTCTTAGTTTAAAAAAAGCCCTTGAGAATTTTCGAACCGAAAAAAAACAACAAAAAAGCGATTCTTCTCAAGGGCTGATGAAAAACGTTTCTGCATTGGGAGTGCAGAATGTTACGTCACAATTATTAATAAAACCGATGCAAAAGTAAATCCGTTTGATACCGACGAATAACGAGAAACAAGTTTTCGGTAAATAAGAGTAAGTAAACGGATATAATAAAAAAAGTCGGCCGAAACCGACTTCTTTTTTTGGTCAAACATTTTTTTTCTCTTATTCGAAAAGCACTGGTATGAAACAAACCAAAAACAACAAAAAAAACAAGTTTGCGATACCAGAATTGTTTGATCCTACAACAACCAACCAATTTTGAGCAAATGTACAAAGGATTATATAAAATATTTATTAACAAATAAGTTAACGGCAGTAATTAGTAAGTTAAAGGATATGTTAATTTTGAAATGTAGAAGAAATGTTAAAATTTGTCATTAAATTCCCCACTTTTATTGAAACTCCATAGTTCTAAGTTCAGAGTTCTAAGTCAAAGTTCAAAACTACAGCCTCTCCTCTAGAGCTATAATCAGGTCTCTGTATTTAGCAGCTTCCATAAAGTCAAGATTCTTGACGGCTTTCTCCATTTCCTTCTTGGCTTCAAGTATTGCTTTCTTGATGTCTTTTGCTGACTTATAAGTAGTTTGTGTCTCTTCTGCAACAGCTTTGACATTATCGTCTGCCATTGGATAGTCCTTGCTTTTTCCGAGTGTCTTGCTCATGGATGTATCTATCGACTTGATGATAGTCTTTGGCGTGATGCCATGTTCTATATTATAAGCCATCTGTATCTCTCTCCTGCGCGCTGTTTCATCGATTGTCTTGCGCATAGAATCAGTGATTTTATCGGCATACATTATAACTAAACTGTCGGCATTACGAGCTGCACGACCTGCTGTCTGTGTCAATGAACGTTCAGATCTCAAGAAACCTTCCTTATCGGCATCCATGATAGCAACGAGTTGAACTTCTGGCAAGTCGAGGCCTTCTCTTAATAAGTTGACACCGACCAAGACATCGAAGATACCGCTTCTCAATCCATTCATAATCTCGATTCTTTCCAATGTATCGACATCAGAGTGGATATATCTTGTGTTGATATTCAAGTTGTTGAGATAACGGGTCAATTCTTCAGCCATTCTTTTTGTCAAGGTTGTGACAAGAACTCTTTGTTTGCCCTTCACTACCCTATGGATTTCGTTTATCAAATCATCGACTTGGTTCTTGCAAGGACGTACTTCGATTACAGGATCCAATAAGCCTGTAGGACGAATGAGCTGTTCCACATAAATGCCTTCGGTCTTTTGTAATTCGTAATCAGCAGGTGTAGCGCTTACATAGACAGTTTGTCCTGTAAGTGATTCAAACTCATCAAACTTAAGCGGTCTGTTATCCAAAGCTGATGGCAATCTGAAGCCGTATTCCACCAAAGTCTGTTTCCTTGATCTGTCGCCGCCATACATGCCACGGAGCTGCGGAACAGTGACGTGACTTTCATCAATAACTGTAATGAAATCATCTGGAAAATAATCGATGAGGCAGAAAGGACGACTTCCTGGGTCACGACCGTCAAAATAACGTGAGTAATTCTCAATGCCGCTGCAATATCCTAGTTCTCTAATCATCTCTATATCATAGCAGACACGGTCCTCAAGGCGTTTCGCTTCTTCAAACTTGCCTATCTCTTTATAATATTCAACTTGCTTGAACATATCAAGTTGGATATCGTTTGTGGCTGATTTTATCTTGTCTTTAGAAGTTACGAAGATATTTGCCGGGAATAATGTCAGACTTGAAAGTGTCTCTATACGAGTTCCATTGACAGGGTCAAAAGATTCAATTTCTTCAATCTCATCATCCCAGAATATAACACGATATGCAACATCAGAATAAGCAGGAAATATATCAACAGTGTCGCCTTTGACTCTGAACTTACCATGCGTAAACTCAATGTCATTACGACTGTAAAGAGAATCTGACAGATGTCTTAGGAAATCATCTCTGAGGATTTGTTTTCCTACTTCAATATATATAACGTTATTCTCGAAATCTTTTGGATTACCTATACCATAAATACATGAAACAGAAGATACTACTATGATATCTCTACGACCTGAAAGCAATGAGGTTGTAGCGCTGAGACGCAGTTTCTCTATGTCATCATTTATCGAAAGGTCTTTTTCTATATATGTATTTGTCTGAGGTATAAAGGCTTCAGGCTGATAATAGTCGTAGTATGAAACGAAATACTCGACTGCATTCTCTGGAAAGAACTGCTTGAATTCACTATACAATTGTGCAGCAAGAGTCTTGTTGTGACTGAGTATCAGTGCAGGACGATTCAACTCCGCAAGCATATTAGCTATCGTAAAGGTCTTACCGGATCCAGTTACGCCAAGAAGTGTCTGATACCGCTCGCCATTCAATATTCCTTGTTTGAGTTGCTCTATGGCTCGCGGCTGGTCGCCAGTAGGCTTGAAATTCGATGCTAACTTGAAATTCATCACTCCTCCTCTACACCTTTATTAATATTAAATGTCATCGTCAAAGGATAATGATCCGATGTGGTTTGCTTTATCCTTTTGTAATTAATGACTTCTATATTGTCATTATACCAGAAATAGTCAATTCTCAACAATGGAAGCGCTCCGCAATATGTCTTGCCTATTCCTCTTGATGCCGTGATGAATGCGTCTTTCAAACCGGCATTGAGAATCTGATTATATGTGTACGACATAGGCGTGTCGTTGAAATCGCCGCATATAATAGTAGGGGTTCCGTCACCTGGCAGTTTCTTCAATAGGATTTCAATGTTTTTTGGTCTTATTCTGAATCCGTTTGTCAATTTTGAAATAACAGATCTACCGTATGTTTCAGAATCTTTGACGATGTTTTTCGTATCGTTGATATATTCAATTTCCTGACTTGAGATGCAAAAAGAGTTGAAATGGCAATTCACGAGATAGAAATAATCTTCTTTGTTTATATTGATTTTCTTTATGTCGGCAAATTTACTTATGCTTTCAGCTGTTATGTCTTCTAACGGAAATTTTGAAAAGTAACTATTACCGTTGTTTTTGTTAGTGCTATAATATTTATAACCAATCATTTGGGAAAATGATGCAGCAGTGTTTCCAGACCAGCTGCCTGATTCCTGAAGACATAAAACATCAGGATTTTCTTCTTTTACAAGATTTGCAAAAGACTGTTTTACGTCAGTAACAGAACGAGACTTTACTTTATAATCTCTGAAAACGCCTACGTTATAAGTCATTACTTTTATCTGTGCTTCACTGTCTTTGTTTTCTCCAAAAGAATAGGATTTTATTATTCCTGGTATTGAAAACAAAAGCGCGACAATTGGAATGAGTAGCGTTCTTCTTGATTTGAGAGAAATTAAAATAATGAGTATTATTATGTTAGCGAAGAATATAATCCAGAATGCCAATCCGAAGAAGGCTGTCCATACGAAGACAGAAGGGTTGATAAGCGGACATAAGGAACAGAGAAAAGAAGATAATAAAGCCACTATTCCGCAGATGCCTATTATCGCCTTGCCTAATCCTTGTAAAAAAGTATTCCTTCTCTTTTTGTCTTTCGCTTTCTCTCCCATCACCACTTACTTTTTACTTTGTCTGAATAAAAATTCCTTTTCCTTGTCGTTTAAACTTGCGTATCCGTTTTTAGCTATCTTTTCAAGAATCCTGTCTATTTCTTCTTGATTCATAGCACGTTCTGCATTATATTGCTCGTCGGTTTTTGGTCTTTGATGATAATTTTCAGAGTTGACGGTCTTGACTCTTATCTTGGCTCTTTTCTTGAAAAGTTTATGTAAATCGAAATTGTTTTTCAACATAAGAGCGTATAAAAATCCCCATAACGCACCTCCAAGATGTGCGATGTGTCCTCCTGAATTTCCTTTTGTTATGCTTAAAAAGTCAATGATTACAAATACGATAGCAACCCATTTCATCTTGACTGGTCCCAAAAGGAAAAGATTCAATGTGTAATCTGGGCGATATGTCGCTGCGGCTATCAAGATTGAAAGCACCGATGCCGATGCTCCTAATGCCACTGCATGACCTTTCATGTTTTCGAATACAGGAAACGCATTGAATGCCAATATGAAAAACAGCGCCCCAGCTAACCCGCCAACGATGTAAGTCCAGAATAATTGCTTTTGTGAGAAGTATTGCAAGAATATCTTGCCGCCATAATAAAGCATCAACATATTGAAAAACAAGTGCCCGAATTGCTCTTGCAAAAACATATAAGTGAATATGCTCCAAGGCTTTTCAGATAATGTCACGATGTCTGACGGTACGGCAAATAGTTTCGTAACAAAAGAAATGTCACTGATATTGAAAAGCCATGTGAATACGCTTATAAACAAGCATATAAGCCATATCACGATGTTAATTAACATAAGACGTGACAAGACTGTCTTTTGCAAGAAAAAGCTCTTGAATCCTTCTAATATATTAGCTTGTTGAAATGGTCTCATAATCAATAAAGGTTGCCTTTCTTTTTCCAATAAAGTATCAATATCAAGCCAAAGAGCATGCCTCCGAGATGTGCGAAATGTGCCACATTATCAACGCCTCTGAAGCCTGCTAACAGTTCTATGATACCGTAAATCAATACGAACCATTTCGCTTTGATTGGAATAGCGAAATATATATATAATGTTGAATTAGGGAACATCATACCGAAAGCGAGCAAGATGCCGTAAACAGCTCCTGAAGCACCGACTGTTGTCAGTAAATTAAGATATTGGCTCATTGGAATGATGTGTCCGCCCATATTGACATTAGCGTAATCCTGCAATGTAGTGACGAATTGAATGTATTGCACGAGTTCTTGTACTAGTCCTGCTCCTATTCCGCAGACGAAATAGAAAAGCAGGAATCTGTTTGGTCCCCAGATGTTTTCAAGTGTGTTGCCGAACATCCAGAGCGCGAACATATTAAAGAAAAGATGCGCGAAGTCACCATGCATAAACATATAAGTGACGAGTTGATATGGCTGAAAATCAGATGCTCCGATATAATGCAAGCCGAGATAATCCTTGAGGTCGATGCGAAGAACCACATCAGCAGCTATCGTAGCCAAGAAAAACAATACATTTATTATCAAAAGGTTTTTCACGACCATTGGCAGAACTGAAAAACCGCTTGGTCTAAAATTGTTCATATCAACTTAAACGTGTTTTTAATTCATTAACATTCAGTATAGTATATATCTTCTTTCCATCTGGAGAGACTTCTGAAACCGCACATGCGAAAAGTCTATCGATAAGATCCTGCATCTCGGTTGGCGACAATGTCTGTCCTGCTTTTATCGCCAATTGCGAAGCCAGAGATCTAGCTAGATTAAGCTTCTTATCTAACTTCAAATCAACGAGATTTGTTTTATACATCTCCAAAATCTTTTCAAGTAAAGCCACAGCGTCATTGTTTTTGCTGTCGGCAGGAGTTCCGTTGATGATGAAAGTTGTGTTGTTCATCTGCTGGATTCTGAATCCTATCTTTTCCAGGTCAGGATTTATCTCTCTCAACAATGAAGCGTCGTTAGGACTCAATGTAATATGGTGAGGGAATAACTCTTGTTGTGAAGCTTCTGTAGTGGTATCCATCTCTCTGAGATACTTTTCATAAAGCACTCTCTTATGAGCAAGATGCTGATCTACAACAAGAAGGCCCGACTTCATAGTTGTTACGATATAGCTTTGCTGTAATTGTAAGTAAAGATTCTTATTGTCAACGATAGAAGTCTCAGTTACATCATCAAAGTTGCTGATTTTATTTATGTTACTTGCAATAGTATCGTTATTGTCTTCGTACAATATTTTCCAGTTTCCAGAAGAATGACGTGTCTGAGGCTGTGCCTTAAAAGGATTGAAGCTTGGGTTGAAATCTATTTTTGGTTCGTTGATAGGACGATCCATTCTGCTAACCTCACCAAAGTCAATACCTAAATCTGGAGTCACGTCGAAGTCCAACATCGGAGCTAAGTTATTCTGTCCTATGGCTTTTCTCACAGCAGAATGAAGTATAGCATACACCAACTTGACATCTTGGAAATTCACTTCCGTCTTTGTTGGGTGAATGTTGATATCTATTTCTTTTGGATCTATGTCAATATCAATGAAATAACCAGGGAAGCAATCCTTAGGAATAAGTTCCTGATAAGCATTTTCTATTGCATGATGAAGATAAGAATGCTTTATAAAACGCTTGTTTACAAAGAAATACTGCTCGCCTCTTGTCTTTTTGAGAAACTCAGGCTTTACGATGAAACCGTTTATAGTTGCAGTCTCTGTCTCCTGTTGTACAGGCAACAGCCTTTTGTCGTAATCTTTTCCGCAAAGTCCTACTATTCTTTGTTTTAGGTTTCCTTTTGGCAAGTGGTAAATCTCTTTGTCGTTATGAGAAAGAGAAAATGCAACTTCCGGATGCATCATCGTTACACGGAAGAATTCATCTGTGATATGACGCATCTCCACTTCGTTTGATTTCAAGAAGTTACGACGAGCAGGTATGTTGAAGAAAAGGTTTTTAACCGTGAAATTGGTTCCAATCGCCATTGGTTTTGGCTCTTGTTCTTTTACAACAGAACCTTCGATAAGTATTTTAGTTCCCAATTCGTCATCCTTGCGGCGTGTCATCAGTTCAACTTGAGCCACAGCAGCGATACTTGCGAGCGCCTCTCCTCTAAATCCCATGCTGCGTATAGCGAAGAGATCTTCAGCTTTTCTGATCTTAGATGTCGCATGACGTTCAAAACATAGGCGAGCGTCGGTTTCAGACATGCCGCAACCATTATCGATGATAGTGATAGCTGTTCTGCCAGCGTCTTTGATGAATAAATCGACTTGCGTTGCACCAGCATCGATGGCGTTCTCCATCAATTCCTTAACGACAGAAGCCGGACGTTGAATTACTTCTCCGGCAGCAATCTGATTGGCAACAGAATCGGGTAATAACTTAATTATATCGAAGGACATAAATCTTGATTTTATTTTCCTAAACTAAGGAACATTTGAATAAAATTATCTACTAATGGGGTTCCGAAAATGATGTATGTGAACAAAGCCATGATTCCAAAGAAAACCACGAATCTCATTCCTTTGAAGCCAATCTTGACCTTTTTTTCCTTCACTTCTTCTGGTTCGTAGCCATAACCTGTTCTGATTCTCATTCTACGTTTCTCGTACTCAGAGAGCTTAGAATCAAGACCCATCGCTGCTTTCTTCTTTTCTAAAGCCTCTTGATTTGGATCAAAGTAACGAGGTGTGTAGTTGAACTTCCTCGGTTTCGGTGTGTGAAATACGTAAAAACCCATAACTTTCAGTTTTAAATTAAGCGTACAAAGATAATTATTTTTTCTGAGTTTTAAAACCTCGTAGAATAGCTTTTTTACTATCTTTGACGAGATTTTTTTTGAGTTTAAATCATAGAAAAAATTATTATGAAAAAACTTATAGTTGTTTTGTTTTCAATAATTTACATGATTACTTCATGTAATGACGACTTGAAAAACAAAAGTCGTGGTGAGTATACGAATGACACTCTCAACCTCGTTACTTATGCACAAAACTTCAAAATCTACCCTGTTGAATCTGGATATAGACTTCTGATAATTGATGGTTTTAAAGATAATAATGAATTCTACATTTTTAATGACACTGTCGTAATTCCAGAAGAATTTGCTGATAAACAAATAATTAAGACTCCGATAAAATCAGCGGTCGCTTTTTCTTCAACACAATGGTCAGTGTTCCAAAAACTTGGCGAAATCGCTCGTGTGAAAGGTGTTTTGGAAAGCAATTACACGACAAACAATGAAATATTGCGTCTTGTCGCTGAAGGAAAAATCACTGACGTCGGAATGTCGACAAATGTCAATGCTGAGAAACTCATTAACTTACAACCAGATTTGATTTTATACACACCATATCCAGGCATAGATTTTTCACATCTTGGCGAACTCAGTGGCGCGACAATGCTTTCGTTCCCTGATTATCTTGAGTCTCACCCACTTGGACGCGCAGAATGGATGAAGGTCGTTGGTCTTTTATGTGGAAAGGAAGATGTTACGAATCAATGGTTTGAAGACGTTGTAAGGCGTTATGAATCTTTATCTTACAAATGTTCAACTATTGAAAACAAACCTACAGTCTTTTCCGATTTGCCATTTGAAAATCAATGGTATGTGCCAGGCGGAAACAGTTATATAGCAAAGATCTTCGCTGATGCCGGCGGCGATTATATATGGAAAGACAATGAATCGGCAGGAAGCCTACACATCGATGCAGAAAGCGTTTTATTAAAAGCGCAGCAGGCAGATTTCTGGAGAGTCATCAACTCATACGACACTCCTTTTACTTATGATAGATTGAAAAATGAAAATGAATTATATCCTCTTTTCAAAGCGTTCAAGGAAAAACAATTGCTTGTTTGCAACGTGAGAGAATGTGGATATTTTGAGAAATCGCAATACGAACCAGACGTCTTATTGGCTGATTTTATCTATCATTTTCATCCGGAATTTTTAACAGACGAGTGGGAAAATTACACTCCAAGATACTTTAAGTTATTAGTTAAATAATGTCTCGTAATAAAATAAATATCAGTATTTTAATAGCAATAATATTTTTAGGAATATTATTGTTTTTCCTTAATTTATTCGTCGGATCAGTCACGATTCCATTCGCTGATTTATTCAATGTGTTTTTCGGTTCTGAAGGGAATCAGACAGTGTCGACAATCGTCTTTGACTATAGATTGCCTCAGGCAGTGACGGCATTGTTCGCAGGAGCTGCTTTGTCGGTCGCAGGACTTCTGATGCAGACATTATTCAGAAACCCACTCGCCGACCCTTCCATGCTAGGCATCAGCAGCGGCGCTGGATTGGGAGTCGCGATAACAATCCTGTTGACAGGCATTTTAGGCGCTTCCGCCCTTTCCACAATGGGAATCTGGTCGAACCTTGGCGTGAGTCTCGCTGCATTTGTGGGCGCGACATTAGTATTGATGCTGATATTAGGATTCAGCAGTCGCGTAAGGAATATGACAACATTGATAATTATCGGTTTGATGGTATCATATCTCGCCGGTTCCTTGACTGACATAATGAAATTCTTCAGTATGAAAGAAGATATTCACGCCTTCGTAATCTGGGGGATGGGATCGTTTTCAGCTGTAGGAACAAGCAAACTGATGTTTTTCTCAACAAGTATTGTTATTGGTCTTTTTGCAAGTTTGCTTATGTCTAAAAACCTAAATGTCATACTTTTAGGTGATTTATATGCGGAAAACCTAGGCGTTAACGTAAAGAGAAATAACCTATTTATAATACTCGTTTCCGGTTATTTAACAGCTATCGTGACTGCCTATTGCGGTCCTATTGCGTTCTTGGGACTTGCGATTCCGCATCTCACGAGATTCATCTTCAAAACCAGCGACCATAGAATTCTAGTTCCTGTCGTTATGCTTATAGGAATGGTTGTCAGTCTGTTGTGTAACTTAGTTGCAAGAATGCCAGGTTTTGAAGGCAATCTTCCTATCAATGCTGTCACTGCATTCATAGGAGCGCCTATCGTCATTTGGGTTATTTTAAGAAAAAGATAAAGGTTTGATTTTTAATATATAAAGCAATGGAAGTCTTAAGAACTAAGGATTTACATATTGGATATAAAGACAAGGCCATCTTGCCTCCTATCAACGTCAGTTTGGACGAAGGCAATCTGATTGCTTTGATTGGACCTAATGGCGCTGGAAAATCGACGCTTTTCAAGACTTTGACTGCACATATCAAACCGATAAGCGGAAGCATAGAGTTGTTAGGAAAAGAGCTTTTTGAGTACTCTTCAAAAGAGAAAGCGATGTTGATAGGCCTTGTTCTTACCGAGCGACCTGACGATATGTTTTTAAAGGTATATGATGTGGTCGCGAGTGGACGATGTCCGTATACAAACTTCTTCGGAAAGATAGAAAAAGAAGATGAAAATATAATTCAAGAATCACTTGAGATAGTAGGAATAAACCATTTGAAAGACAGATATTTCAATACTTTAAGTGATGGTGAAAAACAGAAGGTGATGATTGCAAAGACATTGGCACAAAACACTCCTATTATATTCATGGACGAGCCTACTGCCTTCATCGATTATCCAAGTAAAATCGAACTCTTTTCATTGATGAAAATGCTGACAAAAGAACGTAACAAGACCATTATCTTCAGTTCCCACGACTTGGAATTATTGTTGCGTTACACTGACGACATCTGGATGATTTCTAAAGGAAAGGAACTTGTTTCAGCAAAGAAAGACGATCTGCTTGAAAGCGGCATTTTGAAAGAATATTTTAACCTTAAAGAAGACATTAAAATCTGATGGAATATATTTTTGAATTGAAGATGAAGGTCCGTGACTATGAATGTGATGGACAAGGCATAGTTAACAATGCTAATTATCAGCATTATACAGAACACACACGCCATGAATTCATTGAATCGAGAGGTGTGAAATTCGCCGACTTACACGAACAAGGCATTGACCCAGTCGTTGCTCGTATCTCATTGACATACAAGACTCCATTAAGAGGCGGCGATGAATTTTATAGCAGACTTAACGTAAAGAAAGAAGGAATAAGATACGTTTTCTATCAGGATATCTACAGAGCATCCGACGAGAAATTATGCGTTAAAGCCGTCGTTGAATGCGTCTGCGTCATCAACGGCAAACTAGGAACACATGAAAAATTCGACGCAATGTGCGAGTAATCGCTCTCTCCCATCTCCGCGGATCTCGAGTATCACGCGGAATACTGTTTGAGTGAATAACTCACATACACAAAGTCTGTTGACTTTATTTCGTGATAACTGAGAACTCTGCTATGCCGCAGTTTCTGCTATTATCCGTGTTTCTGGTAGGAGTGAAAGTCACGGTTTTGCCTTTTACTTCTTCAAATCTCACGACCTGCTCTATCGGGTTGTTCTTGATGTTTCCGAAAGTTCCCGATTTGACATTCTTTCCGTCAATATATAATTCATAATCAACGATATGACGAGAAGCGTCCCTACTTTGATTTGGTGTATATCTGAATCCGCAAATCGTTTGTTCTTCATTAAATTCAATCGTAAGAGCTTCGTTATTATTGATATACATCGTTGAATACACATTGGCATCGATGATCTTCTTGCTGCCTTCTTTTGGCGTAATGATGTTGAAGAAATCGTGTGATAAGTCTAATTCCTTTATCGCGACCGCGCTTTTGCTTTTAGACGCAATGTCGTAAGAAATCGCTTTTATGACACCATTTTTATTGTAAACAAAAGGTTTCTCGTATCTCAAAGAATTCTCGTCAGGTTCTGAACCATCGGTTGTGTAGAAGATAGTTGCGTCTTTATCTGAAGCTTCAATCTTTACATAATTGTCATAGTTACGCCTAATGTTTGGTTCTGTCAGTAAAACAGGGGCGCAATATGCTTCTATATTATTGATACACAAAGGTCCTCTGCTTTCTTCAAAATATATTATGAGTTTATCCAATTCCACTGTATTGAAGCGAACGATGCGTTTGTAACCTATAGTCGATAATGTATCAAAACTATTGATTTTAAACCATTTGCCATTCAATTCGCCTTCCATATAGAAATCGCTTACTCTTTGACCGAGAGGAATGTATTCTTGCAACATCACTCTATTCATTTTTACAGGCTTATCAAATGTAAATGAGATAGTTCCGAAGTTGTAGTCGTCTTCTGTTGCCCAGTATGTATTCCAATCATCATCGATGACGTTTTCTGCTTTGAACTTACGACCTCTTTCATTGTCGACATTTACTTTAGCATCTTTCAAGAGGTTATCTTTCAAATCATTAGAAATGACATTATGCCATTCGATTGCTCTTAATGAGTCGAGTGCTGGAATTTTTCCATCAAGGTTTATTGGGAAATTAAGCAAGAGATTTGCGTTATGACCGACGCTACGATAATAAATATCAGTAAGTTGCGCAATGCTTTTCACCTGATGATCTTCGCGTTTATGATAGAACCAACCCAGACGAATTGAGACGTCAACTTCCGCTGGAATCCAATGAGTTCCGTTTCCAGAGCCATGATTGAGATGTTTGGTGTCATTATCTTTTTCTGGATTTATCATGCACCAGTCGGTATCGCCTGCCCAGCCTTGTTCATTGCCGACCCAACGTATTGTCTGACAAGTGCCACCGAATATCATTGCGTTAGGATGACGTTTTAAGATAGTATCACGAGCACGTTCGTAGTCATAATATTCCTTTGCATTTATCGAACGAGATTCGTTAGTTCCACCATAGTAACCATTTCCGCCATTGGCGCCGTCGAACCAGAATTCGAAGAGATCGCCGTAATTGCTTGTAAGTTCATCTATTTGATTATGATATACTTCAACATAATCTTCATAACCATACTGAGCATGATTTCTATCCCAAGGAGAAAGATAAAGACCGAATTTAAGTCCGTGTTTCTTGCAGGCATCTGAGAGCTCTTTTGCCATATCGCCATTGCCGTTTTTATAAGGAGAATTAGCGATGCTGTAATCGGTGGTTTTTGTCTGCCAGAGACAGAATCCGTCGTGATGTTTTGCGGTGAGAATCACGCCTTTCATGCCACATTGTTTAAGAGTCTTGACCCATTGCTCGCAGTCAAGTTCTGTCGGGTTGAAAGTAGAAACTGGAGTATTGCCGTAACCCCATTCCAGGTCGTTATAAGTATTTAATCCGAAATGAACGAATGCGTAGGTTTCAAGTTTATGCCAATCTATCTGTTCTTGTGTAGGTGTTGGTTCAACTGCTTCAGGAACGCGATTATTGACGTTATTGCAAGATGATAATGTGGTAATTATCAATATGTAAAGTAATGCTTTTTTCATGATAAATTTTTGCGCAAAGGTAAGATTATAATTTTACATAATGAGTGTATTTTATACAATAATATTTTGTACTTTTGAGGATTAAATAAAAATTGAGTTTTAAAATCTAAAATTATGGATACAAGAATCATTGAAGAAAAGTTTAAGTCATTATTTGGCAATGATTATATGGTTTATACCTCTCCAGGTCGCGTTAATTTGATTGGCGAACACACTGATTATAATGGTGGTTTCGTATTTCCTGGCGCAATCGACAAAGGTATTTATGCTGTTATAAATCCAAACGGAACAGACAAAGTACGCGCTTATTCATTGGATTATGATGGACAAGTCGAATTCGGCATGAACGAAGAAGACGCTCCACAAGAATCATGGGCAAGATATATCTTCGGCGTTTGCCGTGAGATGAAGAAAAGAGGTTTTGAGCCAAAAGGTTTCGATACTGTATTCGTCGGCGACGTTCCACTCGGAGCAGGCATGTCATCATCAGCAGCTTTGGAATCAACATTCGCAAATGCCTTAAACGACATCTTCAACCTCAATATAGACCGTTTTGAACTCGCAAGAATAGGTCAGTCAACAGAACACAACTACTGCGGAGTTAAATGCGGCATCATGGACCAGTTCGCTTCAGTATTCGGAAAGAAAGGTCATCTCATGCGTCTCAACTGCGCAACAATGGAATTTGAATATTTCCCATTCAACCCAGAAGGTTATAAAGTCGTTCTCCTCGACACAGTTGTAAAACACGAACTTGCATCATCAGCATATAACAAACGCCGTGAGTCATGCGAAAACGCTTGCGCTCACATCAAGGCAAGACATCCAGAAGTTAATTACTTAAGCGACGCTACAATGGCGATGCTCGATGAAGTCAAGGCAGAGATCTCTGAAGAAGATTATATGCGTGCTGTTTACGTTATCGGTGAAAAGCAACGCGTCCTCGACGTCTGCGAAGCTTTGGAAAAAGGCGACTACGAAACAGTCGGCGACAGAATGTTCGGTACACACTACGGCATGAGCAAGGAATATGAAGTAAGCTGCGAAGAATTAGACTTCTTGAACGACGTAGCAAAACAATGCGGCGTTACAGGCTCACGCGTCATGGGCGGCGGATTCGGCGGTTGCACAATCAACTTGGTGAAAGAAGACTTGTACGACAACTTCATCGCTACTGCAAAGAAAGAATATCTCGCAAAATACAATCGCGAACCTAAGGTTTACGATGTTGTCATTTCTGACGGAGCGAGACGTATTAAATAATTCATAATTCACAATGCATAATTCATAATTGTAGAGACGCGTCAACGACACCGATGAAAATAAACAAGATGTCGTTGACACGTCTGAAATAAAGGATTAACAATCAGGGCAAAGACCGTTGACCGTTGTCTGTTGTCCGTTGACAAAAAAATAAAGGAAATGAAACCAACATTATTAGTATTAGCAGCCGGTATGGGTTCTCGTTACGGCGCATTGAAACAAATGGACGGTGTAGGTCCTAACAACGAGGCTATTTTAGATTATTCAATCTATGATGCAAAAAGAGCTGGATTCGGCAAGGTTGTATTCGTAATCCGCAGAGACTTCGCTGAAGCTTTTGAAAAAGTCAACAACACAGAACGCTTCGGCATTCCTGTAGAATATGTATATCAAAGTCTCGACAAACTTCCTGAAGGTTATTCAGTACCAGAAGGCAGAGAGAAACCTTGGGGCACATGTCACGCTGTTTTGATGGCAGCCGACACAATCAAAGAGCCTTTCGCAGTTATCAACGCTGACGACTTCTACGGCAAGGAAGCTTACGAAGTGATGGCGAAATATCTCACAGAATGCGAAGGCAAGAGAGGCGCTTACAGCATGGTTGCTTATAAATTGAGAAACACATTATCAGAATTCGGAACAGTTTCAAGAGGCGTCTGCACTCAAGACGACAA
>JAFYUH010000135.1 GCA_017549605.1 Bacteroidales bacterium
CTCCTCGAAGACAACGCCACCCCAGCCGATCGAGCAGCCCACATCGACCTCGCCGACTGGATTCTGAAATATCTTGAAACCAACAACAATTAGCTACGATTTTCCATAGGGAAACGACATCAATATATTATATTTGTAAACGTGAATTATAAAGATTGAATTATGACAAAGACATCTATCATGAATGTACAGGGAATCGAAATAGCCCTGACTACAATCAACGAAGAAGACTTTATCTGTATCACAGATATTGTAAAAGCCAAGGGTGGAGACGCCCGTGCTGCAGACATCATAAAGAACTGGATCAGGAACCGTAGCACCATTGAATTCCTTGGTACTTGGGAAACCTTATATAATCCAAATTTTAAAGTGGTCGAATTTGACCACTTTAGAAAAGAGGCTGGATTACCAACCTTTACAATGAGTGTCAGCAACTGGATTGAAAAGACAGGAGCCATCGGAATCGTATCCAAAGCCGGACGATATGGTGGAACCTATGCACATAAAGACATTGCATTTGAGTTCTGCTCCGCAATCAGTCCTATGTTCAAGCTCTATGTCATCAAGGAGTACCAGCGCCTCGTAGAACTCGAACGCAGCGAACTCGCCCTATCCTGGAATGTGAAACGCCTCCTCTCAAAAGCCAATTACCACATCCACACCGATGCCATCAAGAACGTGATCCTTCCAAAACTAAACATCAGCCAGATGAAACAGGGTCTCGTTTATGCAAGCGAAGCTGATCTTCTGAACATGGTTCTCTTCGGCTGCACAGCCAAGCAGTGGCAGGAAGCAAACCCTGAACTCGCCAAGACAATGAACATCAGGGACACGGCTACAATCAATCAGCTGATAGTTCTCTCCAATATCGAATCCCTCAATGCAGAACTAATCAAGCAAGGAGTATCAAAAGAAGATAGATTCACCATCCTGCGTCGCACTGCAGAAGAACAGCTGGCAGTTCTGATATCCAGAAATGCAGAACAGAACTTCGCAAAGCTCGCATCAGAAGATCCAAAACTCATAGAATAGTTCTCTTTATAATTCACACTCAAGAAACTATTTCTCGCGGTAATTCCATTATGGAGTTACCGCTTTTCATTACCTTTGCCCCGTCATCCCCGGCCCGACCGGGGATCTCACTCGGAATCGAAGAGCTGTCTCCCGACAGCACTATGAAAATCCTAATCGACAATGGCCATGGGCTAAACACTCCCGGCAAACGCTCTCCGGATGGAAAATTCATCGAAGCAATCTACAATCGTGAAATCGCAAGAAGAATAGTCGCAGACCTGCAAGACAGAGGCTATGATGCAGAACTCCTCGTACCTGAGGAAAAAGATATCTCACTAAAAGAAAGAGTCCGTCGCGTAAATGCCGCCTGCTCGGCTACTCCGTCATGCCCGGCCCCGACCGGGCATCCAAACGTCATCCTCATCAGCATCCACGTCAACGCCGCCGGCGATGGAACACAATGGATGAACGCCACAGGCTGGAGCTGCTACACCTGCAAAGGACAGACTCAGTCCGACAAACTTGCAGACTGCCTCTGCCAAACTGCAATAAAAAACTTCCCAGGCAGACGCATCCGGACAGACTACTCCGACCGCGACCCCGACTGGGAAGAAGATTTTTATCTTCTCCGTAAATCTCATTGTGTGGCAGTATTGTCAGAGAACTTTTTCATGGACAATCGATCAGATCTGGAGTATCTGCAGAGCAGATCAGGAATGCAATCTATTATTGATACTCATGTAGAAGGTATTGTAGAATACATTGATTCGTTATAGCAAATTCGACGGTCGTGTGCCGGAAGGCATTTCTTCGATATGTCAGATGACTTGTTCCAGTTCTGATAGTCTCAATTACTCAATACAACGTATCATATTATTCTCAACGTCGTATTGAATTTTCAATCTGTTATCGATTGCTTCCGCATCCTCCATCTCAGACAGCGACACCCCTTGTAATGCAAGCACTTCCTTGTAAACAGAAAGATCATCGGCTTGGCGACCGTCATCTATGTACTCATTATACATATTAACAATCTGCTCAACGTTAGAAGTCTGAGCTATAATGTTGAGAGACTCGCGGAATTTCCTTTCGATTTCCTCATCATCTTCACACTCTTCGTCATCATAATAGTACTCATCGAAACCCTCTTCGGATGAATCTGAATCACAATCGAACATATTCATCATACCGGCAAAGATTGCTTTTGCCTCGTCATTCTCCTCCAGCATCAATTCCATTTCGAGTTCCTCGATTTTATCATCAAGATCCTCTGTATCAAACCCATCTTCAATATATTCCTCCCTCTTTCTCCTCAGATTGATCAGAGTTACTTTCATATAATAGATTCTGATTTCGTCTTCAGTCATGACCTCGCCCATAAGACAGATAATGTCATCAGGAGTGCGGACCGCCCGCCTTCTGTCTTCGTCTATTTCAATGCCGAGTTCATTTTCAACGACTGAAAACAACCTGTCTTCGTTCAAGCCCTTTATGTTCTCAAACAAATCAGCATTTAACGGAACCATCCTGCCAAAAGTCTCCATTATCACCTGCATGATTCTGATCTGAATCAACGGGAGATATCCTTGCTCGTCTGTTTTGAAATTGTACATATCATCGAATATATTATAGTGTTCAGTAGATCTTAGTTGTTCACAATATATGTATAGATTAGGTTTATAGCAGACTCGACATCATTCAAGTTACACATCTCAACCGGAGTATGCATGTATCGGCATGGTATCCCTAATGATATTATTGTATTGCTACTTGAGATTGCTATTTGGATGTAACAATGGTAAAATTCTTACCGAATGGCTACAATAGCAATTTATTTTTATGAAGTTTCAAAGTCTGTATAAATTCTGCCACTTCCTCTAACTGAGGGTAATTCCTGATACGGCTTTCCCATTCGGTGATAATCCTGTCGATATACCTTTCTGCTAAAACAGTCTCTCCGAAGTAAGACATAATTTTTGAAACTGCTACCTGTTCAGTTTTGAGGTCCGTCAATATAACAGCCTCTGATTCCGGTGTGGCCATAACAGAATTTGGGTGATGCCTGTAATAGTATAATGCCTCAGAAGTAAAAGCAACCTTTTCGACTTCTGACATATAATCAATCCAAGCGACAAAGTCTTGCCCTCTTCGCAAATCCGTAGATGGATGACGTCTGACTACATCTCCATTTATCAATTTATCCCACAGAACAGGACTACACTCATTGTTAAGAAAGTCTCTTCTAAGTAAATCCCGCCTATCAAGAACAGCATCGCCATATTTATTCCACAAATCCAATGTTCTTCCGAGTACACCAGCCATATCAAGGGAAGTCGCTCTGCATACAGCAACATCGGCATTAGTTTCAGAAATCAACGAATAAAGATGCTTGTACATATTGCCGTCTACATAATCGTCAGAGTCAACAAACCCAATATACTGACCTCTTGCAACAGACACACCAGTATTTCGAGCTGCCCCTTGTCCTTGATTTGACTGGTGTATGACGATTAAATCAGGATGAATTTCTGCATATTCGTCCAGAATTAGCGATGCTCCATCCGTAGATCCATCATCCACTGCAATAATTTCTATTTCCTTGAACGTCTGACTCAATAATGAATCCAGACACTTACGTAAATAGAGACTGGAGTTGTAAACAGGAACGATGACACTTATTAAAGGCTCTTGAATCATACAAGAAACGCCTTAAGAAGTGCGACACAGTTTTTGATATCCGAAATTGAGACAACTTCAGAGGGGGAATGCATATACCTTACAGGATATGATACAATGGCAGTCTGAATACCTTTACACTGCAACTGAATAGCCCTTGCCTCTGTTCCACTCGCATTGGGATGTCCTTCCATCTGATATGGGATTCCGGACTTGTCAGCAGCCTCCATTAATTGTTCAATCAAACTCCTGTCTGTATCCGGACTGACACATAATGAAGGTCCACTTCCAAGGCGTACATCCCCACACAATTTTTGATTTACATTAGGATAATCAGTTGCATGAGTAGCATCAACTACGATGGCTATGTCCGGCTGAATCTGCACAGCTGCCGGCATTGCTCCTCTGAGACCGATTTCCTCCTGAACAGTTGACACATAGTATATATCATAATCTGTAGCACAGCCATGCAATTCTAGCATCAACTCCAGCATAATCATGCTACCGATCTTATTATCCGCTGATCGAGTAGTTATAAAGTCATCGCTCATTTGCACACACTCCGTGGAGAACGTAACAGGATCACCGACTGACACTGATTGCAATGCATGTTCTCTTGACTTGAAACCCAAATCAAGCCAAGTGTCCTCAATCGAGAATGAAACACGTTCTTTCTCATTCAACAAATGTATCGGTTTTCGTCCTACAACACCTAAAAAAGAATTCTCTCCATGATGCACTGCGAGTCTGGTTCCTGGCAGCAACATTAAATCTATGCCTCCGATAGGCACAACATACAGCATACCGTTTTCATCTATATATTTGACCATGAAACCCACCTCGTCAATATGAGCAGTAATCATCAGTTTCTTCTTTCCAGGATTCTTTTTATGGGCGACGACATTGCCAAGAGTATCTGAATACAATTCGTCGACATATTGATTTGCAAACCGCTCAAATAACTTCTGTCCTTCCTGCTCAAAGCCGGAAGGTGTTGGTGTATCTACCACCTTTGTCAAATAAAGATCACTGTCTTTGCTGAAACGAATATCCATATGCTTACTTAAATGGGATAAAAGAATTTTCACCTAATACTTCTGCTGTCTTTTTCCAAGTTCCTGGACATTGTGGCTGAAGGACGCACTCTTGGCAAGGCTTGAACCTTGCCCCACCATCGCCCTTGAGATTGAAACGGATTCTGTTCTCATCCTGCTTCTCATATGGAAGATACAGAGCCGCCATTTCTTCCTCACTTTCATATTTCTGCAAAAACGACCAATAGTATGGATCTATGCTGCAAAATGGAGTATTGAATATCCTTACAACTCTATTTCTGCCATTTTTCCTATATTCGATGACCTTATCTAACGCACGCTCAAGATATGGTCTCGAAACAGAGAACGGCACAGCCGAGTCTTCTTCATTGGTCAATGCTGTTCCTGTAAGATCGATATTGCAGAGAACCCATGGAACATTATCGGGGAACGTCCCATACAACCAGTCAACATACTCAGGAAGTTCTTTGTATGTCTTGTTGTTGACGATATGTTTAACCGTGACATTAACCCCTGCATTTATCAGATTGCTTACACCAAGCAAGGATTTTATGAAGCTTCCCGGTACCGAAGTCACCCTATCATGTTCTTCTTCCTTATAACTATGAAATGCTGTCGTCAGTTCAAATCCATTCCCGGAGACTTCAATAAAACCGTTAAGATACTCGGAGTCAGAGAACTTCAAGGAATTAGAAAGGATACCGAAATTCAATCCTTTACCTTTGATATACGACACCAAACCAAGAATATCTTTATATATGGTAGGTTCACCACCGGAAATCAGAACCATTTCTATTTTTTCCTGTTCGGCCGCAAGATCCACAGCTCGACACAACTCATCCAATGTCAAAGATGTATACCGCCTTGCATTCAACGCACAAGGACAGAATATACACTTCTCATTGCAGACATATGATGGAGATACAAATAGAGTTTTCATTTAATATTCGTTCTATTGATATATGTGCTCTTCTATAAACTCACCATTACTAGTTATCATAACCTTATAATTGTCAGTGTAGACCAAAGGAGCTGATTCCTCACACTCCCATTCTATGATATTTTCATGACCAGATGGATAGTAATGCAAATACTCCCTGATATATGCTTTGTTTCCATATATACCTAAAGTGAGTCCAACATAATTAAAACACCAATGATTCTCCTTTATCATCACACGCCACCCCTTCTCTTTGTCAGTTGATGTAAAAATTTCGTCCCAGCCATCTTTCGATGTCACCATATATTCTTTATTGGTATACGCATTCAAAAATTCTTCATATATCCGTTCATACCCATATCCATATCGATAGCCACGCAAGATATCACGAGTATATTTTCTTCCTTTATGAACTTCTAGAAGGGACATTATATGTCTGTTGAACTCATATAGTTCTTCTATATTCATAGTCGCATCACTTAATTAAGATATTCTCAAGGATTGATAACGTTTGTTTGCAGAATCGTGGATCCGGCTTATGTATCGTTCCGAATTTCCTTTCTGTGTTTATGACACAGCCGCCTCCACAGATTCCTAATGCCGGACAATCATAGCATTCCGGCATGTATAATGGAGATCGCTTCTGCCACTCTTTATATACAGAGGATTGAGCCGGGTCAAATGACTCATCAAATATATCGGTGATGAAATGTTTCTTATCCATTATGTGCTCATGACAAATACCGACTGATCCATCTGGAGCTACTGCAATCTGCCGTCCTCCAGCTGCATTGCAGTCAAACAGGCACGGATGCTTCCTCTCGAACACCTGCAGGCGACGACCTGTCCTGTTTTCCGTTATATTGTGTTCGGTCAGATCAAAATATGCAGATGACACGAAGTCTGCTGCCGCATCGTCATAATCACTATCAAGCTGTATGATATCGTTATCAATAATTACATTGAAACCTATATTTGTAGCTCCGGCAGTATTGATGAAATAATCCAATACCTCAGCCTTTCTCGCCACTGTCTGAGGAGTTAGCGTACAGGCCACATTCAGATCAATGCCGGCTTTCTTACACTTCCTGAAGTTATTGGTTGCAAGTTCCCATGCGAGTGTCTTGAAATCGGGGAATACTCTGTTTACAGATGCCTCTATGTCACCATCAAGAGAAAACGTAACGGTTACATCATGTTGTTTGATAAAATCAATATCAGCATCTTTCAACAATGTACCATTGGTCACTACCAGCATCTTCGTTCTAGCCGGTAATATCCCTTTCGCAATATAATCAGCAATTCGTTCTATTGCGTGATAAAGTACCGTTTTATTCTGGAAGGGCTCTCCTCCATAGAAGATAATAGTCTTCCTTTCTTCAAACCTTGACTTGTCCAGATTAATCAATCGAATATAGAAATCCAGTCCTCTGTCAAAGGTCTCTGCAGACATAATGCCCTCAGAACTATTCTCGACCTCTGACTGCTTCTCAAAACAATACTTGCAAGCAAGATTACAGTTCTTGGTCAAGAAAAAATATGCGGTAGATATATATGGCTCCTTAATTTCTTCTCTGCCTGAATCCAGCAGAGCATCATCGTCTTCATCTGAACTAATAAATCCAAGTTGAACCAATCGGATATATAGTTCCGTATCAGGTTCAAGATCAATCCATCTGTATTCCATATCCACCTCGCATCCGCTAACGCTGATCGATTGCATTTTTAATGAATGGTATAGGATCATTTCTCCGTTTCTTTGAAACAGATGTACGAATCTTGATAACTTATAGTGAGCCATGATTGTAAAGATTTTTCATTTGAAGAATATGGACACCCATGCCGGGCATCCATATTCCGTTAATTAATGCTGCTGCATTAGTTGCAGATTGCACCCCAGTTGTTCCAACCGTTGTTCATCCATGATTCCCATGCACGGTTCTCAAACTTAGATGCCAAAGAGCAATTGTTAGACTCGTTGTTAGAGTCATACATTGCAGTAATGCTAGCTGCATTACCCTCAAGCTCGATACTAACTTCAGTACCCAACTTCTGCGAGAAAACTTTAACTGTCTTCATAGCTTTAAGGATTAAAAATTAAACATAAATGCATACGAGCCTACTGGCCACATATACTTTTCAACATATTTTCGTCATAATTATTTCGGAAACTACGCCAGGTACCAGGACAGTAATTCTGTAACTGACAATTCTGACATGGTTTGAACATAGGACCGCTATCGCTGCTTACTTCGTACATCAAAGGCGATTTGTCACCATCACTGAATGGTACTTTATATGCAGTCATATTGGCCTGAGTCTCTGTTTCCACAAATCCCCAATAATATGGATCCAACAGACATAGCGGTGTAGTCAATACTTTAACATTTCTCTTATGACCTTCCTGTCTGAGGGTAACGATATAATCCAAGGCTTTTTCCAGATATGGTATGGAATTCTTAAATGATACCGCTACCTTATCCTTATTTACTTGGGCTGTTCCGTTGATATCAATATTGCAGAACAACAGAGTGACAGCATCATCAAATCTGTTCGTCATCCATCTGACATATTCCGGAAGATCCTTATATGTGTAGTTTACGATATTGTTCTTGATAGATAGCCTCACGTTATGCTTGAGCATATTATCTACACCCTTCATCGACCTTTCAAAACTACCTCTATGTTGAGTAAGATAATCATGCTTCTCTGCTATATGACTGTGAAATGCAACAGTCACATCAAGTTTTTCACCATCAATGATTTCAAACATCCTATCAGCGAAATCTTCATTAGCCAGACGAAGAGCATTAGTCAACAGACTGATTTGAGCACCTGTATTCTTTGCATATTCAAGAATCCTGAAAAAATCAGGATGCAACGTAGGCTCACCGCCAGAGAAGAGTATATTATTGACACCACGCTCTTCAATAGAGCGGTCAATAGCCTCACAAATTTCTTCATAACTCAATGAAGGCTGATTTGTGGGATGCTCGGAACATGGACAAAACATGCAACGTTCATTACAGGCATATCCTAATGCACAATATAAGGTTTTCATTGTCTTGACTTCTTTAATTGAACTCTACCTCTTGTCAATGGGTATATCGCATCCGGATCGGAGAGGATCAGGTCTATCAGGGCCGGATACAAAGTCTTGTTTGCTATACATTCCTGATTATCGACACCCTCCACACAGCCTTTCTTATACTTTATGGCCGTTGTACACCCACCTTTGCAATAGAACCAGAAAGGACAGGTATCACATTCTTCAATATGCTTCCTATTGAAGAAATCCCTGTTTGATTTTTTAGACTCCGTAACGAGTGAGATAAGATCCTGTTTATCATGAACCGATCCTATTGATTCTTCCTTATAGTCGGTAACATCACACGGATAAATCAGTCCGTCCTGATCAAAGGCGATCATTTTAGTTCCTCCCATGCATCCGCGTGAAGTGCATATGTTAGTCTTGCTCCTTACAAGAAGATTCATCAACTTCTCATGCACATTCAATTCTGTAATAGGGAATCCTCTCCTATTCAGTTCAACCAGTTTTGCCAACAACAGTTTTTCAGCCGCCTCCACTTGTTCCGAAGTCAAACACAATCCTGCATCTTTCATTACGGGATTATCCTTGACCAAATTCAACTTGAAACATGGAGCCTTGACCTCTGTCGCCAAGAACTCTATAATCTCTTTGAGGTAAGGAAAACTTCTGCTGGTCAGCACAGACACGACTCCGAAATTTTTCAATTTTTCATTTTTTTCAAGAATCCTGACACCTCTCATCATCTTGTCAAAAGAAGGTTTACCGCTCATCAATGGTCTATGCATATTCTGAACAGCCTCAAAACCATCAATGCTGATACCTAGACGAATATTTCTGTCAGCACACTCTTCCGCCAGTTCTTCAGTAATCAAACTTGCATTAGTTTCGATGGAAATCAAAGGATATAGTCCGGCCTGTTTGAACATATCATCCATTCTCTTGATTTTATCGAATGCAATCAGTGGTTCGCCGCCCCAAGGCTGAACACAGAAGTCTGTTATCTTATACTTGAGACAATAATCAATGATGTAATTGGTAATTGCATCCAGATTATCATCAGAAATAGTATGGACTTTGTCTTCAAGATGTCTGAAACAATATATGCAGCGGAAGTTGCAAGCCTGGGTCAGATCAAATATGAAAAATGTAGGCTGTACTCTTTCCGTAACCTGGCACTTCATACAAGCCTCATTCTCGATCATTCCTCTCTGGATCATCTTGAATGCAAGATCCTCATCTACATTTTGAGTAAGAACCTGTTCACAAAGAACAGATGATAATATGATCGAACATCCATTTTCTGAATTCAATAAAAAAGCGTTCTCTTCATTATCATCCTTGAAGAGATAGCCTCCCTTGAATCTTCCAAAGTCGTTTGCAAGATCAAAAGGGTGTATATATGTAGTATCTCTCATAATTATTCGATTATCTTCTTCTGCACCAACAATGTATATACGGACTCGGCATCCTTGTCAAAACATTCCCCAATGAGGGAAAGAATGTCCTTACAGCCTTTCTCAAGTTCTTTAACAAACTTTACAGCCAACTCATTGCTTTTGAAGTCAGCCAACAGCAGTGAATCGAACAGAGTATTGTAGAACATCACATCATTATCTTTCACCGAATACTCGACATGTTGAGACAGATAGAATAGCCCGATGTTCTCACTATTGAAACAGTTGGAATACAATATATTTCGCATAATCTTCTTTGTATAACCTTGTATTATATATTCTTGTGGCACAATCCTCTGTCCTCATATTGACAGATACATAGCTGTGTCAGGGTAGCGAATCCAGTTGTCTTTATATTTCCAAGCATCTTTCCGTCACAGTAGACAATATCGCCAGTCTCCGTTATCCTGATATATCGCAAGCCATCAAAACATCGTGTTCCTCCGAGTGTCCGAGTATCGATTTCCCACCAGTTATCAATGCTTACATTGTGCTCACATGCTATCCGGAACCGTTCTCTGTCATCAGAAGACATGTTTTCAATTGCCGAGGCTACCAGTTCCTTCATCACAGCATTCTGCTGATTTGTGTATGAGTCCGGATACAGTTTCCCCTTTTCTACGCCCCTCATTAACTTCGGTAATAATATCAGACCTTGGCTCTGATGTTCCCTGATGAAATCTGCAATCTTGTCAAAGTCATCAGGAATCATTACCACAGTAGAATAGACAAAGAATCCTGCATCTCTCAACTCTCTATAATGCCTCATAAACGGCTCCATATGTTGCATCCTATATGGGTAATGGACACTCGCATTTATAAATAGGAATCTGTCAGGTCTGACCTCCTTGACGAACTTGCTTACCGGTAATGTCAGATTGGTATTCATACTTAAGTAGTGTCCGTTAGAGTCCAACGATTTGCATAATTCAATCAAGTTCGGAACTAAAAAAGGTTCTCCTCCTGTAAGATGGAACAATACAGATTTATCCACATTATCGACAAATGAATAGTCAACCGGTCCGCACTCCGCTTTTCTCGTATCAGCGTTCTGCAGACAATAATAACAGTTCAGGTTACACCTCTCTGTTAAAATCCAATCTACTATTGTATCAATCCGTTGCATTTAAGACTGTCGTCAACAATGTTATAAACCTTAATTTCGTTTATGTCTTCTTTTCTGTCTATATTTTCAAATAATCCCTTATAGTCTTACGACAGTCTTGACTAATGATTAAGGGTGTGATGACAAACCTGTCCACATCTTCTACAACGAGTTATTACTCCGAAATCAGTATGCTCTGTAATCTCCAGATTGTCATATCCACACTTCTCACATGTCAAAGTGTATTTGTGCCCGAACTTTCTGACCTCAGTACCGCTTCCTATTCCGAAAAGAAGTGTAATAGCAAGGCAACCCAAGAATCCAGCGAGAAGTGCCGCCCAGAAGCTTTCTGACACCCACACGACAATAAACAGGATAAGAACTAACAAGTAAGCGATCCAATCAACTGCTTCCCAAATTGAGCGCAATGCTCGGCATATCAAGGCTGCTACAGCCAATATTATAATCCACCCAAAAAATCCCATAATAATTCAGTGTTTAATTATTATTCTCTACGTTTTTATTGATAACCCAACAACTCTTATCTTGGAGTAAACTTGCTTTCATTTCGACCTTTATCAATACGGAACCACTTTTTCTGAGAAACACTCCAACTAATAAAGAAACTACTGTGCTCAAAATAATATCCTTGATTTGTATGATAACACTCACGGCGATGTATAAAAGCGATAATATTCCAACCTTTTCTAAGATTAGCACTATCTTGCTCACCACCATGTATCCAAGAGAAGTTCATTGACCTATCTATTTTGTGATGACGTTTGCCAGTACTCGACCAATCGTCCGGAAAACTCTCTGTCGCTTCAAACTCAATCTCATCAGCATACTTATGATGGATACGATAGTGCATTTCCTCATACAGGTCTCTCAATAAATCAATAGATTGGCGCTTAATTTCTGTATCCTTTCGCTCCAAACTCTCCAGTATACTATTGTGCATATCTGCAACCAGACGCTTTGCATCAGATAATGAATGTATCATAATTAAAACAGATTATAGATCTTTATTATCAACCAAATCAATCCAACAAAGAACACTGTACATCCCCCAGAAGGACGCTTGACCATTGTTCCATCTTCAAACACATCCCACACCTCGTCCCCATTGACTGCAAAACTTAATATGATCAATAATATCGGGATGAGCCAGCCAAGAATTTTCCCTATTATCTTCTTGAAAGTAAGTTTAGGCTTTTGGTCTTGGCTTTGTGCGGATGTGTCTTTTGAATGGCTGTATTTCAGATATTTGGAGCTTACATATCCTGATACCGATGACGTGGAAATCTTTATCCACCCCTCATAATCATTTGACTGTGCTGCTACAACTTCACCTCTTTTTACAACTCCTACAACAGTACCGCTTTTAGATGGCTGATTACGGACATTCAGAACATCAGCTGTCACACTATAGTAATCCGTCGCCATCATTAATAATGGAGACAAGATAAAGGCAAGAATAACCAGTAGTTTCTTCATTGTTGTAATCTTAGTTCAGTTTAGATAGGCACTCATAATTGAAAGAATCAAAGTCCAGATATTTCTCGTTATAAGGAGGGAGAATATTTGGAGAAATGCTTTCTTCAGTGAATATTTGTCCTCCAGCTGTCTTCAAGTGAAATTTATCCATGTACTTGTAAACAACATATCCGGGGCGACATAATTCATTTCTTTCCCTTAAAGCCTTTAGTGCTTTCTTAAATCCTTGATGCTTTGCTATACGGTAAACATAATGTGAGCAGGTTTCCTTGAAAAGGCATTTATTGTGCAGCTTTGTAGGAATCCTCCAATATATCCGTATAGCAAACATCAAGAGATAGCGCATGGTAGTTATTTTTTGAATACAACCGCTGCTACTGAAGCGCTATAACCAGGCTTTGCACCAATACCGAGGCATCCGGATGTGCCTTCTACGTATGTGTCAACGTTGGCCATATCAACATACTCCCAGCCTTCTGCCTTCATTGTATCAATAAGGCTCTGCAGCTGACTTGCTGCCTGTGATGCACCATCCTTCTGGCCGATTACAGCATTGAAAGGAACCACTTTGTACTCCATAAGAATAAAGTTTAGTTGGTTGATAATATCCCTACTCTTTTACGGCTTTTCGGGTCACGCCATTATCCTTTAAAAAAGAGACTTGCAATACCTTTGAAAATGAGACTGAACAATCCAACAACAAGCTTAACTATAAGCCCCAAGAACCATCCGATGATTTCGAAGATGGTCTTCATCAAAAATTCGATAAAATCCACATGTCAAGTATTAAGTATAATCGGTTAGGCACAAAAAAAGCGTGGAACTTTTGCACTGCTGCTCGTTTCACGCATTGAGGCCTTCGCATTGCCCGGTATAGTAAAAACGAGCAACGCAGAAGCCCACGCCGATATGCTTAACCCATATCTGCAGAATACAGATACAAGAATCGTAGCATACCCATGAGCATCTACTGTTGCTTTGTCCTGACTATACCTGAAAGTTGCGAAGTTCCAATGCATCAAGAACAAAACGTCAAGTAAACGCTTTTCGTATGTCATATTTTTCCCACCCATCCGTCATGTACAATGACATCGGCGTGAGAATTAGCAACAAATGTAATATTATTTTTCCATAGTTTGTCAAATATTTACCGTATTTGATTAGCAAATAGAGTTCATTAGGGTAAACTACAGTGCAAGACTTCCGCTTCTCTGAAGAATTACAGCAATCCATCCCATCCCCTGTTATTTGCGCGCATCGCTTGTTTAAGATAAAGTGGCACTTGCCATCGTCGCCTTTCTACAAAAGCCGTCGAAGGCAACCATCTATAACTCCGGACCGCCGCAAGACTCTCGCCTTTTTATCAAAAGGTCAAGAGACTTGCCTTCAAGGCAGTCCTCCGGTGCATGGGCGGCGACATCAGTGCAGTAATCGCCAGTGCAAGTCGCCGCCCTGGAACGTTTTCCTGCTTAAGTGTAGGCCGTAGTCGAACAGTGTCACGAGTGACCCCAGCATTTCAATTCTACCCCGGTTTGCCACGATTCCAGCCCCGGTCATCAGGTGCCTTATCAACGATTTTGAGAAAATCGTTGGACACCTGACTCTCTCCCCACAATCCCACGCCCTCGTCGCAAACCTACTCCCGTTAACCTCACTCTCATCAAAGTTAAGCGGCACTTGCCCTCTAAGTCTTTCTACGAAAGCCATAGAAGGCAACCATACATAACTCGCTGCCGCTCGAATTAAAGAAAAGCGGTCTGGAGACTTTCGTCTTTCTCCTCCGGCAAATTTTGCGAACTCCGCGATTTTGCCTACGGACAAAATCTCTACGTTCCTTATGCAAAATTTCCTCCCCAAAAAGCCAAAAGACTCCAGCTGGTCAATGCCCCCGACCCCACAGGGGAGAATGATCGCCAGAGAGCAGGTAGTGCCTCGCCCGAACGTCAGTGCGTTCCGGCCGCGCCATAACATAATCGAAGGGTTTATTGTGTAACAGACTTCGAACGGCACCCCTCGCTTGAAAGGATGGTGTTTAGTGGCAGAGATTGGCACGAAAGAACGTCCTGCAGGCGTCAGATTACACAATATCGATTATGTTAAGGAGCTGTGTTAGAGCACGTTGAAAAGGAAGTGCGTCAATGCTCTCTGTCGAGGCGGCTGGCAATAATGGGCTTTCCTCAGGGACTAACGCGCTCCAAGTCAGTCGGAAAGCCCAAGACTTTCGGCGATGGGTGCGTAAAGCGTGTTCTTCGAATGAATGTCAGTAGCTAAGGGAATGGTTGTTTCTTCTTCGAGGGCCGAAAGTCCGAAGGAAATTGCCAGCCTTAGCAGCGAAGCTGCGGGCCTTCTCCAGTCTTTTATCACTTCCTTCGCAGGCTCAGTCAGTC
>JAFYUH010000136.1 GCA_017549605.1 Bacteroidales bacterium
AGGTGCGATAGAATATAGGCAGGTGATGAAGTGCGAAGCACGGAATCCCTGTAAAAAGAGAATCCAATAAAAATCAAAGCGCTGTAGGCGCGACAGAAAAACCAAAATTATGGCAAACACATTTACAAGTATCAATGTCCATGTTATATTCCATGTCAAAAGTACAGGAATCAAAATATTAAACAAAGATCTAGAAAGAACTTTCGCATATATTGGAGGTGTAATCAACGGAATAGGTGGTATTCCCATAGAAATTGGCGGCATCACAGACCATATTCATATACTATCTTCATTGCCTAAAAATATGTCACTTTCAGATTTCGTCAGAAGCATAAAGTCGGACAGCAGTCGTTGGATAAAAACGATTGACAAATATTATAACAGATTCTCATGGCAAGAAGGATACGGAGCTTTTTCCATCAGTTCATCATCTGTTATCAAGACAATAAATTATATCCGCAATCAGAATGAACACCATAAAACAATGACATTCCGCGAAGAATACAAATCATTTTTAGAAGCATACGGAATAAAATACGACGAGAAATATGCATTTGACGACTGATTCTCTGTCGCTCCTACGGAGCTTTGATAATCGGACGATCGCTGTTTGCAGGCGCTGCGTGCTTCGCACTTGCACCTGCCTATGATCTGTCGTCCCTACGGGACTAATTTTGAATTGAAAATTGGCTGTAAGCCGTTTTGCTCAAAGCTCGCGGCTCATGGCTCATAGCCCAATGCGTTAGGGATTGAAGCGACATCCTTTTGAAGCGTAGCGGAAAAAGATATAGCGGAAAGCCCGACGGCGATAGCCGGAACGCCCAAAAAGTCAACAAGCTACGGACAACAGTCTTTGGGTATACGGTCGCAGAAAAACTTCAATAGCCTTAGTTCAAAAAGTCATTTTGTCAGTGTCATTTTCGTGGCATATTGTTTGACATTCTGACGACAGAAAAAAAATTAACAACTCAAAAAAAATACAGATATGCAAACAGGTTCAATAGGTGTAAAAACGGAAAACATTTTTCCTGTAATCAAGAAGTTCTTATATTCTGAAAATGAAATATTTTTACGTGAGATCGTAAGTAATGCTGTCGATGCGACAAACAAGCTCAAGACTCTTGCATCAGCAGGCGAATTCAAAGGCGAACTCGGCGACCTCACCATCAAAGTGGAAGTCGACAAGAAGAAAAAGACTCTCACCATCCGCGACAACGGCATCGGCATGACAAGCGCTGAAGTCGACAAATACATCAACCAAATAGCTTTCTCTGGCGCGACAGAATTCGTAGAGAAATTCAAGACACAGACAGAAGCTGAAGCCGCTAACATCATAGGCCACTTCGGATTAGGATTCTACTCATCATTCATGGTATCAAACAAAGTGGCTCTCATCTCTAAGTCATTCAGACAGACAGAAGAAGAAAAAGGCGTAATCTGGGAATGCGACGGCAGCCCTGAATACACAATGAACGAAATACCAAAAGGCTCACGCGGAACAGACGTCATCCTCTATATCTCCGACGACTGCGCTGACTTCCTTGAAGAAGGCAAAATCCGCGAATTATTGAACAAATACTGCAAGTTCTTGTCAGTGCCAATCCAATTCGGAACAAAGAATGTCGAAGAAATCATCGAGGGCGAAAACGACGAGAACGGCGAGCCAAAGACACAGTCAGTAGAGAAACCTTGGATCATCAACGACGTAGCTCCTCTCTGGAAGAAGTCACCATCATCAATAGAAGACAAAGAATACGACGATTTCTACCACGTCTTATATCCAATGAACTTCGAGACACCGTTGTTCCACATCCACCTCAACGTAGATTATCCTTTCAACTTGACAGGTATCTTATACTTCCCAAAAATCAAGAACAGATATGAGTTCCAACGCAATAAGATTCAACTCTATTGCAATGAAGTCTTCGTGACAGACTCTGTCGACGGCATCTTGCCAGAGTTCTTGACAATGCTCCACGGCGTCATCGACTCACCAGACATCCCATTGAACGTAAGCCGTTCATTCTTGCAAAACGACCAGAACGTCAA
>JAFYUH010000014.1 GCA_017549605.1 Bacteroidales bacterium
ATTTTAATGTCAAAATAGGATTAGCTAATAAAGTATCTATTATTTGATGATAAACATGATTATCATTAACTTTAGAAATACTCATAATTTTATTACCAGCATCTTTTGAAGAAGCTCCGCAATGATATATTTGTTCATTCGAATCATTATAATCTAGAACAATATATCTATCATGATAAACCCCACATGTTTGTTGAAAAGTAATAGATATTTTAGGATATTGTTTACAAAAATCCATGAATTCTTTTTGATGTAAACCATAACCGATATTGTCACTAAAAATAGTAATAGGAATATTAGTATCAATATTTTTGAGCATTACAAGAGTTTTTAGTCCAATGTAATTATCTATTACATATATTTTATTTTTAGCTGTTTTATATATTGTATCGTAAGCTAAGTTTGCTTCTATTGTTTCACCATTTAAAATCAGGTATTCTTTTTTAATATGAAGATTTGTGAAATCTTTAATTATTTTTAACAGATTCTCTTTATTAATCATTGTATTTTTAAGATAAGCAATATCAGCTGTATTTTGAGATGTTTGAATTGCAATTTGAAGTAATTCCCTGTTTTCAATAAGATTATTGTTTTCTATTATAAAATCCTTCATTTCTTTGAAAACCCTAATCAAAGCTTTACTTTGTTTAATAGCTAGTTCTCCCTTTAAAACAGTCATAAGCATATAAATACCTTGTTCTGTAAATACATAAGGTAGTTTTCTTATTCCACCCCAACTTGATGTCAAATTTTTTGACTTCAAGATTTTTTCATATTCTTCTTTCGTTAGTTGAAAACGAAAATCTTCATCAAATTTCTCAATATTGTTTTTTACTTGCTGATTAAAACTTCTCGTTTGATAACCATATATTTTAGCGAGATCAGAATCCAGCATTACTTTTATACCTCGAATTGTATAAATAAGATTTTTAATATCAATCACTATTTCCATACCAACACTTATTTAAAAATTCTACAAGAAGGATAGAATGCATCTTCAATGTGTTCTATCTTTTTTTCATTGTTTCTGTCGATGACGATTGCGATGATGTCGAATCTTACGTCGTTGTCGTATTGATAACGGTTAACGTATGAGTTTGCAGCCCAGATGAGATGTCGTTGTTTATAGACATCGACGGTGGCTTCCGGGTCGACGAGGCAGTTGCTGTGTCGTGTCTTCACTTCTACGAAGACGATAGTGTCACCATCTTTTGCGATGATGTCGACTTCTTTATGTCCGCACGACCAATTTTTTTCTAAGATCTGATAATTACGCTCCAGAAGATACTCCAAAGCGATTTGTTCGCCTAAGGCGCCAATTTCATTGTGTTTTGCCATAATTTTTTTGGTTTAAGGTTGTAGAGACGCGTCAATGATGTCTTTTAATAAAAATGGTTCATATTTATATATAAATTACATCATTGACACGTCTGTACTAAAGTTCAAAGTCCTTCGTTCCACAAGTTCACAAATAATATGTCCAATCATAATGTGGCTTTCTTGTATGCGTGGGGTGTCGGTGGAAGGAACGTTAAGCAATATTCCGCCGAAGTCTTTCATCATGCCACCTGTTGCTCCGGTGAGCGAGATGATGTTGACGCCGAGTTCTTTACATGTCTTATAAGCCTCTATTATGTTACGGCTGTTACCGCTTGTCGATATTCCTACGAGCACATCGCCTTTTTTTGCTGATGCTCTCATGATTCTACTATAGACCATGTCGTAGCCGTAGTCGTTGCTGACGGCTGTCATATAAGAAGAGTTACAATGCAGGGCTTCTGCGTTGAGCGGATCGCGATCCAGATAAAAACGGCCGCTAAGTTCCGCAGCGAGATGCTGTGCGTCGGCAGCGCTGCCGCCATTGCCGCAGAAATGAATCTTGCCGCCATTACGCAAACTCTCTACGATGAGGTTGACAGCATCTTCAATAGACTGTATCAGTTTCTCATCAGATAAGATCTTGCTTTTTATCTCAATGCTTTGCTCTATGGACTCTTTTATTCTATTCATGACTTTATTATTTGCTTATTGCAAAGTTACCTATAATTTATTGAAATGTGGGATTTTTTTCAGGATTTTTTTCAGGGAATGGGCATTGTTTATTAAATGTTTTCTTTCGACAATAGTATTGAAAAAATAACTATCTTTGCCATTATAAGGGGAATTAGCATTTCTACTCTCAAAGAGACCAATTTGAATGACTACGTTGCTTTTGATTTAATTATAAAAGAAACTTCTTTATGGTCTAAAACAGCTTTGGTCGGCTGGAGAGTACTATGTGGAAGTTTTTTGATTGGATAGCATAATGGTAAAGTCTGCAAATAATGGTAAAAACAATATTTTTACTCTTTTGGATTTAGGGTTAAAAAAAACTGGTGAATATCAGTTGTATGATGAAAGTTGTCTTAACAAGGATAATTCTTTTATCAAATTTGATACTCAAGTAGCCATTGTTACTCATTATTTGCATACACAAGGAACATCTTTTGCCAAACCTTATGCGGAAAAAGCTAATGAATTTATAGATTTATGGACAAATAATGAATCTTTAAAAGAAAATATTGTTTGTGAATCACCTCTTCAGACATACTTGTTTAAAGATGTTTTTAATGTTCCGTTTCCTAGTCCTGAAAATCCTAAATTTACATTCATTGATTTGTTTGCTGGTATTGGAGGATTTCGTGTTGCTATGCAAAATTTAGGGGGTAAATGTATATTTTCATCCGAATGGGATTCTGCTGCTCAACGAACATATTTTGCAAACTATGGCGATATGCCATTTGGAGACATTACATCTGAAGAAACAAAATCATATATTCCTGATAATTTTGATGTGTTATGTGCAGGGTTCCCTTGTCAAGCATTTTCAATTGCAGGATATCGTAAAGGATTTGATGATACACGTGGAACATTGTTTTTTGATGTTGCAGAAATTATTCGTAGAAAACGCCCTAAAGCTGTTTTTCTTGAAAATGTCAAAAATCTCTGTACACATGATAATGGTAAAACCTTCCAAATTATAAAAAATACTCTCGAGGAATTGGGATATGTTGTATTTTTCAAAGTAATGAATGCTATGGAATATGCTAATATACCACAAAACAGAGAACGTATTTTTATTATTTGTTTTGACCCTAAACAAGTGCCTAATTATAATGAATTCTCTTTTCCAGAAAAAGAAATACTTACAAAAACCATACATGATTGTATAGATTACAATGTTTCTGCTACAGAATATTTTTATACAAATAAAATGAAACATTTTGATGAATTAGTAGAGTCTATTACATCAAAGGATACAATATATCAATGGAGAAGACAGTATGTGAGGGAAAATAAAAGCAATGTATGTCCGACACTTACTGCTAATATGGGTACTGGTGGGCATAATGTGCCGTTGATTTTAACAGATAAAGGTATTAGAAAATTAACACCTAAAGAGTGTCTTAATTTTCAAGGTTTTCCAGAGGATTATTATTTCCCTTCAGTTATAGCAAAGTCATCGATGTATAAACAAGCTGGTAATTCAGTAGTTGTACCATTAATTCAACGAGTATGCAAACAAATAATTTCTCTAATCTAAATGAATTCCTAAAAGGTTGGAGTTCTAATGATAAATATTTTGAAATGCTTGGCTTAATGGCGAGTCTTTCAAAATTATTTTCTGAAAATGATGTCCCATATTTAGATTATCGTTTGACAGAAAATCTTTTTTGCAAATATTATAATGCAATAAACGATGCTCGTTCATGTACTGCATATGACGCTCGTTTTTCAAATCTAGGAATAGGTATAAAAACATTTATATTAAAAAATAATGCATCAACAGAAAAGATTGCAGAATTTAATAAGTTAAGACCATATATTGCCAACCTTAAAGGCAAAGAATTAGCTTGTAAATTAGCAGAGTTCAGGAATCAACGTATGCAATTTGCCGATGATACATTTAATATAAGTGAGTCTCAATACCATATAGTTGGACGTAGTTCTGGATTATTACGTGTTTTTAACGTTCCTTATGAACGAATAAATATTGAAAATATTTGTAATATCAAAGATAAAGATAATTCGTTTTCGTTTGAAGATGATAAAAACTTTTATTCCTTCAACAGAAGTAAAACTGTTTTAATGAAACGTTTTGTGGTTCCTGAAAACTATCGTGATGTAGCTGTTGATATATTGTCAGATCCTTTAATTTTATTAGAAAAATTATTAACGGATAAACCTGATAAAATTTATAATCCTATTGTTAAAGGTTATGATTATGTAATTCTCCCGTTATATAGTACTAAACAAAAAGGTGAGCTTTCTGAAAAAAGCGGACTTAATCAATGGAATGCAGGTGGTAGACTAAGAAACGTAAATGAAGTATATATTCCAGTTCCTGTAAAAATACATCAATTATATCCTGACTTTTTCCCACCTAAAGATCAACCATTTGAATTACAACTTCCAGATGGTAAAAAGTTATCTGCCAAGATATGTCAGGCAAATGGAAAAGCTCTTATGTCAAACCCTAACTCAGACTTAGGAGAATGGTTGTTGCGAAAAATCTTGAAGAAAAAAGAAGGTTCTCTAGTTACAAAATTCGATCTTGATACATTTGGTTTTGATAGTATTATGGTAGTAAATACTCATAGAGTAAATGAAGCTGGTTTAAAAATATTCCGATTAGAATTTACAGAGAATCAAAATAATTTTCAAGAATTTATTAAATAGGCACAAATTGAAAACAATCAAATTTTTATCAATATGAAAAAACTTCTTTTATCATTATTTATCGTGATGTCGGTTGTTATGAACGTAAGAGCCGATGAGGGAATGTGGATTCCTATGTTGTTGCAAAACAACGAACAAGAGATGCAGGAGATGGGTATGAACATCACCGTTGAAGACATCTATTCAATCAACAATAGCAGTATGAAAGACGCTGTCGTCTTGTTCGGAGGCGGATGTACAGGCGAGATCGTAAGTAACCAAGGTCTTCTCTTCACTAACCATCACTGCGGCTTCGACTGGATTCAATATCACAGCACAGTGGAACACGACTATCTCACTGACGGTTTCTGGGCTATGGGCTTCGAAGAAGAACTTCCATGTCCTGGCTTGACAGCTGTCATGTTAAAGAAAATGGAAGACGTGACCGACAGAGTTCTCGAAGGCGTTGAAAACAGCATATCAGCTGAAGAAAGAGCAGAGATGATTAAAAACAATATCGCAAAGATAAAAGAAGAAACTGCTGCTACAACAGATTACGAACTCGAGATAAAGGCTTTCTATCACGGAAATCAATATTATATGATTTATAACGAGGTGTTCAAAGACGTCCGTATGGTCGGCACTCCTCCTTCAAACATCGGCAAGTTCGGCGGCGACACCGATAACTGGGTATGGCCTCGTCACACCGGTGACTTCTCTATCTTCCGTATCTATGTGTCTCCAGAAGGCAAAGCCGTTGAATATAGCGAAGATAACGTTCCTTACAAACCAGCTTATCATTTCCCAATCTCATTGAAAGGCGTTGAAGAAGGCGACTTCACTTTCGTATTCGGCTATCCAGCTCGCACAAACGAATATCTTCCTTCTGTAGCTGTCGACCAAGAAGCTAACGTCATCTATCCTGTCAGCGTCGACCTCCGCGGAAAGATCCTCGACATCTACAACAAACATCAAGAAAAAGATCCTAAGGTTAGAATTCAATACGCTTCAAAACATGCTCACCTCGGCAATGGCTGGAAAAAATGGATGGGCGTAATCGAAGGTATCAACAACTTCAAAGGCGTTGAAAAGAAATATGCTTTCGACAAGGCATTTACAAAATGGGCTAACTATAGCCGTTCAAGAGGCGCTTACCTCGAACTTATCAAAGACTTCGAAAGAGTTTATGCTGAATATGAACCATATCGTTTGGCAACAACATATCTCTCAGAGACAGCTCTTCAAATTGAAGTCGTGACATTTGCTGCTAACTTCAACAAACTCGCTCAAGTGACAAAAGACACTCCTCAAGAAGAAATCGATGCTCTCATCGCTGCTGCAAGAGAAGAAGCAAAGGTGTTCTTCAAGGATTATTATCAGCCAATAGATAGAGAAGTTGCTGCTATGGTGCTTCAAGAATATATCGACAACCAGCCAGCTGACTTCCGTCCAGAGCTTCTCAACACTATCGTTGAAAAATATGCTGACGTTCAAGCTTACGTTGATGAGTTGTTCGCTAAGACAATGTTCGCTTCAGAAGAAAACGTCAATAAGTTGTTAGACGAATTCAAGGCTTCAAAGGCAAAGAAAATCGCTAAAGACCCAGCTCTCGTAGCATATAACAACGTTATGGATTTCTACTTAGGAAACGTAAGACCTAAAGTGGCTGAGATAAGCGGTCAGATAAGCGAATTGCAAAGAATATTCATGCGCGGACAAATGGAGTTCCATGCAGAACAAAATCCTGATAAGATGATGTATCCTGACGCTAACTTCTCATTACGCGTTACATACGGTAAAGTAGGCGGTTTCTCACCAAGAGACGCTGTTCGTTACAAACATTACACAACATTAGACGGTATCATGCAAAAGGAAAATCCTGCGATTTATGACTATGTTGTTACAGACCGTTTACGCGAGCTTTACGAAACAAAAGACTATGGTCGTTATGCAGATAAGGACGGCAGCATGCACGTTGCTTTCATCGCTGGCAACCACACAACAGGCGGTAACTCAGGCAGCCCTATCTTGAACGCTGACGGTCACCTCCTCGGTCTCAACTTCGACCGCACATGGGAAGGAACAATGAGTGACTTGATCTACGATCCATCAATCTGTAAGAATATCTCAGTCGACGTTCGTTATGTCTTGTTCATCATCGACAAATACGCTGGCGCAACAAGATTGATTGACGAAATGACAATCGTTGAATAAATGCATAATAGACAAAAAAAAGCCGTCAATGACGGCTTTTTTTTTGTCTATTATCTAATGATTATCTTCTTAGTCTGCATTGTGTTTCCTAAGATCTTGACGAAGTAAACTCCGCTTGAGAGGTCTGAGACATCGATGCTTCTGCTTCCTGCGAAGGTGAATCTTCTGACTTCCTGACCTTGAGCGTTTATGATGAGTACGCTTAACTTGCCGTATTCATAATCTGAAGAGAAGTTAAGAGTTGACTTTGCTGGGTTAGGGAAGATGTCAACGTTGAATGTTTCTTTTTCAACGAGAGCAGGAACGTCTGTTAAGATTTCGATAGTGTTACTTAAAGAAACGACTTTGCCTGATACTCTTAAGACAGGATTGTCAGGTGAGTCGCATTTTTCACATGTATAACCGTCAACGCAGTTAGGGTGGTTTGGATGACATTCATCAACGTATGATGGGTCGAATTCGTAGAAGAGATCTGCGTAACCTGTTGTTAAATATTTTGTCAAGTCGAAGTCCCAAACCATAGCGATGCTACCTGGGCACCATCCTGAACGGTTGTAAGTCCAAGTGCCTGCTTGTGGCTGGCAACCTGCTGGGTTAGGGTTACATGTTCTCCATAAATGTTGTTCGTAAGCCTTCTCACCGTTGATGTTGATGATATGAGTTGCATCGTAGAACTCAGCAGCGTTACCTGTGTTATATGTGCCGTTTGCGCCGCTGCTCCAGTTGTGACCTGTTGTAGTGAGTTTCAATCTTGCAGCTTCTGTATTAGGTGTGAAGAAGTATTTTACCTTTGGAACAGGTTGTTGGTTCTTATAGTCACCGAATGAGAAGATGTCGAACCATAATTCTTCTACGTTAGCGTAGTCATATTCAGGAGTTCCTTTAGTCATGTTGAATGTAAGAGTTGGGCAGTAGCCTTCACCGTTCCATGATTCGAAATAGAGTTCGAATTCAACGAGACCTTGGAGTACAGATGTATAGTCTGTTACGTCAACATTGTCTTCGCATTCGCCGCCGAAAGGAGTAGTGTAGCGGAAGAGTTCCATCCATTCGCCACGGTAGTTTCTTACCTTGACGCCACCAACGCGGTCGTAGTCGTCGCATTTGCTGTTGATACAATTGTGGTCGTAGTGAGCGTTGATCTTATTGAAAGCGCCTACGTGAGTTGGCATCACGTAATTGCCTTTTGCAGAGTGAATCTGAGGAGTACATTTAAGGTCACCGTCGAAAGTAACGACGTCGAGGTCTTCATATTCGTTTGTGATAGTGAATGTAGAAGACTTTTCTGTTACGTTGCCACCTGTTGTTGTGACGGCTACTGTCATATTATGTTCGCCGTATGTTGAAGGTGTCCAGTAGCAGTAGTAATAACCGTTTTCTGGGTCGTTAGGATATATTGTAGACAAAGCCATTGTTTCACCGTTGATAGTGCATGTTACTTCTTCGAAGTGAAGAGCGTCGGCATGTTCAACTTGGAGGCTTGTGCTGATGACGATAGCCTTTAATTCTGGAAGATAAACGCTTGTCTCGTCATAAGGACGACGGATTGTGATGTCTGTTGGGTAAGCTGTGTGGTCGATAACTTCGAAAGTCTTCACTACGTCAGGAGCTGCGAGCCATTCATCGTTACCGGCTTGAGTAGCTTTGACAGAAACCTTGCCAGTCTCGCCTGTGAGAGTAAGGATGTTGCCTTCTAATGTAGCAGGGCCGCTGATGAGTTCGAAAGAAACAGGAAGACCTGATGTTGTTGTTGCTTCCAATGTATAAGGAGGGTTTATTGTCAACTGTTTTGGGATGTCAGGCATATTGATATATTGCATATTGCCTTCTGGCATTTGGCGTACCAAGAAGTTGTCGAAGCCGCCTGTACCGCCTTGGCAGTGATAGAAGACAGCGTCCCATACTTTATAGTCGCGTCTGTCGCCAGAACCTGGAGTCATGCCCATATTGAGTTCTGTGGCGTCTGCGAGCTGTTGCCATTCGCTCCAGTTTGTGCCGTCGAAGTCTTTAACGAAGACTGTCAAAGAACCAGCGCCGTCGTAAGCTGAGAAGTCGAAAGACATTTTATATCTTGCCCAACCTTCTTGTCTGTAGTTTTTAACAACGATATCTTTACCGTTAGGAAGTACGATGTTAGGATGTTTGTCGTTGCCAGAACCAGCTACGCGGAGGTAAACGCCGCCGTCGCCGTCTGTCATGCCTTGAAGAACGTTGCCGTCGCCGTCCGCGTCGAAGCCAACGCCAGCATAGTTGCCCCACCATGCTGAGTAGAGGTCGAATTCAAGGTCGATGATGCCGCCGTTCTTGAAGTTGAAACCGAAGTTTTCTGAAGCTTTACGTGTTGCTGTTCTACCGACGCCAGCGCCGCCGTAAGGATAGAAAACTGCTACTGATTCGTCTGGTGACAATAAACCGTCAGCGGTATAGTCGACGTCGAAGTCTTGTGATGTACCAGCAGTCTGGTAATGTGTAACCCAATTGTCTTGTCCGTTAAGACATTGTGTTCCTTGTTTATAATCATTGAAATCGATGATGTATTCTTCTTGCGCGAAAGCTGTCAAGCACAACATCAAGGAAAGTGTCAAAAATAATTTTTTCATATAAGTATAGAATTTAAGTTATTAATCTTGCATCCACCAAACTTTGGTTTCTTTTGTGTCGCCACCCATCTTCTTGACTTGTTCTTGATAATTTTCAGAGTTGTAAGTTACTTCTGTTTGAGGATAAGGCAATCTGTTTGTTACAAGTTTCTTGTGTTCGATTGTAGTAGGAGTTGAAACCTTGTTGCCTTTAGTACGGCGAGCGAGGTTCCATGCTTCGTTAGCTTGACGGAAGAGATCTAACCAACGTTGTTGATAAATTACCTCTAAATAATCTTCTTCGCTGTATGTGAATTCAGTGTTGAAGTAAATCATCTCATTCATGATATTTGATGCATAAGCTGAAGAGATTGAGTACAAGTCGCCGCCATCTAATATTGTTTGTAAGTCTTTGTAGATGTATTTATATGTAGCGTCTGTGCCATAGATAGGAAGTTGTAACCAGAAGTTGAAAGAGTATTCGATACCTTTTCTGAGGTACTCTTCTGTTGCCATTCCGAGGCCGCCAGGTGTTATGCCTCTTGCTGTCAATTCAGCTTTGATGAAGCTTACTTCAGCTGGACTGATCATCATTTGAGGTACGAAGACGTGGTCGCGGACGAGGTAGAAGTTGAATGGAGAATAGAGGCAAGCAGGACCTTTGAAAGCGTAGTTCTTATCTCTTGTTGAAGAGTAAGGTGTGCCGCCTTCTGTTGGTGTGCTGGCGTCTCTCATCTGAGGGAATGCTCTCCAAGCGCCTTCTGGATATTCAGCAGTCTTGTTGTTTGTGTCGAAGAAGATATAGACTCTAGGGTCGAAGATTGTATTGTCAGGAGTGCCATTAATTTTTGACATCTGAGCGAATACTGTCTCACCCATTCTTAAGTTTTTATGTTCACGGAAAGCCCAGCCTTCATCGCCGAATGTGTTGCCTAAATATTGTGGCCATAATGCGAATGCGCCGTTGCCGCTGTAGTAATAGTCATCAACGACAGGCTTGTTGATGGCTTCTTTCAAGATAGGAGTAGCGAATTCTTTGTCTTTGTCATACATTCTTAAACCATGACGTAAGATCAATGAGTTGGCAATCTTAGCCCATTTGTAATAGTCGTTGTGATACATCACGTCGTATGCGCCTAAGGAATAATAAGTGTTGCCTAAAGATGTCTTGGCTTTTCCGTTGCTTAAGACGTTTCTTGCCCATACGAGTTCTTCCAATAATGTCTTGTAGATAGACTCTTGACTATCGTATTTTGGCTTTCTGTTTTCTACTGTGTTATACCAGATGTAACCTGCTTCTGAGTAAGGGATGTCGCCGAACATATCTGTGACTTTGAAAGTCTTGAAAGCTTCGACTACTATGAGCTGAGCTCTTACCTTATCATCGATTTCATTATCTTGTGATGACTCGCACATCTCATCTAAACGTTTGTCGATGTCGTGGATGTTAGCGAGAGCGAGGTAGTAGTTGTTCCATACAGCGTCGACGCCGATGTTTGTGTTACCCCATGCTTCTGATGTTAAAGCGCCGAGTTCTGTCTCAGGGTAGAACAATTCGTTCCATAGGTAAAACTGTTCGTTACTGTTCCATAAGAGGCTGTTGACGACACCGTTGAAGAGAGGGCCTATGTCAGTACCTGTTGGGTTCATTTTGTTTTTATTCATATCCTCGAATCCTTTGGTACATGAACCGAAAGCGAGAGCTACGACAGCTGTTGAGGCCAATAATATATTTTTGATATTCTTTTTCATATTTCTTTTCTCCTTCATTTTAATTAAAGACCGAATCTAAGTGATACGATGAATGAACGTGTCATAGGGAATGAACCGTATTCAAGACCTTGAGCGTTACCTGTTCCTAAAGTACCTTCTGGGTTGATGTTGTCAGGTAATGACTTGTAGATGTAGAACAAGTCGCGGCCTGTGATTGAGAGAGAAGCGTTTTGGAACACTTTCAATTTTTCAAGGACTCTGTTAGGGAAGTTGTAGCTCAATGTTATTTCGCGCATCTTGATCCATGTGTTGTCTACGATACCTGGAGTTGTGAGGTAGTTGCCCCAGCCACCGAAGTTAGGCATGTATTTGTAGTAGTAGTGTACAACCTGTTCGTTTTCTGTTACAGCACCTGTTTCTGGGTCTACAATAACGCCTGGCAATACGACGCCGTAGTTGCCTAAGAAGTTGCCTTCTGCGTCGTAGAGTGGAAGACCGTTACCTTCGCGTTCGTATAATGTCTCATTGCTTTGACCTGTCTGCATTGCGATGACGTAAGAACCGCAGTAGATCTGACCGCCGAGTTTAGCATCAACCAAGGCATATACAGATAAGTTCTTGTAGTTATATTTGAGGTTGATACCGCCTGTCACTGCAGGTGCGCAGTTGCCTACAGGGACGCGTTGGTTTGTCTTGAGATATTCTGTACCTTCTGCGTTGAGGACAGGACGCATGTTGCCGTTAGCATCTTCTGCGTAGACATAATCCCAACCGTAGATAGTACCGTATTCTTCACCTTCTTGAACAGCGATGGCAGGACCGTTGTCGCCCCATACTTCTGACAAGATATACATATCGGCACCGCCTAAGTCAACGATGCGGTTGGTGTTTCTTGCGATGTTGAGACCTACTTGCATGTAGCTGTCTGCTTTTTGGAATACGTTATAGTTCATGATGGCTTCGATACCTTTGTTGGTAACGATACCTGTGTTGATACGAGCGCTGCTAGAACCAGATGACACTGCCATTGGAGAAGCGAGGATCTGATCCCATGAGTAGATGTCGTAATATGTGAAGTCCATGTTGAACTTATCCCATAATCCGAGGTCGAGACCGATTTCGAAAGAACGTTGACGTTGTGGCTTCAATTGGATTGGTGGCACCTGAGTAGGAAGTGTTGTTGCCAATTGGCCGCCGAATGAACCTGTGTTGTATGTGAAGTCTAACTGATATGGACTGTCGTCGCTAGCTGTTGTAGCAGCAGAACCTCTTACTTTCAAGAAGCTGACAGGACCCCAGTTGATTTTGAAGGCTTCAGTAGCGATGAAGCTTAATGTTGCTGATGGATAGAAGTAGCTGTTGTTATCCATTGGCAATGTTGAAGACCAGTCGTTTCTACCTGTGAAGTCCATGAAGAGATAGTTCTTGTAAGAGATATTCAAGAAACCGTATAATGAGTTGACTTGCTTTTCGTAGCGTGACTCGCCTGGGAGCATGTTTGTTGTAAGAGGGTTAGAACCACCGCTTAAGTAGTTGTAGAATGTATATAAACCTTCGTAAGCCCATGTTCCTGTGCCAGCCCATAAACCGTAGGTGTTTCTGTAATAACGTTCACCACCTAATGAGAGACGTACGTTAAACAAAGAACCGAAGATATAGTCTTTATGCGCTGTGAAGAGGAAGTCAGCGTCAAGAGTATAGTCTCTTGTCAGGCTTTGTTTGTAATAACCGCCTGTCATGCCGTCGACAGCAGTAGGTTTGTTCTTGGTCTCGTATTGGTCTAAGCTGAAGTCGACAGCTGCCTTACCAGCGAATGTCAACCAGTCGTTGATGTCGTATGTTAGACGGAGAGAACCGTAAGCCTTGTCGCGGTCGAGGGTTGTGTTGTTGTTATAGAAGCTCCAGAATGTGTTGGCGTTGATATATTGGAATGGATAGTTGCCCCATTCTGTCATTGTGCCGTCAGCTTGTTCGTATGTTGTTGACTCTATGCCTTGCCAGCTTCTTGGCCAGCTGTAGAGAAGACCTTTGTTGAAGTTGCTGTATGACTCGCCGAGGACTGGAGAGTTAAGACGATGGAAGTCGAAGTATGTGAAAGAGACGTCTGCCTTGATCTTTTCAGAGATGTTCAACAAAGAACCGACGTTGAATGTTGTCTGACGGAGGTTACAGTTGTCGATGATAGCATCTGAACGGTCGTCGGTGACAGAGACTCTCACTGAACCGAAGTCGCCTGCATTTTGGAATGAAACGTTGTTGGTGAATGAGTGAGCGTTTTTGTACAACATGCTGAGGTTGTTAGGTTGTGGAGAGTAGTTTCTCATGACGCTGTCCCACCAGAGCATTTCTGTTCCGTCCATGACAGGACCCCATGACACAGCACCGCCGTAGTATCCGAAGGTGGTGTTTGTTGGCTCGCCTTCAGGGCCGTTGTCGGAGTTGTAGTTGCCGTTATAGACGTAGTTGCCGTTTTCGTCTTGTGTCAGAGTTGGAGTCTGGAATGACACAGGACCGCCGGCGCCGTATTTGTTTTGAACGTCACGGTAACCGTAAGGGTTGGTCAACTTGTATGTTGAAGAGAAGTTGAGGCCGAGACCTTGTTGTTTCTTACCTTTTTTGGTGGTGATGAGGATCACGCCGTTACCGCCTCGTGAGCCGTAGAGAGCTGCTGCGGTAGGTCCTTTCAAGATGTTAAGGTCTTCGATATCTTCTTGGTTGATATTGTTAAGAGCTGTTCCCCAGTCTTGTCCGCCGTCCCATCCTGTGACACCGCCTTCGTTGGTCATAGGGACACCGTCGACGACGATGAGTGGCTGGTTGTCGCCGAAGATGCTGTTGTTACCACGGATGACGATACGGGATGAACCGCCTGCGACACCGTCGCCAGTGATAATCTGGACACCTGCAGCGCGACCGCTCAATGAGTTGATGACGTTGTCGCTGCCAGAACGTGTCAAGTCATCTCCGCTGATGTCTTCAGTGGCATAACCCAACTCTCTTTTTTGACGTTTGATACCTAAAGCTGTGATAACGACATTGTCCAACAACATGGCGTCGGTCTTCATCACAACGTCGATTTTGTTTTTTCCATTGACGGGGATCTCTTGTGTCTGATATCCCACGTATGAAAACTGCAATGTGTCTCTGCTGCCAACGCTGATGGAATAGTCGCCGTCGATGCCGGTGACTTCTCCTCTTGTTGTGCCTTTGACTACGATTGTTACACCAGGTAATCCCCATCCGTCTTCAGCTGAGGTGACGATACCTGTGACATTAATTTCCTGCGCATCAAGGCTTATGCCGAGTGCAAGAAAGATAATTAAGAAAAAGTAAAACTTCCTCATATTAAAACATTTTAAATTTTTCAAAATAAGTCCTACAAAATTATAATAAATAATAATATAAGTCAATCAAGTTTTTCTTATTTTTGTCTAAAAATAAAATCAATTATTATGGCAAAAATCAAGACTGTTTTTTATTGTAAGGAGTGTGGTAATGAGTCACCTAAGTGGATTGGACATTGCCCTGGCTGTGGAGCATGGAATAGTTATGTAGAAGAAAGCGTCGCTGTTGGAAAAGATAACAAGTCTGCCAAGAATTCTTTTTTGCCTGAGATGAAATCCAAGCCTGTTCCTGTCTTGGAGATAAGCGCTGCCAAAGAGGCTCGTATCGACATGGGATGCGAGGAGCTCAACCGCGTTTTGGGTGGCGGCCTCGTCCCTGGTTCTCTCATATTGCTAGGCGGCGAACCTGGAATAGGAAAATCGACGCTTTTGCTTCAAGTAGCTCTTAGCCTTAAAGATAAGAAAATACTTTATGTCTCTGGAGAAGAGAGCGCACAACAGATCAAGATGCGCGCTGAGCGTATAGGTGTGCGTAACGAGAGCTGCCTCATCCTGACCGAGACAAATACAACAGACATCACTAAACATATTGAAGAGACAAAACCAGACATCGTCGTCATCGACTCGATACAGACTCTCGAGTCGTCGGCAGTCGACTCAACGGCGGGCAGCATAAGTCAGATTCGTGAGACTGCCGCCGAGATGAACAAGGTGGCTAAATCTCTTCACATCCCGACATTCCTCATAGGTCATATCACCAAAGACGGCAGCATCGCCGGACCGAAAATCTTAGAACATATAGTCGACACCGTGATACAGTTCGAGGGCGACCGCCACTATGGTTTCCGCGTCCTTCGCACCATAAAAAACCGCTTCGGTTCTTCTTCAGAACTCGGTATCTTTGAGATGAATGCCAATGGCTTACGTGAGGTGTCAAACCCAAGTGAGATCTTGTTGTCGCAGCGTGACGAGAACGTCAGTGGCATCAGTATCGCTGCCACTCTCGAAGGGCTGCGTCCTATGATGATAGAGACTCAGGCTCTGGTCAGCACTGCGGCTTATGGTACTCCGCAACGTAGCTGCACAGGCTTCGACACGCGCCGCCTTAATATGCTGCTAGCGGTGCTGGAGAAAAGGGCAGGATTCCGCCTCTCTACCAAAGACGTCTTCCTCAACATAGCGGGAGGATTGCGCGTTGATGATCCGGCAATCGACCTTGCTGTGGTAGCAGCGATTTTATCATCGAACGAAGATGTGGAGATAAGTAACAGATATGCTTTCGCAGCGGAGGTGGGACTCTCCGGCGAGATACGCTCAGTCAATAGGATAGAAGCCCGCATCGCCGAAGCCGACAAACTCGGAATGGAAAAGATATTCGTGTCGAAATACAACTGCCGAGGCCTCGATACATCGAAATACAGTGTTGAGGTAGTGCCGTTGGCGACGATAGGGGAGCTTGTTAAGAGTCTATGAGTCAATAAGTCAATAAGTCTATGAGTTTTTTTGGGGAGTTGGATGAGTATTAACCAATTAAAAATAAAATTTATGGACCGTAGTATAGAAAATTTATTTATATGGAAAGAATCAAGAGTTGTCGTAAATGACATTTACACAATGATGGATACTTGTAAAGATTATAGTTTTAAAGATCAACTTCAGAGGGCAGCAATTAGTATAATGAATAATATTGCTGAAGGTGCAGAAGCAGGAAGTGATGCTAAGTTTATTTCATTTCTAAAAATAGCAAGAGGCAGTTGTTCCGAAGTACGTTCTATGTTGTATCTCTGTGAAGACTTTAAGTATTGTAACAAAGAAGAAAGAATCAAAATTCAAAATAGAATCAAAACTATCACAATAGGAGCTTTCAAACTAATAAAGATTTTAAATAATAAATAATTCGAAACTTATTTTAACCGTACTCCCCAACTCATAGACTTATTGACTCATAGACTTATAGACTCTAAAAAACCACACCCAAATCAACGACATACCCCATCTCGACAGCAGCATCCAGAGGTATGCTCCGCCGGCTGCAGTGAACAATAAAAGATCTTCTAAGTTGCTGTGAGATATTCCAATATGCATATTTAGAAGGTCGTTTTCTTCTTTGGTGGTCTCGCCTTTTTCTGCTTCCTCTATCATGATGCCTGCGCCGTAAGCTAGTCCCAAGGTATTGGATACTAACCATAAGAAAGCGCATCTCGGTGATAAGCCGAAGAATATCATTACTGGCTTTAAGAATCTTGAGATGTATTGTATTATGCCGAACTCGGTCAATATCTTCTGTAACAATGTCAAGAGATATACCAACAAGGCCATCGTGAGTATGTTCTTCGTTGTTCTGAAAGCCCATTGTTTTAACATCACTGCAAATGTAAGCTTGTCTTGTATGGAACTTTCAACGGCTTGGCTTTCAAAGCCTCCAGGCATGATTTTGTTTAAGACCCATCCTAATATGAATGCCGATAATGTTCTGACTATAACAATCTTGATTACAGAAGAACCAGTCTTATGCTGAACGGCAGTCTCCACAATCATGTTATGCGAACAAAGCACCATGACGGATAATATCGTCGCGGCTCTTGTGCTGAGTTCTAATGTCGTCATCACGGCGATGGCGGAATAGCAGTTGACGAAATATCCTGATACATAAGCGAGCGCTGCTTCGCCAGGAAGTCCGAAGTGTGAGAAGATAGGAGTGAGCCAATATGAAATCCATTCTATGATTCCGAAATATTGTAATAATAGAATGACGAAAGACAATGTCACCATTATCTTTGTCAGCCACCATATTGTCTTGAAGGCGCTAGGCCCAGCTTGTTTAATGCATGTTACGAATCGTGACATATCTAACTATAAACGATTGACTATCTTAAAACTGATTATGTAATTTGGTGTTTCTTCAGAATTGTAATTTGTCTTATGATGATAATTGTAAATGTATGTATCGATTTGTGCATCTAGACAATTAGTTAAATACATAAGCTCAACGCTATATGACATGTTTTTGTATGAAACACCAAATTCTGGAGCAAGGAACAAACCTTTGCTGAAGTTAGATACTCTTACTACATCATACCCATTATTATAATTCTTGTTGATTGTGGAATATTCTGATACTGCTCTTTTTAAAGGGAATATATATCCTGCGCTGAGGCTGTAGTATGGTGTAAGAGAAGATTCGTTTTTTGAAAGATAACCTCTTAGCTTGACAAAGACAGGTATTTCTATTGAGAAGTCGGGGTAATAATTTTTACTATCGCCGTAGTTCATTATTTTATGATTCATGTAAAAAAGACCGACGCCACCTCCGACATATAATTGGTCGTTTTTCAGATAATTTAAAAGGCCTCTCAGAGAGATTGCTGGGTCGAATGACTTTGCTAATCCTGCCGATGCTTCAAGGTATATGTCATATTCTCGTGCTTTACGATTCTGTGCATATGAAATGTTAGTGATGAAGACACAGATTAATAACAGTGTAAATAATTTTCTCATAACGCCTGTATTGATAAGCGCAAACATAATGAAAAAAATATCCGCTGTCAAGTGAATGTTGTGCCTTAATTTGGGTGATAGTCTTAAAATTTTTAAACAGATATTTCTTAATTTTTATTCACAATTGATTGATTTTTAAGGAATAAAAAATTTTTTTCAAAAAAATGTCGAATTTACATTTTTTATTGTAGTAATTTTGCACGCGAGAAACGTTATTGTTTTATCACGTTTTTTTGAAATCAAACACATTATATATATGGTAAAAAACTTAGTAATTGTCGAGTCTCCTGCCAAAGCTAAAACTATAGAAGGTTTTTTGGGCAAGGATTACGTGGTGAAGTCGAGCTATGGTCATGTGAGAGACTTGAACAAATCAAATTTGAGTTTGGACATGAACGCCGGTTTCCAACCTTTATATGAGATTCCGGAAGATAAGAAATCGTTGGTAGCAGAATTGAAGAAAATAGCCGAGGACGCCGAAATGGTGTGGCTCGCATCCGATGAGGACCGCGAAGGAGAATCAATTTCGTGGCATCTTTTCGAGACATTAGGTCTTAAAGACGAGAAATATCGTCGTATCGTTTTCCATGAGATCACCAAGACTGCTATCGCTCATGCTATCGACAATCCTCGTAAGATTGACATGGACTTGGTTTCTGCTCAACAGGCACGCCGTGTCCTTGACCGCGTTGTAGGTTATGAGTTGTCACCGCTTCTCTGGAAAAAAGTGAAACCATCACTCTCTGCAGGCCGTGTTCAGTCAGTAGTCGTTCGTCTCATCGTCGAATGTGAAGAAGAAATCAAGAACTTCAAACAGACAAGCGCATTCCGCGTGACAGCGATATTCACTTTCACTATAGACAATCGCGAATATTCTCTTTCTGCTGAGCTTCCATATCGTTTCGAGACAGAAGAAGACGCACATGCATTCTTGCAAAACTGCAAAGACGCATCATATAAAATCAAGGCTGTTGAAAAGAAACCTATTTCAAAATTGCCAGCACCTCCATTCACAACATCAACATTACAACAGGAGGCAGGCCGTAAGTTGGGTTTCTCTGTCAGCAACACAATGCGAATCGCACAGCAACTCTATGAGTCAGGAAAGATCACTTACATGCGTACCGACTCTGTTAACTTGTCGCAATTCGCTCTTATGTCAGCGAAAAAAGAAATCGAGAATCTCTACGGAACAGAATATGTTAAAAACCGTCAGTTCTCAACAAAGTCAAAGGGCGCACAAGAAGCTCACGAAGCTATCCGTCCAACATATCTCGACCAACAAACTATCAAGGGAACCGCTGACGAACGTAAGCTCTATGAACTTATCTGGAAACGTACCATCGCTTCTCAAATGGCAGAGGCTCAGATAGAAAAGACCAACGTCAATATAGAGATTTCTAACTCAGACAAAGAATTCACAGCAAGCGGCGAAGTCGTTTTATTCGATGGTTTCTTGAAAGTATATACTGAAAGCAGCAACGAAGAACAAGGCGAAACAAGCAATGGAATGTTGCCTCCTCTCGTAGTAGGTCAAGTCCTTGACTTGGAAAAGATGGAAGCTCAACAACGCTTCACACGTCATACTCCTCGCTACACTGAGTCGAGCCTCGTTAAGAAAATGGAAGAGCTCGGTATCGGACGTCCTTCAACATACGCTCCAACAATCTCTACTATCCAAAAGAGAGGTTATGTTGAAAAGAAAGATATCCAAGGTGAAGTTCGTAACTATAAAGTCTTGACCCTCAAGAAGAATAAGATTACAGAAAAGATTGGAAAAGAAAATATAGGAAACGAAAAAGGCAAACTCGTTCCAACAGACATCGGCGTATTGGTAAACAGATTCTTATTGCAGTATTTCGATAATATCATCGACTATAACTTCACTGCTAATGTTGAAAAAGAATTCGATAAGATCGCTGAAGGCGAATGCAAATGGAACAGCATGATCAGCGATTTCTATAAAGATTTCCATAAGCAAATTGAAGATACATCAGACAACTCAGGTAAGTTCAGCGGCGAGAAATTCCTCGGCGTCGATCCTGCTTCTGGCCTTAACGTATATGTTAAGATCGGTCGCTTCGGTCCTGTAGCTCAAATCGGTGACACCGACTCAGAAGATAAGCCTAAGTTTGCTGGTCTTAACAAAAATCAAAGTATCGAGACAATCACTTTGGAAGAGGTCCTCGGATTATTCGCGTTCCCTCGTATCCTCGGTGAATATGAAGGTGCTGAGATTCAAGTAGCTATCGGTCGCTTCGGTCCTTATATCAAACATAATAACGTATTCTACGGCTTGACAAAACTCGATGATCCAGCAATGGTTTCTTACGATAGAGCTATCGAAATCATAGAGTCAAAACGCAAGGCTGACATGGATAATGTGGTATCTACATATCCAGAAAACGAAGACTTGAAAGTGTTGAAAGGCCGTTTCGGAATTTATATCAGTCTGAACAAACAGAACTATAAGATTCCAAAGACATACGATGCAACAAACTTGACATATCAAGATTGTATGGATATCATCAACGATCCAAATAACGCCTCAAAGAAAAGAGGAAAGAAAAGTTGATTAGACTTTGAACTTTGAGTTCAAAGGTCCTTAATGCGCTTCCAGCCAATTGGTTCCGGTGTTGAGATTGACTTCAATAGGAACATTGAGTGGTAGCGCATTTGTCATTTTATCCTTGACGAGTTCGCTTAATATATCGAGTTCTTCTTTATGGACGTCGAAGACCAATTCGTCGTGGACCTGTAATATCATCTTGGATTTCATATCTCTTGCTTTCATCTCGTTGTGGATGTTGATCATCGCGATTTTTATCATATCGGCTGAGCTGCCTTGTATTGGCGCATTGATGGCGTTTCTCTCTGCGAAGTTCCTCACTACGCTGTTGCCAGAGTTGATGTCGCGGAGATAACGACGGCGTCCTAACATAGTTTCAACATATCCGTATTGTTTTGCGAAATCGACTTGCTTGTCGATATATTCTTGAATGCCGACATATTCTTTGAAGTAATTCTTTATTATCTCTGAGGCCTCGCTTCTTGAGATCTTTAATCTTTCTGCCAATCCGAAAGCCGACATTCCGTAGATGATGCCGAAGTTGACAGCTTTGGCGTTGCGACGCATCTCACTGGTGACGTCTTTTATGTCAACGCCATAGACGCGAGCCGCTGTGTCAGCGTGAATGTCCAGACCCTCACGGAAGGCAGACTGCATGGCCTGGTCGCCGCTGAGATGAGCGATGATTCTTAACTCAATCTGCGAATAATCCGCTGCGAGCAGTATGTGGTTTTCGTCACGTGGAACGAAAGCCTTTCTGATCTCACGGCCTTTGTCGGTACGAACCGGTATGTTTTGAAGGTTAGGGTTGTTGGAACTCAATCGGCCTGTGGCTGTAACGGCCTGGTTGAATGAAGTGTGGATGAGACCATCGTAAGGGCTTACCAATGAAGGCAAGGCATCGACATAAGTCGATTTGAGCTTTGTCAGAGAACGATAGTCGAGAATATGTTGTACTATAGGGTTTTCGTTTATGATCTTTTGGAGGACTTCTTCGCCTGTAGGATACTGGCCTGTCTTTGTTTTCTTGGCAGGCGCCTTGATCTGCAGCTTGTCAAAAAGAATCTCGCCCAATTGTTTTGGTGAGCCAATGTTGAAAGTCGTGCCAGCTATTTCATAGATGCTGTTTTCTATATTAGCAATCTCCTTGGCTTGTTCCTCGCTGATCTGTTTCAATCCGTTGATGTCAATCTTAACGCCGTTGGATTCCATCTTGGCAAGGACTCTTACCAATGGCATCTCGATGTTGTGGAAAAGGTTCTCTAAATCATTTTCAGATAATAAGGCCTTGAACTTGTCGTAAAGCTGCCATCTGATGTCGGTGTTGTCTGTGGCGTAAATGTCGTTGAGATAATCGAGACTATGATTCAATTCTGGCTCAATGAGATAATGAGCTATCATGCAGTCCCATAACTTATTATTTATCTCTAAACCATATTTTGCAAGAATCGAGATGTCGGTCTTGATGTTATGTCCGATTATCGTTTTCTCATTGTCGTTGAAGATGCAAGAGAATTTTGTCAATAAGTCTTTGCATTTCTCGTCATCGACAGGAAGTTCTATCTTGTAGATGTCATTAGGATTGACGGCAAAAGTCATTTCTCTTGTCTCGATATGGAAAGAGAAAATGTCACATTTCTTAAGGCTATCAATGAGTTCGTTGATTTGACTATCATCTTTTACGATGATGAACTCACGAGCCTTAACAATATTGGCGGCAGGTTCTTCATCGAAACCGCCGAAAAGATCGAGTGTTGCCAATACGAATTAAGCGATTTCGCCGCTTGTTGGGTTGACAGTCTTGACGAGGTTGTAGTCGATGCTGTTGCCGACGCACAATGCTGTGTTTGAAGGCAAGGTCCATGG
>JAFYUH010000137.1 GCA_017549605.1 Bacteroidales bacterium
AAAGATGCTAATCACCAGGTTTTTAGACATACGTCCGTATGTCTCTACACGAGATTCGTTTATGAAATAGTAGTGTCTTTTTATACTGTAATTTCGTGTAGAGTCGCACGGACGTGCGGCTTATTAAGACGCCAAGTCACCAAGTCACCAAGACACCGAGGTTCTTAGTTCAAGGTTCAGAGTTCAAAGTTCAGAGTTCAAAGTTCAAAGTTCAAAGTCCATCCTGCCGCCTCGGCTAAATAGAGCACTCCACTGCCTGCCTGGGAACAGTCGTCACTACGTGACTTTTTAGAATCTCAGAATCTCAGAACTTCAGAACTTCAGAATCTCAGAAAAATTTTGAGATTTTGAGGTTCTGAATTTCTGATTTTTTTATAAAAAACCTTTAGCCATTTTTCCTATCTTTGTAGAGGAAAAATATTTTTCGTTTTTATATGAAGACAATAAAAGAGATATATCGTATAGGTCATGGTCCTTCTAGCAGTCACACCATGGCTCCTCGTTTTGCATCGGAGCAGTTCCTTGCTCGTCATCCTGAAGCAGCTCGCTTTGAAGTCACTTTGTATGGCAGTCTGGCCCTCACAGGCAAAGGCCACTTGACAGACGTCGCTATCATGGAAGTCTTCGGCGATAAGGCTCTTGTAACAATAAACTGGCAGCCTGACATTTTCCTTCCTTATCATCCTAATGGAATGACATTTAAGGCTTTTAACAGTGAAGACGTCATGACAGAAGAATGGACGGTCTACAGCGTCGGCGGCGGTGCTCTTGAAGAAGAAGGCAAGCCTGCAGTGTTGCCTGACATTTATCCTATCACCAAGATGACTGATATCTTGAACTGGTGCGAAGACACCGGCAAGGCTTATTGGGAATATGTCAAAGATGTTGAAAACGACCCTTATCTCATGGATTATCTTGAAGAGGTATGGCAGACTATGAGTGATGCCGTCGAGCGCGGACTCCAGACCGAAGGCCGTTTGCCTGGTCCTCTCAACCTTCCTCGTAAGGCTGCTAACTACCACGTCAAGGCGATGGGTTACCAGCATACTCTGAAAAGCAGGGGCTTGGTGTTCTCTTACGCCCTCGCCGTCAGCGAGGAAAACGCTTCCGGCGGTTTGATAGTGACAGCTCCTACATGCGGTTCATGCGGCGTCTTGCCATCAGTGTTGTATCACTCAGCCAAGGCATACGACATCGCTAAGCCTCGTATCCTTAACGCCTTGGCAACAGCGGCTCTCGTGGGTAACATCGCCAAGACCAACGCTTCTATCTCAGGTGCGGAAGTAGGATGCCAGGGTGAAGTCGGCGTTGCATGTGCTATGGCGGCTGCGGCTGTATGCCAGCTCTTCGGTGGCAGCTGTGCTCAGATAGAATACGCCGCTGAGATGGCCCTCGAACATCACCTCGGAATGACCTGCGACCCTGTGTGCGGACTCGTGCAGATACCTTGTATAGAACGTAACGCCTTCGCTGCTGCACGCGCCATGGACGCTAACATCTATGCAACATATACCGACGGCACCCACAGAGTGTCATACGATAAAGTGGTCGCTACAATGAAAAAGACAGGCCACGATATGCCATTGCTCTACAGAGAGACCTCAACAGGAGGATTGGCAAGCGACTATGAACAAATGGATTATTAAAAGACACCAAGTCACCAAGTCACCAAGTCACCAAGTCGCCAAGACCCTAAGTTTTTTTAAACTTGGTGACTCAGAGACTCGGTGTCTTGGTGACTTAAAATTTGAATTATGAAAAGATTATTTCTAGCTATACCGATAAAGACTACAGATAATGAGTTCGTGCCGCTTCTGGATGGTTTGAAGCGTCAGCTGGCTCATGAGAAACGTATCAACTGGGTCAAGCCGCAGCATATTCATCTCACGCTGAAATTCATCGGCAATACTCCCGACGAGGATATTCCTAAGATTATAGAAGGAGTGGAAGAGATGCTGAAAAACCATAAGAGCTTCACTATGGATTTCAACCATACTGGCATCTTCGGAAGTCGCTATGCGCCGCGTGTGCTGTGGCTAGGAATGCAGAACACCCCACAGGAACTGTATGATTTAGAAGAAGACACTCTGACTGTCTTTGACAAGATAGGATATCTTCGCGACAGACAGAACTTCGTGCCTCATATCACATTGGGACGTATCAAGGAATTGTGCGAGAAACAATACTTCCAGAAGATAGTGGCAGGAATAGAACAGAAGTCGTATATAAAACAAGAGGTCAACGAGATAATATTGTTCCAAAGTATCTTACGACCTGAAGGAGCTTTCTATAAAGCGATAAAGAAATTTAAACTTTAGAAATTCAAAATCTCAGAATCTCAGAACTTCAGAACTTTTGAGTTTTTGAATTTTTGAGATTCTATTATTAAGCCAATTTCTAACAGGTTCGTCATATAGTTTCAAACAGATGTATGCTAATGTGATATTCGTTGCCATGACGAGCAGTACCATCTGCCATGTTTCGCCGAGAGTGTATAACTCATTATCGATGAGCCATGAGTAGAAGAGATACATCACTGGATAATGTACTATATATAAAGGATAGGAGATGTCTCCTAAGAACTTGCATAACTTAGTGGTGAAGCCGTTTGTGATGTTTGCTGCTGCGCCGAACCATATTATCGCTGGAAAGACCAATATGATACACGATAATTCATAAATGCCGTTAAGACTGACGCTGCCCGTCTTCGTGATATAAGGCATAGAGAAAAGAACGAACATCACGATTACTGAAAGCCAAAAAATAGTTTGGTCGCTTAGCTTAGACCCCGTACTCTGACTTAGTGTCTCGGTGTCTCGGCGTCTCGGCGTCTTATTAAAATTCCTCGACATTAGCATTCCGAGGGTGAATGGGAATAGCATCCTCAATAATCCTCCGAAGAAATTGACAGCGTCTAAGGTCCAGCCGATGCCTATCATATCGTATGTGGAGATGTCGAAGACGACGAAGCTTGTCCATAATAATCCAGTCATCACGACTAAGAATGCCAATCCTTTGTTGGATAGTTTTCTTATAAACAAAGCGTACAATATATTACCGATATATTCAAAGAAAAGCGACCAGCTCGGTCCGTTGAGAGGATACATCTCCCCATTGCCGCGTACATCGTAAGACGCTCCTGGATAAGCAGGGATGAGAAACATGGCAAGGAAAAACGCTACAAGAATCCAGTGAAATGGCATCTGTGTGCCGTCCCATCTTACTCCGCCTTGAAGGAGATATGTCGCCAGTCCGATGACCGCGCCCATCACCACCATAGGCTGCAATCTGACAAGACGACGCTTGAAGAAGCTCCAGACGTTGACCGTTGACACTGACTGTTGACACAGACTTGGTGACTTCCATCTGTCATCATAAGCATAGCTGATGACGAATCCCGACAGCATGAAGAAGAAGTCGACGCCGAGATGTCCGTGGTTGAAAGTCTCTATCATAGTGCCGCCAGCGAAGGCAAAACCTTCAAAGACGTGATACCATAAAACCATCAGAGCCGCTACACCGCGCAATCCGTCGAGTAATAAGTAATGCTGCTTCTCCATAAAATTTTATTGTTAGAAATTCAAAATCTCAGAACCTCAAAAGTTTTTTTCTGAGATTCTGAGATTCTGAATTTTTAATAAACAACTTTCACTGTCTTTACACATTCTTTATTTATCAAGCGAACGATATATGTGCCATTGTCGAAGCAACTCATATCTATTCTATAGTTGTCTTCTGAGACCTCGTTGCTATAGACGATGCGTCCCATTATGTCGATAATCTGAGCAGTGCCGATGGCATTGATGATAAGTTCGTTGCCTGATTGATATACGAAATTGTTATTACAGTTTTCGTCAGATAATTTGTCATCTTTTGTAAATCTTACAACAAAACGATTGCGGATGTCTTGTGATGAAGCTGTGAATGTGTAGTCGTTCAGAAGCATATCGGTCTTTTCACCTGTGATATTGTCGACGAGAGTGATTGTCTCGAACTCGCCTTCGCTCTCGATGTGAAGTGTGTAGTTGCCCATTTCTTTTGCTTCGAAGTCGACATTGACTTCCTTGGCGTCTTCGTTACAGTTGTAGATTCCGTAATGCTTGTCGTTGCTTGTGACATAGATGTTAGCGATTGACTTATTGAAGTTATTCAATTTGTTGAAGCCCTCTTGACCTTCGTAGTTCATACATATTATCAGGTTGTCTTTGCCGCTATTGCTTGAAGCTATGATGTTGATAGAACGTACTGAGTTGTCGCTTCTTTGTTTTGCTACATTATATGTTAATGTAGGCTTGGTGTGGATGGCTTTTACGAAGAAACCGTCGCCGGCTTTGATAGTGCCGGATGTTGCATATTCATAACCGCCGTCAGCCTTTACGACAGCGTATCCGTCTGCTATATCTTCTTTTTGAAGATTGTCCCAATCCATATCGAATGAGAAAGGATTGCCAAGGAGATGGAAGTTGGCGAGGTCCTTGCCTGTTGCGTAAGACAATGTGTATTCGTGTGTCTTCTCGTTGTTGAGGATGCCTTTGAATACGGCCTGTGTCTCGCTTTCATAAGATGCCAAATAGCCTTTGCCTTGTTGGAATGTTGTCTTGAATTGTCCGCCTTTGTGGTTGAGCCATTCGAGTTCGTTGTTGCCTTCATATTTGTATAAGTCGTAGTCTGATGACTCAGGGATGAAGTCTTCTATATTGGCGTTTTTCACAGGAGATGAGATGAACTGCCATCCGTTGATGTTTTCGATGCTCCATTCGTCAGGGTTGATGATGTTCATTATGAATGTCGCTGCGACATCATCGCTGCTTTGGAATACCTGAGCGCCGTCGTTGATGATGAGTCCGTCTGTATTGGCGTTGATGAGATCATTGTTGACAGTGAGTCTGACGCCTTCGTTAAGTGTAAGCGAACCGTTGTTGATTGTCATTGAATTTACTTCAACCTCTCCGCTTTCTATTGTAGCGTTGGCGTTGATGAGGATAAGGAAATCGTTAGCTGTAGGCACTTGTTTCTTGCTCCAGTTTTCTGCGTCATTCCAGAGACCGTCTTGTACGAAGGTGTTAGGGTTCTTATAGATCTTTTCAGACCATTCTATTCTTGATTCTTTGCTGCCGTCACCAGAGATGGCCACTTCGTCAAGACCTGTGCAGAAACCATATCCCGCAACATTTACGAATGCGATGTGGAATTTCTTGCCGATAAAGTCGCTTAAGTTGATTTCTACCTTTGTCCATTCAGAAACATTGGTTTTGTTGCTTGACCATACCTCTTTCCATCCGTCGTTATGAGCGGTGTTGCTTACCATGACTTTCAATGTGTTGACGTCAGTACCCCATGCTGGTGTGATATAATGGAATGACAGACTTATGCTGTTTCCGTCATATTGAGTGTAATCCATAGGATCGGTTACCAGATATGTCAAATATGTAGGACTGTTGATATAAGACTTGATGAATGCTGCCTTGTTTCCCATAAAAGGAGTAAATATTGTCGGATTATTTACTTGACCGGCGGAGAAGCTTTCCTCAATGACCCAGTTATATTTGCCGTTTTCGTTGTAATAGTACCAGTTTGGATTATTCGCATCATAAAGGGTGCTTGTAGATAAGCTTTCGAAGCCTTCTTCGTAGATTTTGCCTTGTTGTAAGTATAAGTTAGCTACACCATATTGATAAGCGCCGTCTTGCAATGTGTTCCAGTTGCTGTCGGTATATGTTTCGCCGTTTATGTTGGTAGCTATTTGTGTCTCTTCGCCAGATGTTTCGTTTTTTCTATAGATATTAGAACCTTTGCTGTTGTTGCCGTTGCTCCAGCTTATTTCTACATCGTTGCCGTTTACGTTTGCAGCCACATTGCTAGGAGCAGGTGTGCTTGAGTTGTCTTCTGTCTGAACGCGTAATATTTGAGAATATTCTGATTCTAAGTCTCCGCGTTTTGATGTCATGATGTAACTGTATAAAGTGCTATATTCCAATCCTTCGTCTATGTATGAAGTACTTTCTGTATTAGCGAGGAATATCTTGTTGCGATAGATGTTGTAGCTTGTGGCGTTGTTGGTTTCATCCCATGTAAGTTTGATGGAATTGCCTGCAACCTGAGCGCTGATGCTTGGAGGAAGGAGCTCGTTGGAGATGTTTGCTACAATGTCGAAAGTACGTTTATGGCTTCCATTTGTCGCATTGACAGTGAAAGTGACCTTGTGATTGTCTGGAACTAATTTGTCGATAGTGATGACGAATTTAGCGGCTGCTGTTGCGTTGGCAGCCATTACGCCCATACTTTCGTTTCCGTCGACGATAGTGACGTATTTGTCGTTTGTTGTTATAGTGACATTTGTATTTCCTGATGTTGAGCCTTGACCGTTATTGATTAATGTAAGTTCTAAGTTAAGATTTGTTCCAGGGATGAAATTGTTAGTGAAAGAATAAACGTTGAGGTAAGGATCGCTGGTGTTGAAATCGACGGCTTGTACGGCAGCGAGGGCGTCGATACAGCCAGAGCCAGTGTTGTTGTTTTTCTTGTCTGAAAGCTTTACTGCTGTTGTCTCGATTATTCTGCATAAGTCAGATGGTGTGAGTTCAGGGTTTTTCTCGAGCATGAGAGCCATGACGCCCGCGACGCAAGGAGCGGCCATAGAGGTTCCGGCTTTGATTGCATATCCGTCGTTGCTCTCGTTGCTGAGTGACTTGACGCTTACGCCAGGAGCGCAGATGTCAGGACGGATGAGACCTATTCCAGGGTTGTATGAATAATCGTTGTAGGATGTGTATTTCCATGTTGAAGGTCCGCGTGATGATAATGCGGCTACTGTATTGTCATAATCTACTGCACCGACGCTGATGACGCTGGTTGTGCCGCCAGCGTTGCCTTGTTGGTCAGGGTGAATCCATGGCGGAGGGCAGTTGCCAGGTGTGCGTACGTTGTTAGGAACAGGATATGATGAAAGTTCGTTTCCGCTGTTTCCGGCTGCTACAGAAGTGACGACGCCTGCTTCTAACACATTGCTGAATACTGTACGGAATGTCGCGCTTAAGTCGGCTGATGGATACCATCCCAATGACATGCTGATGATGTCAGCGCCGTTGTCTACAGCGAATTCTATAGCGGAAATGATTTGTTCTGTTGTAGCGTTGATGTCTGGGTCGCTGACTTTAAGACACATAAGTGTTGCGTCTGGAGCCATGCCTGTTGCGAGGCCTGAGGTTCCGTCGCCGCAGATAGTGCCGGCGCAGTGTGTGCCGTGACCTTTGTTATCTAATGTTGATTGTCCAGGAGCGATGAAGTTATATCCGTGATGTGGGTATTGTGTGCCGCCATCCCAGAGGTGGTCTTTAAGGTCGACGTGGTTGTAGTTGACACCGCTGTCGATGATGGCTACCAAAACGCCTTTGCCTGTATAACCTAAATCCCATACCTTGTCGGCATTGACATGTGTGACGTTTTCTGTGAGATTGCTATCTTCGCCTCTCAATGATTCGTTTTCGTCTTTATCGTCGTAAATGACAGATAACTCGCTGTTGTGGCTGATGCTTGCGATGTCAGGATGTGATGATAATTGGTATACGACATCGCGTTTTGCCTTGCAACTGACGCTGTTGATGATCCAGTGGCTTGTGATGTCGGCGACGCTTTCGCTTCTTTCTTCAGCCTTGATGATAGACATTATATCTTCTTGAGATTGCTTTGAGAATTTCTTCAACTCGTTGATGACTATCTCGCGACGCACTTCTTTGCTGTCGCTCTTGCAATATAATGACGATAAATTTTCTGTCGGCATCTGTGTTTTTAGACTGATGTTAATGCTGATGTAATCGTCATTCTTTTGGTTTAAGATTTTCTGTAATTCAGGGTCAATTACGTTGTTTTGCGCGTTTAACATAAAGATGCACAAAAACAAATTAGCTACAAGTACAAATATTTTCTTCATAAGAATCAATGAGATTTAATTGGATGCAAATATAAGAATAATTTGGTGTTTGGTGAAAAAAAAGAGATGCCCAAAGGCATCTCTATGAGTGTGTTGAATGTGTTAAGGTCGCTTATAATATTACTATTTTTTGTGACCTTACTGTATTCTCGTTAATGTTACGTATTACGTAAGTTGTCTTGTTGAACTTGCTTACATTGACCCTGTTGTCTTCTCCAACGATGTCAGTGGTGTAAACAACTCTACCCATCATATCAATGATTTGAATTCTGCCTTCAGCCTTGACGATAAGTTCGTCGCCGCTTTGATATACAAACTGACCGTTGTCTGTTGTCTGTTGTCTGTTGTCCACCTTTACGACAAATCGGTTGTGGGTGTCATTGCTTGTAGCTGTGAAACTGTATTCGTTTTCGATGAGCATATTTGTTTCAATGCCTGTGAAGCGGTCGACCAATGTGACAGTTTCAAACTCGCCGTTTATGTCTAAACTGATGCTGTAATTGCCCATTTGTGATGCTACGAATGAGAGCTCTACTTCAGTAACGTTTTCGTCTAAGTTGGCGATGCCGTAACGTCTGCCGTTATTGGCAACGAATACTGTAGCAATTCCTTCATTGAAGTTTTGCAACTTATCAAAACCTTCTGATTGTCCTGCGAAGTTGATGATTACGTTGTCTTTACCAGCATTGCCAGAAGCGATGACATTTATGCTGTTGAATTGTCTGCCGCTTCTTGTTATCTCTTTTTTATGATCGTAAGAGAATGTTGGTTCTGCTGTAATGGCTTTCACGAAGAATCCGTCACCTGTTGCTATTGTAGTATCTGCAGGCGCATAGATGTAAGCTCCGTTAGTGCCTATTATAGCATAACCTGTTGTCAATCCTTCTACTGTAGCTTTTCTCATATCCATATTGAATGGGAATGGGTTTCCGAGAAGGTGGAAGTTGGCGAGAGGTTTTTCTTCATTGTAGGATATTTCTGTGAAATTGAAATGATCTTTGCTGTAGAGAGAACCTGTCAGTGAGGCTGTAGATTCTGTTTCGTATGAAGCGAGGTAACCACGTCCGTTTACGAAATCTTTTTCAAAGTCGGCGTCTATATTGTTGCCTTTTTTATGGTTGTTCCATTTTGTGTCCTCATATTTGTATAAGTCGTATGATCTGGCGGCTTCGTTGCCTGTAAAGTTCATAACGCTGGAGGTGTTGAATGGAGAAGCTATGAATTGCCAGCCGTCTTTGTTGCTACCCGACCATGATGTCGGATTTACAATATTCATATTGAATGTTGCAAATACGTTCTCGCTGCTTTGGAACAATTGAGCGCCGTCATTGATGATGAGTGATGCAGCGTCTGTGTTTGTCATTGTGCCGTTTACAGTGAGACGGACACCGCCATCAATTGTCATAGAACCGCTGTTGATGCTTACAGATTCTACAATGATATCACCGCTCGTTATTGTCACATCACCATCGATGATGACATCATCTGTTGCTGTTGGGATAGAGCCTTTGCTCCAGTTGTTTGCATCGCTCCATAAACCGATGCCGGTGAATATATTGATAGAAGGATTTACGGTGACAGTGAATGAGTGAGGGTAAGTTGTTGTTTCTGTATGAGTTGAAATTGATTTTACATTGTAAATAGTGATGTCGTCAACAGCCAAGGCAGCATTGTCACCGCAGTCGAAATGTCTGATGGCAACCCAAATGTTTTGACCCTCATAATCTACCAACATTGAAGATTTCAGAGTCATTTTCAAAGAGTTCGAATTTTTAGCAAGAGTCCAGGCATCTACTTGTTTGAAAGAATTTACATCGGTATTACTTGTAGTTGATACGAAAACACCAAATTTTTCCACTGCATATTTGGTTTGATTTGCCATAGAACATACATGAAATTCAAATGTAGTACCATCTGATGGTATGATCTGTTCTGGCATTACTAACCAACGGTCTGGTGTAAGAGTTTTATTGCCTTTATTGCAAAAAGACTCGCTGAATACGAAACCGCCAGTAGAATATGATTTATTATAATCATGACTGCTTTGTGTGCTTGAATGATACCAGTCGTGGTCATCTGCAGTTATAGTAGTGCAGCCTTGTAAATCATTGTCGAATGTATAGCTTTTATTGGAGACGCTTTCACTTATGACTTCATTTTCTACTATGATATTTATTTCAAAGTCTAAATCGTAGTTAGAAGGAATGTCTTCTGCCAATTTTATGCTAAATGAGACTGTTGTTGTTTCTCCAACTGCAATAGAACCAACATTGTATGTGCCGTTAATGATGTTGACATATTCGTTGTCACACACTAAAGTCGCTGTTGTTGCGGCAGGTGTGGCTTTTTCACATTTATTAATTAATGTTGCAGTCAATGTTGCGTTTCCGTTTACAAGATTATCCAAGTTGAATGATTTTACAATCACACCAGTGAGTTTCTTGTCGGTTGTAGCGCAGGTGTTTTCTGATAGTTCAGATTCCCCGACTTCGTTGACGGCTGTTACGTTGAAGCAGTATGTTGTCTCGGCTTCAAGGTTTTCAATGAGATATGTTGTTTCAGTCAGCTCTATGTCGAGTGTTTCTGTGCCGCGATAGATATTGTAGCTCAATGCATTTTCAACGGCGTCCCATCTCAAGATTATAGATGATTCACCGTCAGCTGTCGCTGTCACTACAGGAGTTGCTGGTGCTTTTGGAGCTTCTAATGTTGTAGCGCAGGCGTCTTCAGATTTTTCAGACTCACCGATTTCGTTGACTGCTGTTACGTTGAAGCAGTATGTCGTTTCGGCTTCAAGGTTTTCTATGATGTATGTTGTTTCAGTCAGCTCTACAGCGAGTGTTTCTGTACCTCGATAGATATTGTAGCTCAATGCATTTTCAACAGCGTCCCAAGTCAAGACCACTTCTGATTCGCTTGTAGCTTCTGCTGTCGCTACAGGTGCTGTAGGTCTTTCTTTGAATGTTGTAGCATAAGCTTTTTCTGATTTCTCAGACTCGCCGATTTTGTTGACTGCTGTAATGCTGAAGCAGTATGTTGTCTCGGCTTCAAGATTTTCTACAGTATATGTTGTCTTGCTTAGTCCTGTCGCAATCAATTTTGTATCTTGATAAACGTTATAGCTTGCGGCTTCTTTGACATTGTCCCATTTCAAGACTATTTCTGATTCGCTTATCGCTTCTGCTCTTAGATTTGTTGGAGTTTTTATTGATGTAGGTTCTGATGTGGTTTCGCAGACTTCTTCAGAAAATCCTGATTCTCCAGAACTTGTGACAGTCGTTACAGCGTAGCAATATTGTGTCTCATAAGAAAGTTCGGTATCGACGTAAGCAGGTTCTGTCACAGTAGCGACTTTCTGTCCGTTGCGATATACGTTATATTTGTTTACGTTATTGACGGCATTCCATGACAATGATATCTTTAATTCATCTGCTAATGTAGCTGTGATGTTTTTAACTTCAGGCAAGTTTATTGTAGAACTTGCTATTACATTAAAATAGTAAGGGTCATCGAGACTATAAGTGGAAACGTGTTTCGTATTTACGATTACGTTTGAGAAAGCGATGTCATCAATGTTTAAAGCATCAACCCCGAGTCCGCCGTCAGCTTGATAAGGGTCGTCCCATTCTTCATTTGTAAAGAAGTGACGTATGGCAATATAGATTTCCTGACCTGCGTAATCGCTTAAGTCAACGGTATATTGCTTCCATGTTGTGCTTGTTGAACTTTCTGTTATTTTCCATTCTTCTATTGTGGTAAAGTCATTGGCAGAGGTGTTGCCAGTTGTTGACACTGCCAAACCAAAATGTTCCTTATAATATGCAGTGTAATGAGCACGTGCGTAGAAACTTACCTTACTGTTTTCGGTGATTTTGACTTTTGCAGGAGATACGAGATAGTTGTCGATAGGATATGTGTATTGTATCATCTTAAGACCAGAATGACTCATAAGGTGTCCTTTGCCAGTGTGAGACTCGAATGGTTTTTTTTCGACGCTGTTAGCGTTAGAACTATGATTCCAAGGAGTTTTAATGTTATTGTTGCTTGCATTGAAACTGGTCCATCCTTGCATATCGTTTTCGAATTCATAAACATAATCTTTTGGTTCTATGTTTTCTGAATATGTTTCAAGGAAGAAGTCAAATTCAAAACCGTCTTTAGGTTCTTTGGTTTCGATGGTAAATGTTCCTGTACCAGTTTCGTTTACATCCAATGGACTGATTGTGGTTACATCATTGATTAAAGTTAGGTGTTTCAAACTAGATGAAATAGACACGAGTTTGAGTGTTATTGGACCTGAGAAGTCTGCAGTTCCATCGTTAACCATAGTGACTCTGATGTCGGTTTTTGTATTTGGCTTTACTACACCAGGACTTACACTTTGGAAGGTGAGTTTAGGACTGGCAGTGATGTTGATATAGAACACATCATCCCATTTGTAATTGTCGCTTGTTGTCGTTACGGTGAAAGTAGCAGTATGTCCGTTTGGCGTGGCAGGATTAACATCAAGTTCAAAATATAATGTTTTGGTGTTGTTTACACCGATAGTTCCTGTTGTTTGTGAAGGGTTTACGATCGTTACGTATGGGTCGTTTGCCAAAGACAATGTCACTGTTGTATTTTCATCGCTTGGACCATTGCCTTCGTTTTTCAATGTTATTCCGAGAGTGCTGTTTCCTGCAGATATTGTTGCTGGAGAGAAGGTGTTGAGTTTTACATAAGGATGTTCGATAACTTCAGTGATGCCGTTGACAGCAGCGAGAGCGTCGACGATACCAGCTCCGATTATATTGTTTTTTGTTGCAGGTTTTGAAGATGCTGATTCTTCAATTATCTGTGATATCTGAGCAGGAGTGAGTGCTGAATTCTTTTCCAACATAAGCGCGATTACACCGGCAACGCATGGTGTTGCTTGTGATGTTCCGCTCTTGACGGCATTGTCGTTATTGCCGTTGTGTTTAGAAGAATAGATGTAATAACCTGGAGCTGAGATGTCAGGACGGATGAGACCCATTGAAGCGCCACTGTTGTATGGATAGTCGTTGTAAGAAGTTCCTTCCCATGTTGAAGGACCGCGTGATGACTCGTTGAGGTCGTGAGCGCCGACGCAGATGACGCTTGAGTTGCCGCCTTTGAGTGTCTGGTTAGGGTTTGTCCAAGGTGCAGGACATGCTGCTGGGTAGTCGACGTTGTCAGGTGCTCCGTAAGTGTCGCCATCGTTACCTGCTGCTGCACAGACGACAACGCCTGCACTTAACACATTGTCGAAAGCCTTGCGGATCTCTTCTTTCTGTGCTGTGGTTAACTGACTGTTCTTGAAACCTAATGACATGCTTAAAACGTCAGCGCCGTTTTCAACAGCGAACTGGACGCCGCTCAGCATCTGTGACACTGAACCGCCACCAACACGGTTGATAATCTTTACGGTCATAAGGGATGCGTCTGGAGCAATGCCAGTGGTGTTGCCAGAAGTGCCGTCGCCACAGACGATACCAGCACAGTGTGTTCCGTGACCAAATTCGTCGGTGATGTCGCTATTGCCTCCGTCGAAGTTCCATCCGTTGACGTAGGTGTCAGGAGTACCGTCATTGTTAGTGTCGATATGACCTGACCAGAGATGGTCTTTTAGGTCGATGTGTTCAGTGTTTGTTCCAGAGTCCAACACCGCAACAACAACATTTTTGCCTGTGTAGCCTTGTGCCCAGACATCGTCAGCATTGACGCTTACTACGTGAGCAAAAGGACCTCTTACGTCAGCAGGTTTTGCCTCGATGCTTTTCATCTGTTCTGGAGAAATCATCTGAATCTCCTTGTCATAGCCGATGATCTTTACGTCAGGATGAGAAGATAATTTATAGATTACATCTTTAGAAGCCTTACAGCTAATTGTGTTGGCGATCCATAGGTTGCGGATGTCGGAGACTTTGCCGTTTAATTTTTCTGCTTCTAAAATGTTTAAGACATCAGACTGAACATTTCCTGAATAAGTCTTAAGTTCATTGATGACAAAATCTTTCTTTTCTGATTTTGTAGAAGCGTTTCTGCTTGCTTGCTTAAGTTTGTTTGAATCTATATTTGACTTGAAATAGATCTGTATGTCAATCAGTTCTTCGTTTCTTTGGTTTAAAACTTTTTGCAACTCAATGTCAATCTTGCTGTTGTCTTGAGCATTGGCGAATCCGCATAAGAATGACAATAAGAATAATGTAAAAATGATTTTTTTCATTAAAAATAAATTGAAATTAAACTATAAATAGGAGATGAGAATTGTTATATAATTCCTAACTCCTATTTATATTTTTATAAAATGCTTATTCCTTGACGAAGCGTTTTGTCAAAACTCCATCATTTGTCTTTATCATGATGAAGTAAACGCCAGCATTAAATTCTGAAACGTCAATTGTTGTGTTTTCTTGGTGACTTGGTGTCTCGGTGACTTGGAGTCTACCATAAACGTCATAAACAACAACTTCTTCTATCTCGATTTCTGTATCGATATAAAGTTTGTCGTTTGCAGGATTTGGATAGATACGGAATGATGATGTGTGTTCATCGATTGCGTCGTCAACAACAGTGACGGTATATACTTCTGATGGTTCAGATTCTGTTTCGTCATTGAATGCAACTACATAGAATTCAAATGTGATTTCTTCATTTGTTCCTATCACGTATGCTGTGCCGTTTGTGTACCCCATGTGGAAATCTTGTGCGTTGTCGGTGTTTACATAAACATCGTAACCTGTTGCGCCTTCAACGGCATCCCATGCCATTGTGATTTCGAATTTGTATCCATAACCAGGAACGTCTTGTCTGATAGCTGCTCTTAAGTTTTTAGGAGCTTCGAGTTTTGCAGGTTCTGGATTTTCAGCCTCGAATGTTGTAGCGCAAGCGTCTTCTGATTTGTCAGATTTACCTTCTTTATTGACTGCAACGACGTTGAAACAATATTGTGTGTTTGCTTCCAAATCGCTGACGGTGTATGTTGTTGCTGTTACGGCCAACTTAACTGTTTCTTCACCGCTATAGATGTTGTATCTTATTGCGTTTTCAACAGCTTCCCATGTCAATACTATTGTTGATTCGCTTGTTGCTTCTGCTGTTACTACAGGTGCTGCCAATGTTGGTACTTCTGGCTCTATTGGTTCATCGCCTGTATCTTCTAATGTTGTAGCGCAAGCGCTTTCTGACTTGTCAGACTCGCCGAGTTTGTTGACGGCTGTCACGCTGAAGCAGTATTCTGTCTCGGCATTAAGACCGTTTACGGTGTACATTGTGCTTGTGAGTTCTGATGCAATCAGTTCAGTGCCTTGATATACATTGTAGCTTGCAGCTTCTTCAACATAATCCCATGCTAAAAATATAGAAGATTCGTTCACAGCTTCTGCTGTTAAGTTGGTTGGAGTTGCAGCTTCTGTTGGTTCTAATGTTGTTGCACATGCTTCGTCACAGAATCCTGATTCGCCAGAACTAGTGATGGTTGTGACTGCATAGCAATATTGTGTTTCATAAGCAAGCTTGCTGTCGGTGAAAGAAGGTTCTGTTACAGTAGCGACTTTCTGTCCGTTGCGATATACGTTGTAGCTGTTAGCAGTGTTTACAGCATTCCATTCCAAAGAAATCTTTGAACTGCTTATTGCTGTTGCTGTGAGGTTTTCAACTTTAGGCAATACTATTGAGTTGCTTGCTTTCACTGTGAAATAATAAGGGTCATCGTAACTGTAAGTTGAAGTGTGCTGTATATTCATGCTGACATTTGAGAAAGTGATGTCATCAATGTTTAAAGCATCATAGTCATATCCATAATATGAGTCTTCCCATTCTTGTGCTGTAAAGAAGTGACGTATAGCGATATATATATCTTGACCTGCGTATGCGCTTAAATCAGCAGTGTATTGTGTCCAGGTTGTTTTTTCGCTTATTACCCATTCTTGGATTGTAGTAAAGTCACTTGCAGAAGCATTGCCATTTGTTGACACAGCAAGTCCGAAATGTTCTTTATATCCAATATTGTTGTTACCTCTTGCATAGAAACTGACTTTACTGTTTCCTGTAATTTTAACTTTTTCAGGAGAGACGAGATAGTTGTCGATAGGATTGTATACTTGTGCGACACCATTTTGATTTGAAATACTCATAAGGTGACCTTTTCCTGAGAAAGACTCTTTTACATTTGTTAGAGTAGTTGCATCGGTGCTGTGTAGCCAAGCCACTTTGGTGAAACTTCCCCCAGCTTTGAAGCTAGTCCAGCCTTCCATATCGTTTTCGAATTCATAAACATAACTTGTTGGGTTAGTATATTCTGAATGTGTTTCAAGGAAGAAGTCGAAGCTATAACTTGGTTTAGTTTCAGGTAATTTTGTTTCAATAGTGAATGTTCCTGTTCCAGTTTCGCCTACGCCTAATGCAGGTATTGTTGTCTCTGCATCAATAAAATCTACATATTTTAAGTCGCCAGTAAGCGTCTTGAGGCTGAGTGTGATAGGAGAAGTGAATGCTGCTGTTCCATTGTTGATCACAGTGACTTTTATGTCGTTTGTTGCATTAGTTTCTACCACTCCAGGGCTCACAGATTGGAAAGCCAAGTTTGGCATTGTTGTGATATTGACAGAGAATGTGTTTTCCCATGAAAAATTGCCGCTTTTTGTTGTGACAGTAAATGTTACAGTGTGACCGCTTGGTGTGTCATTAGAGACATTGATGTTGAAGAATAATGATTTAGTGTCGCCAGCTCCGATTCTGCCTGCTGTCTGTGTTGGATTAGCGATTGTTACGTATGGGTCGTTTGCCAATGCCAATGTCACTGTTGTGTTTTCATCACTTGGACCATTACCTTCATTTTTTAATGTTATGCCGATAGTATTGCTACCTGTTGATATTGTTGTTGGAGCAAATGTGTTAAGTTTAACGTAAGGATTGCCAACGACTTCGGTGATGCTGTTTACTGCTGCGAGAGCGTTGACGATACCAGCGCCGACGGTGTTGTTTTTTGTAGATGGTTTTGAAGTTGCTGTTGTTTCAATAATTTCTGAAATCTGAGCTGGAGTGAGTGTTGAGTTCTTTTCCAACATAAGGGCTATCACACCAGCAACTATAGGTGTTGCTTGTGATGTTCCGCTTTTCAATTCGTATATCTCATTGTTGTTATATTTTGTAGAACGTATAATATAACCTGGAGCTGAGATGTCAGGGCGGATGAGACCCATTGACTCTCCGTTGTTGTAAGGATAGTCATTGTAAGAAGTTCCTTCCCATGTTGAAGGACCGCGTGATGACTCGTTGAGGTCATGAGCGCCGACGCAGATGACGCTTGACAAACCGCCTTCGAGTGTCTGGTCAGGGTTTCTCCAAGGAGCAGGGCAAGCTGCTGGGTAGTCGACATTGTCAGGAGCTCCGTATGAGTCGCCGTCGTTACCTGCTGCTGCACAGACGACAACGCCTGCACTTAACACATTGTCGAAAGCCTTGCGTATCTCTTCTTTCTGTGCTGTGGTTAACTGGCTGTTCTTGAAACCTAAAGACATGCTTAAAACGTCAGCACCGTTTTCAACAGCGAACTGGACGCCGCTCAACATTTGAGTTACAGAACCGCCACCAGCACGGTTGATAGTCTTTAATGTCATAAGCAATGCATCTGGAGCGATACCTGTTGTAATCATTGAAGTACCATCGCCACAGACAATACCAGCGCAGTGTGTGCCATGGCCATAGTCGTCAGTGATGTTACTGTTGTTAGCAACATAGTTCCAACCGTTTACGTATGTATCAGGAGTACCATCGTTATTGGTATCTACATATCCTGTCCAGAGATGATCTCTAAGGTCTAAGTGGTTGATGTTGGTGCCAGAGTCCAATACTGCAACGATTACGTTCTTGCCAGTATAACCTTCTTCCCACCAAACTCTTTGCGCTTCGACAGCTTGGACGTGAGCATCAGGACCGCCAGCTCTTACTGGAGTGGCTGGCTGTGCCTTGAGGCTTTCCTCCATTTGCTTAGGAGAGATCATCTGGATTTCTTTGTCATAGCCGATGATCTTTACATCAGGATGTGATGAGAGTCTGTAGATTACATCTTTAGAAGCCTTGCAGCTGATGCTGTTGGCAATCCATAGATTACGGATGTCTGCAACATTGCCGCTTAACTCTTCTGCTTTCAAGATATTCATCACGTCAGCTTGAACGTTTTCTGAATAAGTCTTGAGTTCGCCGATAACGATCTCTTTCTTTTCAGATTTTGTTTGAGCCTTTCTTGATGCTCGATTGAGTCTGTCAGAATTGATGTTTGACTTGAAATAAATCTGAATGTCGATCAATTCATCGTTTCTTTGATTTAAGATGTTCTGAAGTTCAGGTTCGATGGCATTGATGTTTTGAGCAAATGTCAAAGTGCTTAAAACCAATGCTAAAAATAAAATGATGTAATTCTTTTTCATTGTTATGAAATATTAAAATGTATCTTTTAAAAGCTGTTGGCTATTGGCTGTTAGTTAAAAGTCAACAGACAACTTTCAACCTTTTCCGTTGTCCGTTGTCTGTTGTCCGTTGTCTATTATTAACCGACTACGATATTTATAATCTTCTTAGGAACGACGATGACTTTCTTGATACTCTTGTCGGCGATCCATTTCACTGCTTCCGGTGATTCGATGGCGGCTTTTTCTATTTCTGCCGGACTTAATGTGATAGGCAATTCTAAGTCGAAGCGTTTCTTGCCGTTGATTGACACTGGATATGTGAAGTTGTTTTCAACGACGTAGCTTTCTACGAACTCTGGGAATTTCTGCATTACGACGCTGTCTTCATGTCCCATCTGGTGCCACAACTCTTCTGCGAGGTGAGGAGCGTATGGTGATACCATGATTGCGAGTGGCTCAAGGATTTCGCGTTTGTTGCACTTGAGGTCTGTCAATTCATTGACACAGATCATGAATGCTGAAACTACAGTGTTGAAAGATATTCTTTCGATATCGTCTTCTTCTTTCTTGATGAGTTTATGCAATGACTTCAACTCTTCTTTTGTTGCTGGCTCATCGCTGAAGCAGAATTCGTTATTTTCGTCTGTATATAATCTCCAGAACTTACGGATGAAACGGTAGACACCTTCGATGCCTTGTGTGTCCCATGGCTTTGATTGTTCGAGTGGTCCGAGGAACATTTCGTAAAGTCTCAAAGTGTCAGCGCCATATTTAGCGACGAGGTCGTCAGGGTTTTGAACGTTGAACTTAGACTTTGACATCTTTTCTACTTCCCAACCGCAGACGTAGATAGGATTACCTTCTTTATCTTGTTCGAAGATGAACTTAGAGTCTTTGAGGTCGTCTCTCCATTGGTTGAATTCTTCTGTGTCGAGGATGTCGTTATGTACCATGCAGATGTCGACGCGGATAGGGTCGCTGTAATAATCTCTTCCTTCAATGTTTTTAGAGACGAAGAGGTTAGAAGCGCCGAGTGTGTCGATGTCGAATGGCATTTCTTTATTGGCAAAATATTCTTTGAATTTCTGTACGTTGACGCGATATACGAAGCTTGTTCTGCCTTGGATCATACCTTGGTTGATCATTCTCTTGAATGGCTCGTCTTTGCAGATGACGCCGAGGTCGAATAAGAACTTGTTCCAGAAACGGCTGTAGATGAGGTGGCCTGTTCCGTGTTCTGCGCCGCCGATATATAAGTCTACTTGTTCCCAGTAGTTGTTAGCTTCTTTGCTGATGAATTCGTTATTGTTTTGTGGATCCATGTAGCGGAGGTAATATGCGCTTGATCCTGCGAATCCTGGCATTGTGTTGGTTTCGAGTCTGTAACCTTCTTCTGTTGTCCAGTCCTTAGCGCGTGCCAATGGTGGTTCGCCTGTTTCTGTTGGCTTGTAAGCGTCGATAGCTGGCAACTCGAGAGGGAGTTGGCTTTCGTCTAAAGCGTAAGGCATTCCGTCTTTGTAGTAGATTGGGAATGGCTCGCCCCAGTAACGTTGACGGCTGAAGATAGCGTCGCGGAGACGATAGTTTGTCTTGCCTTTACCGATGCCCATTTCTTCAACTTTAGCGATCATTGTAGCGATAGCTTCTTTTACTGTGAGACCGTTGAGGAACTCAGAGTTTACCATCACGCCTTCTTTAGCGTCGAATGATTCTGTCCATTGTGATGCTTCTGATGGTTCTTCGCCTGGTTTTGCAACGACTTGTGTGATAGGTAAGTTGAAGTGACGTGCGAATGCGAAGTCGCGGCTGTCGTGAGCTGGTACTGCCATGATAGCGCCTGTGCCGTAGCCCATGAGTACATAGTCAGCTACCCAGATTGGGATTCTAGCGCCAGTGAATGGGTTGATGCCATAAGCGCCAGTGAACACGCCTGATACTTTCTTGACCTCTGCCATACGTTCACGTTCTGAGCGGTTCTTTGCCCATGTGACGTATTCTTCAACAGCAGCGCGTTGTTCTTCAGTGACGAGCTCGCTGATCATCTCGTGTTCAGGAGCCAACACCATGAAGCTAGCACCGAATAAGGTGTCAGCGCGTGTTGTGAAAACTTCTATATTGATGTCTTTGTCGGCGATGTCGAATAACAATGATGCACCCATTGACTTGCCGATCCAGTTGCGTTGTACTTCTTTGATTGACTCGCTCCAGTCTATTGTTTCAAGACCTTCGAGGAGACGTTCTGCGTAAGCTGTGATACGGAGCAACCATTGTTTCATGGTCTTGCGTACTACAGGGTGACCGCCGCGTACTGAGAGACCGTCGGCGACTTCGTCGTTAGCGAGAACAGTGCCGAGTTCTGGACACCAGTTAACCATAGTGTCTGCTAAGTAAGCGAGACGGTAGTTCATCAGGATTTCTTGTTGTTCTTTCTCGCTCTTTGCTTTCCATTCTTCAGCTGTGAATGTGAGTGGTGTGCTGCAAGCGGCGTCCAGACCTTCTGTGCCTTGTGCCTCGAATCTCTTTACCAAGTCGGCAATAGGCTGAGCTTTCTTTGTCTGGTTACAATAATATGAATTGAAAAGTTGGATGAATGTCCATTGAGTCCATTTGTAATAAGCAGGGTCGCTGGTGCGTACTTCGCGGTCCCAGTCGTAGCAGAAACCGATTTTGTCCAACTGCTCGCGATAGCGGTTGATGTTCTTCTCTGTTGTTATCGCTGGGTGAGTACCTGTCTGGATAGCATATTGCTCTGCTGGAAGACCGTAAGCGTCATAACCCATTGGGTGAAGGACGTTGAATCCTTTGAGACGTTTGTAACGTGCGTAAATGTCAGATGCAATATAACCGAGAGGGTGACCTACGTGAAGACCTGCGCCCGATGGATATGGGAACATGTCTAAGATATAAAATTTTGGCTTGTTGTTATCAATATCAACTTTATAGATGTTATTGTTACGCCAATATTCTTGCCATTTCTTTTCTACTTCATTAAAATTGTAATCCATAACCGTATTGTTTAGATAAGGTTACAAAGATACAATTTTTTTTAATTGAAAATTGAAAATTTGTAGACAACAGTCAATGGTCAACAGTCAGGTTGTAGAGACGCGTCAATGATGTAATTTATAAATAAAGTAATCTGATTTTTATAAAAAATACATCATTGACACGTCTGTACTTAGTTAAGAGTTCAAAGTTCTTTAACAAATCTCTTTACAATATTTCCGTTTGCAGTATTTATCTTAACGAAATAAACTCCGCTATTCAGATTAGAAATATCTATTGATATCATTTCTTGGTGACTTGGTGACTCGGTGACTTGGTGTCTTCCGTAAATATCATAAACTATCACTTCCTCGATTTCGCTTTCAGTCTTGATGTATAATCTGTCTTTAACCGGATTTGGATATATGCAGAAGTCTTTGTCGTTTTCTGTCAATGATGTACCGTTCTGTAATGTGAATGTATGTCTCCAGCTAGGATGTCTTGAGAAATTGCTGATGCTGATATCATCGATGCATAAGATGAAGATGTCGGTACTGTTGAAGTGACGTATTGCTAACCAGATGTTTTGACCTACGTATTCGCTGAGGTCGACGGAGAAATATGTCCATTCTTCACCGAGACGATTGTCGGATGTCAGCGTCCATTCTTCTATGGTGGTGAAGTCGTCGGCGGAGGTGCTGCTTTTTGTTGAAACGGCTACTCCGAAGTGTTCGCCTGGGACGGTCTTGTCTTGCATCGCTGCCCAGAACCCGAATGTCGTTTCTTCCTTGACATGTATCATAAAAGGAGAGACGATGTAGTCGTTAGGCATAAGTTCCGACAATATGATATTGCAGAACGACTCGCTCATGAGGTGTCCTTTGCCTGAGTGCGATGGTATCATTGTGACGAAATGGCCGTCTGATTCAGATGTGTGATACCATAAATGATCGTCGTTGTTAGCGTTTATGGTAGTCCAGCCTTCGAAGTCATTGTTGAAACTATAACTGATGTCGATGTTTTCTTCGAATGTCTCGTTGGCATAGATGTCGATGTTGAATGTCGCGATATGTCCTTCAGGCATAGAAGCATCGGTGGTGAAAGAGAATGAGTGTGTGACTTTCTCATTGCAAGCCATCGGCTCTAACAGATATTCGCCTTGTGTTATTGTGACGAATTCATCGTCTGTCGACAAAATCGCTTTTGCCTGATATGATGATTCTTTCAAGCCATTATTGACAAATGTGACATCGAGATTCATCTCTTTGCCTGCAGCGAAGTCTTCGTGAGAGATGGCTTCAACGACTATGTTTTCCTGTGGGTTGTTGCCTTTTAATGAGAACTCGTTGTTCCATTTCATCGGCTGCATCACTCCTGTCAGCTCGACATCATCGACAGCGAGGAAGTATTGGTCGAAGCAATCGAAATGGCGTAATGCCATCCACACTTCCTGTCCTTCATATTCGCTTAAGTCGACGGTGTATTGATACCATGTTCCTTGGTCTCTGCTGCTTTTGGCTGTCAATGTCCATTCTTTTATTGTGGTGAAGTCATCGGCGGAGGTGTTGCCTGTCGATGATATTGCAAGACCGAAATGTTCTGCTGGATATTCGCGATCTTGAGCGCATGCCCAGAAACTGAAGGTTGCGTCTTTGCCTAATTTGAACTTCTCAGGTGTGACGAGATAGTTGTCAGGATATAAGATATCGAAGGTGTTGTCGTACGATTGAGAGAACATACAGTACATACTTTCGCGGCCGTGGCCTACTCCCAATCTTTTTCCCGACTCGATCCAGTTGAATCCGTCGCCGTCAGCATCGATGGTTGTCTATCCTTGGATGCCGTCTTCGAAGTCGTAATAAAGATATGACTCTATGCTGCTGTCTTCAAGAACAGATTCTATGCTGAAGCTGATGTCGCTGTCGTGTGGTAACAGCTCGTTTGCTGTGATGACGAAGACAACTTCCTGTGTCGCATTAGGAGCCAATGGTTTGCAGATGGCTTCAGCATTGACGATGGTGATATATTTGCTGTCGCATTTCAATGTGACATGAGTGTCGTTTTCTGTCGCGACCTCGCCATCGTTTATGAGTGTGACCTTTAGTTCAATATTCTTGCCCGGTGCTAAATTAGCATTCTCGCATGAATGAAAAGATATCTTAGGAAGCTGAGCGAAACCCAACTGTAAGAAAAGAGAGAATAAAAGTGTAAGTAATGTTTTTTTCATGTTGTATTTTGTTGTGGGCTACGAGCTATGGGTTGTGAGCAATTTGAATTGTATGCTCACGGCTCACGGCTCATAACTCGATGCTTATTCTTTAACAAACCTCTTTACAATATTTCCGTTTGCAGTATTTATCTTAACGAAATAAACCCCGCTATTCAAATTAGAAATATCTATTGATATCATTTCTTGGTGACTTGGTGTCTCGGTGACTTGGTGTCTTCCGTAAATATCATAAACTATCACTTCCTCGATTTCGCTTTCAGTCTCGATGTATAATCTGTCTTTAACTGGATTTGGATATATGCTGACATTATTTGTGAACTTGTCTTCTATGCCAGTGATATCTTTATAGTCTTCTATTTCTTCTAAGGCTAACATTGCGTTGACGCATCCTGATCCTGTCTCGTTGCTTTTTGTCTCAGACAGTTTTGTTGCTGTTGTCTCGAGAGCTTCGCATATCTGTGCAGGAGTGAGGTATGGCTTCTTTTGTAACATGAGGCATACTACGCCAGTGACGCATGGTGTTGCCTGTGATGTGCCGTCCATGCTGATGTATCCGCTGCTGTTGGTGTTGCTGCAAGATATGATTCCGACGCCAGGGGCGCATACGTCAGGACGTATGAGGCCTATCTCTCTTCCAGGTAGATAAGGATAGTCTTCGTATGATGATGTCTGCCATGTGAAAGGTCCTCTTGATGAGAAATCGGCGACAACGTTATAATAGTTGACCGCGCTGACCGCGATGCATGCTGAGAGTCCGCCAGGGTTTGCTTGTTGGTCAGGGTGGAGCCATGGAGGAGGACAGCCGCCTGGTACTCTAACGCTGTTAGGCACAGGGAATGTGAGGTTGAGCATGCCGTCGTTGCCTACTGCTGTCATGATGGCGACATTAGCTTCGAGGGCGTTTTCGTATGTCTGACGTAATGCTTCTCTTGTTGACATTGAGGCGTTAGGGAATCCTAATGACATATTCAATACGTCGGCGCCATGTTCTATAGCGAACTCGATTCCGGAGCATACGGTGTTGGCGTTTCCGCCGCCAGCGTCGTCCATAACTTTGATGCACATTACAGTTGCGTCAGGAGCTATTCCTGTCTGTGTTCCAGAGGTGCCGTCGCCGCAGATGATGCCAGCGCAGTGAGTGCCGTGGTTGAAGCCGTCGTGAACGTCATGGCTGTTCTCGAAAGTGTTGTAGCCGTGGTTAGGATATTCCTCGCCGCCGTCCCAAAGGTTTTTCTCCAAGTCTTTGTGGAAGTTGACGCCCGTGTCTATCACGCCGACGAGAACGCCTTTGCCAGTGTAACCTTCGTTCCATGCTTTATTGGCATTCACGTGCTTGATGTTTTGTGTCATGCCTCTTTGAGCCTCGACTTCTCTCGCTTTTTCATTCCATAAGAGAAACTGTGTCTCGTTGTAACCTATTATCTTGATATCATAATGTTCTGACAACAAATAGATGTAGTCTTTGCTTGCAGTACATGTTATCATATTTGAAAGCCAGTGAGCTGTGATGTCTTTGACGTCGCCGCTTGCTTCGCCGGCTTTTAACAAAGACAAGATGTCTTTCTGTGATTGCTCAGAGAAATTTTTGAGTTCACTTACAACAACTTGACGTTGTGCCTTGGCGTCTTCTGTACTTTGTATGTTTTTTCTTAAATGGCTTATGTTAGCTTCTGATTTAAGAATGATGTTGACGCTGATCATGTCGTTGCTTTTTGAGTCAAGAACATTTTGAAGTTCAGGCTCGATGACGTTGTAGTTCTGCGCAAAGCCTATCTGGCATGCAAGTAATGATAGTAATAATAATAGGTGTCTTCTCATGGTAGATTATTTTTTGATGAATTGTTTTGTTACGTATTCGTTTTCAGTCTTGATGTTGATGAAGTAGACTCCGCTGTTGAATCCGCTCATGTCAATAGTGTTGACGTCTTCTTCTGTAGAATATATCAAGATGCCTACGACATTGTAGATATTTATCTTCTTGATGATTTCGTTAGTGCTTATGATGAGTCTGTCGTCTACAGGGTTAGGGTAGATGCTGAAGTAAGAGTTTTCTTCTGTGATGTCTTCGCCGCTTAATGTCAGAGTGCATGCTTCTTTGCTTGGTTCAGATGGTCCGAGGTTGCATATGCTCGCTACGCTATAGCAGTATCTTGTATCACTTTCAAGACCTTTGTCGGTATATGATGTCTCGTTTACAGTTGCTATTATTTCGCCGTCGCGTAGCACTTGGTATTTTTGGGCTGTTGTAGATGGAGACCATGTGACTCTGATGCTGCTTCCGTCAATAGCCTTGGCTCTTATGGTACTTGGCGCATAGCATTTGTTCGATACCTTTACAGAAATTGTCTCTGTCCATACGTCAGCTGGAGATTCTTCAGAAATGTCTGTCAGGGTGAAGATGATTTCGTGTTCGTCAGGTGTTGATGTATTGACTTTCACTACAAAATTTTGTATAACGCTTTGTCCTGATTGCAATACACCGTAATTGCCGGTTCCGTTGACGATGGTGACGCATGTGTCTTCTGTTGTCAGGCTGAGCACTATGTCGTGAGTTGCAACAGTGCCATCGTTACGTAATGTTATAGGCAATGCGATGTTGCCACCTGTTGTTATTTCAATAGGATTATATTGAAGTACTATCTCTGGACCTAGTTCGTCCATTAATTCCATTGCTGCCAAGGCGTCGATGCGTCCGCTACCTGTTCTGTTGCTTTTCTTGTCAGAGAGTTTCACTGCTGTTGTCTCGAATAATTTACAGATGAGAGCTGGTGTGAGGTCAGGGTTTTTCTCTAACAAAAGGGCGATGGCGCCAGCAACGCAAGGTGTCGCCATTGATGTTCCGCTTAATGTGCTGAAGCCGTTGTTTGATGTATGAGAACTGGATAAGATATAAACTCCAGGAGCGCATACGTCAGGGCGGATGAGTCCGAATTCATTTTCGTTGGCTCCTGGCTGGAAATTGATCATAGTGTTGAGGATATAATCGTCCCAGTCTGATCCTGACCATGTGACAGGTCCTTCTGATGAGAAATATGCAGGTTTTTCGTCATAGTCTACAGCTCCTACGCAGAGTACGCTTGACACACCGCCAGCATTGGCTTGTTGGTCAGGATGTATCCATGGTGGAGGACAGTTGCCTGGAGCGTTGACGTTTCTTGGTATTGGATATTCGTTTATCTTGCTTCTGTCGTTGCCTGCTGCTACTGCTGCCAAGACGTCGAAATTCAAGAGGTTTTCGAAAGTTCTGCGTAAGATGCCGCTGGTGTAAATGTCAGGGAATGCTACTCCAAGAGAGAGGCTTAAAAGGTCAGCGCCGTTTTCTATTGAGAACTCAACGCCGCTTACGATAGCGTTGACAGAGCCTTCACCATTGTCACCGAGAACCTTGATACACATCAAAGTTGCCTCAGGAGCAATGCCTGTCTGTATGCCAGAGGTTCCGTCGCCGCAGATGGTGCCTGCGCAGTGTGTGCCGTGACCGTAAGTGTCGTTGATGTTATGGTTGTTGTTTAATGTGTTGTAGCCGTGGTTCGGATATTTGTCGCCGCCATCCCATAAGTGGTCTTTCAAGTCGACGTGGTCGGTGTTGACACCTGTGTCTAATATTGATACGAGTATGCCTTTGCCAGTGTATCCTTTTTCCCAGATCTTGTCAGCATTGATCTTGGTGATGTTGTCTGTCATATTGCCTCTTATGTCCTTGGCTTCTTGTATCTCTTCGTTGAAGAGCATATATTGCAACTTGTTATAAGCAATAGCTGCTACGTCAGGATGTTGTGCTATCTGATAGATGATGTCGCTGGAGGCTTCGCAGTTGATCATGTTTGTGATCCAGTGGCTTTGGATGTTCTTTACGCTGCTGCTTCTTGTTCCTGATTGCAAGATTGACAATACGTCTGATTGGCTTGCTTCAGAGAAACTCTTGTATTCGTTCAATACGTTGCTTCTCTTGTCGCTTCTGTCTCTATAAACTTGCTTTTTTGATTCTAGTTTCTGTGCGTCTATCTGTGATTTGAGGATGATGTTGACGCTGATGAGTTCATCGCTTTTCTGATTGAGGATTTGTTGTAACTCAGGGTCGATGTCGCATGTTCCTTGAGCTTGACCGAAGTTGATGATGCAGAAAGTTAGCAGTAAAAGGACTAATAATTTCTTCATAGCTTTGTTTAAATTGTCAAATGAAATGATGTAAAATAATTTGGCGTAAAGATACGAAAATATATGTTTAAAACAGTAGAATTTTATATATTTGTAAGGACGTATTTATCTTTAAAAAGCAATGAAATAATTGGAGATGATGATACGTTTAATGAACATAATTTTAAGGCATGAGAAAGTTCAATGATTTATATGTAAAGAAAAAAAGATGGAAGATCGTATTGTCGATAATCGCATTGCTGATCATAAGTCTTTCGATGTATTATACTAATAACTTGGTCAAGAAATTTGCAATGCAGGAGCAGAAGCAGATGGCGATGTGGGCGGAAGCTGTTCAGTCTCATGCAGAACTGATGAATTATACCGAAGGCTTTTTTGACGAGGTCAGTCTGCAGGAAAGCAAAAGAGTGGAACTTCTCGCCATGGCGTATCGTCGTTTTCTTGCCGCAAAAGACAATGAAAATATCGTGGTCTATCTGGATATAATCCAAAGTAACATTAGCATTCCTGTCGTTATTACGGATAGTGAAAATAATATCACGCTTTCCATAAACCTTCCTAAGAAATTTCAGGACAAGGAAATCTTCGACCACGAAATGCAAATGGAATTTAACATTTACCCTCCGATAAAGATAGATATTTATGGCAAGGAGTCGTTTCTGTACTATAACGAGTCTCTTATCTATACTGAATTGAGGACTGTTCTTGACGATATGTTTGCCTTGTTTATAAATGATGTGTCGGATAATGCTGTCGGTGTTCCTGTCATCATCCTTAACCAATCTCAGAATGAGATCCTCAGCTATGGCAACCTCGATTCGTCTATGATGAACGACGGCGATTATGTGGAAGAGCAACTGAAAATCATGAGTTCTGAAAATATGCCGATAGAACTTAATTATCTCAATGGTGAGAAGGCATATATCTATTACAGAAGTTCCGACTTGCTTCGTATCGTTAGTTATTTCCCTATAGTACAGATATTTGTCTTCATCTTCTTTATCATAGTGGCTTATCTGCTGTTCAGCTATGCTCGTCGTTCGGAACAGAATCAGGTGTGGGCCGGTATGGCAAAAGAGACTGCTCATCAGATCGGAACTCCTCTGACATCTCTGGTGGGCTGGATTGAACTGCTGAAACTGCAGGACACTCCTTTCATCGGCACCGTAGAGATGGAGAAAGATATCGATAGGATGAAAGTCATAACAGAGCGTTTCTCTAAGATCGGTTCTATCCCTACCTTGGAACCTCGCGATGTAGTGGCTTCTGTCAATGAGACGATGGCTTATCTGAAACGCCGTTTCTCGAATAACAAATTCGAGTTCGAGCTGAACATACCTAACAGAGAGATTTTCGTTCCTCTCGACTCGGCTCTCTTTAGCTGGGTGCTTGAGAATCTAACAAAGAACGCCCTCGACGCAATGGAAGATCATGGAGTGCTGACGGTGGAGATGACTGAAGATGCTGATAACGTTTATATTGATGTCAGCGATACTGGTAAGGGCATGCAGCGCACTATGTTCAAGCAGGTGTTCCAGCCTGGCTATACAAGCAAGAAAAGAGGCTGGGGCCTTGGACTCTCTCTGGCGAGACGTATCATAGAAGAATATCATAAAGGAAAGATCTTCGTCAAGTCGTCAGTCGTTGGACAAGGAACAACGTTTAGAGTGTCGCTTAAAAAGACAAAAGGCTAAGGGATTGAGAAGGATTATATAAATAAGATACATTTTATAACAGAGTATTTTGTAGAGACGTCACTCCTGTGGCGTCTAAAGAGTTAGGAATTAGGAGTTGATGTAGAGACGCGTCAACGTTACCTTGAAAATAAACACACGTTGACACGTCTTTTCAATTAGGAGTTAGGAATGAAAAGTATGAAGAATGATAAGATAGAGTTGTTGAATAGGTTTGTGCAAAACACGGACGTTCATATCTTTTTGACAGGAAAAGCTGGTACTGGAAAGACGACCTTCCTTCGTAACCTGGCGGCCAGTACATATAAGAGAATGGTCATTGTGGCTCCTACTGGCGTAGCTGCCATCAATGCGGGTGGCGTGACGATACATTCGTTTTTTCAGCTGCCTTTCGGTCCTATTGTGCCTGATGGAGAGCAGTCGTTGTCGTTGTTGTCTAATAAGATAAGCAAGACTAAACTGAAGATCATGCGCAGTCTTGACTTGCTGGTCATAGACGAGATCAGTATGGTTCGTGCCGACCTCCTCGATGCTGTCGACGCCGTATTGCGAAAAGTACGTCGTAGCAGCGCTGCTTTCGGCGGAGTGCAGCTGCTCATGATCGGCGACATACAACAGCTGGCTCCTGTGGCGCGACAAAACGAATGGGAACTGTTACAGCCTTATTATAAGTCTGTGTATTTCTTCGATAGTAAAGTGTTGAGCAGTAATCCTTATATCTGCGTGGAACTGGATCATATCTATCGTCAGAATGACGAGGATTTTATCAATATACTCAATCAGGTGAGAAATAACAGACTGGATAAGAAAAGCGCCGACTTGCTCAACCAGCGTTATATGCCTGACTTCAACCCTGAAGATAAAGAAGGTTATATCACACTGACGACTCATAACTCTCAGGCAGATGAGATAAATGAGCAGAAGCTTGGTGCTATAGATTCTAAGTTGCTTACTTTCAACGCTGAGATAAATGGGATATTCCCAGAGAACGCGTATCCTACAAAAGAGACTCTCGAACTGAAGGTGGGCGCACAGGTGATGTTCGTGAAGAATGACCCTTCGCCTGAGAAACAGTATTACAATGGCAAGATTGGAAAGATAATATCATATAATTCAGACGAAGGTCTTGTAGTTCAATGTGAAGATAATGTTATCAATGTGACTCCGGTGCAATGGCAGAACTTTGAATATACTCTTAATGAAAAGACTAACGAGATAGAGGAGAAGGAGATAGGCAGCTTCACTCAGATTCCGCTGAGAACGGCTTGGGCTATCACTATACATAAGAGTCAGGGCCTTACATTCGACAAGGTGATTCTCAATGCAGAGATGGCTTTCACTCACGGACAGGTATATGTGGCTCTCAGCCGCTGCACTTCCCTCAAAGGCTTGGTGCTTAAGTCGAAGATACAGAATAATATCTTGTTTAACGATAACACCATAAATGCTTTCGTTGACAAGATACCTTCTCTTGAACCTGATAAAGAACGCCTTGCAAAAGAAGAATATAAGTTCTTGCACCACATGATCCTCGATTTATTCTCTTTTGGAAATCTTGAGACTCAGATGAACCGACTCGCTAAGGTGGTTCGTGAGAATGATAATATCTTTGATAAGGAGGCTGTGAATCATATCGCTGAGCGACGCCGACTTTTTAGAGAGGAGATAATAGATGTGGCGACACGCTTCGCTCGTCAGATCGACTCTATATTGCTCAATCCTAATGCCGACTTTAACTACCTTCAAGAGAGAATAAAGAAGGCCTCTGCTTATTTCTTCGACAAACTCAATGAGTTGGAAAACATTGGCGACCATATAAACGAAACCGACAATAAAGCTGTCAACCTCTCGGTCAAGACGGTCTTGGATACGATAAGGGAGATTCTTTATGTCAAGACGGCTTGTGTCAATATGACCAAAGAAGGCTTTGACCTGGAACGCTTCCTTGAATTGAAAAACAAGAAAACTGTTGAAGCAGAGAACCTTTCTTCTTCAAAGTTGAAGTCGAAGACGATGGATAAGAAAGACCAGCCTTTGATGAATGCCTTGATGAAATGGCGTGAGGAAAAGGCAGAAGAGTTCGACAAACTGGAAAATCAGATACTTCCAAAAACAGTGTTGCTGCGTATCGTTGAGCAGAAACCTGTTTCTATAAGAGAACTTAAAGAAATCTCGAAACTTGGTATCACACGTATAAAGAGCTTCGGATCTGACATTATTAATATGGTGCTGAAATACGAAGGCTTGGCTCAGAAGAACTTCGACGACGAGGAGTCAAAGAAAGAGATGAATCTGTCGAGCAGCGTGCTTAAGACCTTAGAGCTTCTGGATGAAGGTGTGGAGATAGATGAGATTGCTAAGGAGAGAAATTACTCCCGTTCGACCATAGAGAATCATGTCATTGAAATTATCAAGAATGGTCTTTATACTGTGGAAGACTTTGTGGATAAAGAACATCTGGAAACGATAACAGAATATTTCGAGGAAGTCGATGACACATCTTTATCTGCGGCACGCGACGTCCTCGGTGATGAATATTCGTATTTCGAGTTGAAATTAGGATTGATGTTGAAAAACCTTAACTCATAAATTGATAAGACGCATCAATGTGTGTTTATTTTTTATAAGTAACATTGACACGTCTCTACCTCTCGGCTAATTCATCAAATCCTCATACCCTCAAATCCTCAATTCCTAATTACTTTATAGACTCTCGTCTCAGTCTCGGTAACGACTTGAATCAAGTATAAACCCTGACTGAAACCTCTCATGTCGATTTCCAATTTGTTGCAATTGACGTTTTCTTCAAGGAGAAGATTGCCTGTGATAGAATATATTCTGACATTTCTGATGCTGTCGTCGTAAATATTGACGTAGTCGTTTGTTGGGTTAGGATATAACTTTGGCGATTTGTCTTCCTCTGGCTCTGGATCTTCAGGTTCTGGTTCAGGCTCTGTTGGTGTCACCACGAGACAAGCCTTGTCGGAATAAAGTATGTCAGCGTTTTTGTAAACCACGCCGATATTATAACAGATGCTATCGCCTATATTCTTTTCTTCTGGATCTGTAAAAGTCGTTGATGTAATGTCAGAAGCGATGAGACTGTCTCCTCTGTAGATGTTGTAAGACAGACTGTTTACAAAGTCTTCATCTTGTTCTATATGGAGGCGTATCAGCCATGAATAGTTCATGTTGAATTCAGATGCGCTTTTCCATGAGGTGCCTGATTTTATCATGTTGCTGTTTTCCAGTCCTACGAATTCTCCGCAAGGGATAGGAGGGTTGGATGTGCCGGCAGACTTGGCAGTTAACCATAAGTTCTGATTTGAATCGAAATTCACTTTCTTTGAGAGTTTGAAACTTACGAATTCGTTGGTGTTATTAGTCTTGAACGCTTCGTTGTGGATGAGGTTGTCGTTGCCAGGTTTGTTGCCGTTATAGATGTTGAAGTTATATGTTGTTTCTGTAGCATCGAATATTTCTATTCCTGTGATTTTTGCACCTTCATAGATATTGAGGTTTTCTGCTGGCACCATGATGCCCCAGGTGTTGCTGCTTCCACCGATGCTTGTGACATATTTGCCATCGTCGTAATTGATAGAATGGGTGCTTTTGCTTGGGTCGACATTCCATTCCAATTTGACAAAGTTATTCTCTGATGTCGCTACGATGTCGATGATGTTTCTATTGTAATTCAAGATGGTAGCTGTTGTAGTGTCTGAAGGCAATGAGGTGCAGTCGCCTCTTTTGCTTATTATTGCATAACTGTAAGTTCCTGAATTGTTTATGGTTTTGTCAGTGTAATAGTTTGAAATGATATTATCAGCTATGACTTCGCCATTGCGTAAAACCATATAACTGTCGCTTTCAACATGAGAACTCCATTGTAAGTCGATGTATGGGCTTGATACTATAGCTATGAGGTTTTTAGGAGGTATGCATGATCCGCTGCCTTCGCAGTTTATTGTTGTTAACAAACCTTCTGTCAATGTCTCTGATTTATATATATCATTACCATTAGCGTTTATGCTGAACGAGCATTCTGTGTCATCCCATCCTGGAGTCCATTTTACGTATATCTCGGTGTTTGCAGGAACGACGACGCTCTGCTTTTTGTTGTCGCCGGAATACATTGTTAAATAGATGTCGTCCATCTCATTGTTGAAAGACAATGTTATTTCTCCGCCTTGCCATCCGTTTTCACCTGTACAATTCATGTCGAAGATATATTCGCAATAGTCTCCGGTTATGATTTTTTCTTCGTTGGAATGGAACGACTCTTTGCCATTGCTGTTGGAAGTCACATGGTATCTGTGATAACCTTCGCTGATGCTGTGATATTCGTCATTATAGTGATTTTCTGTTACATCGCTGGCGATTAAGGAACCGTCGCGGTATACGTTATAAGAATCTACATTTGCAACGGAATCCCATTTGAGTTCAACATATTTGTCTTTATTTACGTTGGCGAGCAGGTTCGTTGGGATGATTTCGCTGTTTGCTGGTAAGTATGAGAACGTCATCTGGTCGCCTTTTGCAGAGATGTTGCAGATGTTTAAATCATTATCTTTTTCGTTGATATTTAAGAAAGGATAAGGATCTGTTGTGCTGTTGAATGCTGTCTTTTTGTTGTCGGCGCTGAACGCTGCCAGGTTGATGCTGCCGTTCTTTTTGTATGTGCCGCCAGGTCTGAAGATATATAATTCGTCCAAGATGTCTTTGCCGTTATATTCTATACAGCCGTTGAATCTGGTGTCGAGGCGATAAATCAGCAATCCTCCTGTAGGCAGACCTTTTTCGAAGATGTTGTTGTCGTTTCTGTATTCTACGAGGTAAAACTGGTCTGGGTCTGAGGTAGGTATTTTATAGCAGTTTCTGCGACCGCCTTCCCATGAGTTGGCCTCGATGGTATATGTACCGTAACCTATTTCAGGTATGTCTTCGATCCATGTTCCGTATTTGTATTTCATATAAGTGGCGGAGTGCTGAGGCGGGTTTGAATTGTTGCACATCAAATCCCAAGGTCCGGTAGGTGAGAGGTGTTCGTAATCTTGGTTGTAGTGGTATAAGTCAGGGAATCCTAGAGAGTGAGCCATCTCGTGGCATAATGTCGACACTGTGAAATATGTTGAAGTCTCCAGTTGGAAGTTGAATCCCATGACTCTTTTGTTATGGATGTAGACATCTTCTCCATGAAGCTGCCACATGTGAGGCCAGAGCAAGTCGCTCCAGTCGCCGACATTACCTTTGACGACGAAGATGACATTGTCGATGAGTCCGTCTTCGTTACGGTCGATGTTAAGAGTGTCTGGCACTTCATCGGCTATATGTTCTATGGCTCTTTTCAGCAGCGCGAATTCGCGAGGGCCGCGGTCATTTTCCTTATAACCGTCAGGATTGGATGTTTTGTTGTAAGGTCTGTAATAATTTCTTGTGTAGATGTCTTCGTAAGCGAGAATCTTGTCACCATCAGCTTTTGGGTAGCAGTAAGACTCCATAGAAAGTTGGTTATAAGTGGCTTTCTTGAAATAGTTGTTCATGGATATATCGTAATATCCGTTGTAGTTGAACATGGAGTCTATCTTGGTCTGTGATGTCTTGAAGTCATCGTCGCCTTTGAATTTAATGAAAACGACGAGGTTGTTATAGACGCCATGGTTAAGACCTACCAAGTCTCTGGTAGGAGTGATTTTCATTTTATCTCTTTTCTTAAGATATTCTTGTTGAGAGATCTTGATGTTAGGTGCGATGCCTAATGCTTTTGGGTCTGACTTTCCGGCAATATATTGGGTGGCAATTATTTCACCATCGGTGTTTGTCGTTGCATATACAAAAAAGCCGTTTTCTGCTTGGATGATGGTATAGCCGTTGATGTCGTGAAGACGGCTGTAGAATTCATCGCCGGATGCGTAACAATGTAATGTTGTGCCGTCAGGCTGTGTTAATATTCTTTCAACGTTTTTAAAAGGCGCAGCATTGATAGTTGTTAGAAGTAGTAGTAATAATGTGGTGAATAGCAGTCTTATTTTCATATTATGTTTGTTTTGTTTATTCTTTTTCCATTCCTTCCAATACGATGACGATCTCGCCCTTGACTTCTTTTTGGCTGAAGTGTGCTATCACTTCTTCGAGAGTGCCTCTTGCGTTCTCTTCGTAAATCTTTGTCAGTTCTCTAGCTACAGATACGCGTCTGTCAGGACCGCATACCTCAGCAAGTTGTTGTAAAGTCTTGAGGAGACGGAAAGGCGATTCGTATAATATTGTGGTATAATGGTTTTTGGCTATTTCGTTAATCTTGGTCTGTCTTCCTTTTTTATGAGGGAGGAAACCTTCGAAGATGAAATGGTCTGCCGACAGTCCGGAGTTGACGAGAGCTGGGACGAAGGCTGTAGCGCCTGGGAGACACTCGACTTCAGCGCCGAGTCTGAGGCATTCTCTTACAAGAAGAAATCCAGGGTCGGAGATGCCAGGTGTGCCTGCGTCTGTTACGAGAGCCATGCGTTCGCCTGCTACGATACGTTCAGCGAGAGCTGTCACAACCTTATGTTCGTTGTTGATATGGAAAGCAGACATCGGCTTGCTGATGCTGTAATGTCTTAATAAGTTACCGCTTGTGCGGGTGTCTTCTGCTAATATAACATCCACTTCCTCACGTAAGATACGTAACGCGCGCAAAGTGATGTCTTCTAAATTTCCTATAGGTGTCGGTACTAGATATAGTTTCATTTTTTTTTAATTCATAATTCACAATTCACAATGCATAATCAGTAAAATTATGAATTATGCATTATGAATTATGCATTGTTTATATAAATCTTCTTTCAACTAAGTCGTTTAATTTCTTATAAGCTTCAGAGGTGCAATCCCATTGGAATTCAATCTGAAGCTCGCTCATATAAGTCTTGGCTCCCAATAAAGTGGAGAAGCTGTTCAATGATCTTATGGACTTGTTATATTTCTCCATGCTTCCGCCAAACAATTCATTGAGGAATAAGAACTTGTCGTTGATGCCTATTGCTGTTATCAAGTCTGACACAGGCTTGCGTTGCAGACGAGCGGCGAGACTCTTGTCCTCGCTTTGTTCCAGCATGTCGCCAAGTGTTGGGATATTCTCTCTTATTATACGATAAGCCCTGATGCCAGAGTCCTCTTCTTTTTCAGAAACTTCCTTTTTGGAATCAACGGCAGTATCGCTTAATGAATCAGTGATGGGATCTTCTTCTTCTTCTTCAGTATCAGAAACTTCATCTTCTTCAAAGTCCTCAACTCCTAACTCCTCACTCCTCACTCCTAACTCTTCAGACGCCACAGGAGTGACGTCTCTACATTCTTCAATTCCTAATTCCTCACTCCTAACTCCTAACTCCTCAGATGCCACAGGAGTGACGTCTCTACGTTCTTCAATTCCTAACTCTTCTTTGGTGAAATCCCAAACCATATCAGCTTCCTCATCGCTTTCCTCTTCATTTCCAAAGTCAATGAGTTCATTGTCATCATTATCTTCATCTTCAAACTCCTCAACTCCTAACACCTCATTCCTAACTCCTAATTCTTCAGACGCCACAGGAGTGACGTCTCTACGTTCTTCAATTCCTAACTCCTCATTCCTAACTCCTAATTCAATGGAACAAATCGTGTCGTATAATTTTCTTGTATTTTCCATCAATAAATCGACATCAAGTTGATTCATCGGCATCTCTTTTCTAATCAGAAAATTAACCTGATTAGACATCTTGTTTAGCAATGTTTCTATTTCAAAAATTATACGGTCTTGCTGATTATTTCGTTGTTCCATGATAAAATTTTTTTACTTTTGCTTGGCAGAACAAAAATACATTTTTTTTAGATAGGTTTTTACCTATAACGATTAAAAAACGATAATAATATAAGTTATGAAAAGAAGCAGAAAATTATTGGCAGTGGTATCGATATTATTGATGTCATTTGCATTGCAAGCTCAAGACAGTATTCAGAATAATGATAACGGAAAGAAGAAAGAGAAGGTTTATAACGAGAAGGGCGAGCTTATCAAAAAAGGCTGGAACTTCGGTCCTCTTCCTGTCGTTGGTTTCAATTCTGACCTCGGTTTCCAATATGGTGCCTGCGTCGACATCTTCAACTACGGCGACGGTTCTCGCTATCCAAAATTCGATTATAAAATGAACCTCGAGGCTTCAGCCTACACAAAAGGTTCTCTCAACTTACGTTTCTATGGTGATTTCTATAACCTTATGCCAAACTCTCGTCTCTTCGTTGACGCTGGTTATTTCACCGACAAACGTTTTGAATTCTACGGCTTCAACGGATTTGCTTCGCCTTATTATGATGACATTTACGTTTTAGGTCAACAGACAACAGACAACGGTCAACAGTTGATTGAAAATTTTGATCCTAATTTCAACAGCGTGTTCTACAGAATGGATCGTAAACAATTCAGATTCAACTCATGTTTGCGCAATAAATTCGGTTTCGGAGAGCATTTCTATTATGGCGTAGGTCTCAGTTATTTCAACTATAACATGGGAAGAATCAATATTCACAACGAAGAATATCTTTATGACGAACAAATTACATTGTTTGAATTATATCGCGAAAGCGGTCTAATCAGAGCTAACGAAGCTGACGGTGGTAATGTCACTCAATTGAAACTTGCTTTCATCTACGATTCCAAAAACCACGACAGCGACCCAACCAAAGGTGCTTACTTTGAAGCAACAGTGACAGCAGCTCCTGATTTTATCGACCGTGAAGGTTACAATCACATGACTTTCAATGCTGTATGGCAACATTATATTCCAATCGTAAAGGAAAACCTTACATTCGCTTATCGTCTCGTTACTCAAAATGTTATCGCTGGCGACATCCCTTATTACGCTATGTTTAACTCAAATATGTTGTTCTATAAAAAGATGTCTACCGACGCTATGGGCGGTGCAAACTCAGTACGTGGCATCAACAGAAACAGAGTCATCGGCGCTGGTTACGCTTGGCTTAACGCAGAGCTCCGCTGGAAAGTGGCTGGTTTCCAATTCATCAACCAAAACTGGAACGTCGCTCTTAACCCATTCTTCGATGCAGGTATGGTGACACAAAGTTATCGCCTTGAAGAACAAGAAAAGGCTTGGTCAGAAATAGAAAAACAATATGACATTATAGGTAACAATAACCTCATCATCGACAGCTACACTAAGGGCATTCACACTTCTGCTGGTTGCGGCTTGAAACTCATCATGAATAAGAATTTCATCATCTCTGCTGAAGCAGCAAAGGCTCTCGACGCAAGAGACGGCGACAACTTGAAGGTTTATATAGGATTTAATTACCTCTTCTAAAGGCTACTAAAGGCAAAGGACTAAAGACAAATGTTGGGGAAAACTGTTGTCTGTTGACTTTTTTTAAAAAAAGTTTGAACAAAATTAACATTAGAAATATTTAATACTCAAAATTACATTCATATGAAAACATTGAAAAAACTAACTCTGATGATGGTTGTATTCATGATGACAGCAACCATGGCATTTGCTCAAAAACCAAACATCCGCATTCTTGCAACAGGCGGCACTATCGCTGGCGCTGGCGGCTCATCAACAGCAACAAACTACACTGCTGGTCAGATGGCTATCGCTACATTGCTCGAAGCAGTTCCTGAATTACAGAATATCGCTAACTGCGAAGGCGAACAGGTCGTACGCATTGGCTCACAAGACATGAGCGACGAAGTATGGCTTATCTTGGCAAAAAGAATCAATGAATTATTACAAGATCCTAACGTAGACGGTATCGTCATCACTCACGGAACCGACACTATGGAAGAGACAGCTTACTTCTTGAACCTCACAGTAAAGAGCGACAAACCTGTCGTTATGGTTGGTGCAATGCGTCCTTCAACAGCTATCAGCGCTGACGGTCCTCGTAACCTCTACAACGCTGTCGTAACAGCTGCTGCTCCTGAATCAAAAGGCAAAGGTGTTCTCGTTGTTATGAACGACAACATCCTCGGCGCAGAAAGCGTGACAAAAATGCACACAACAGGTGTTCAGACATTCCAAGCTCCTAACGCTGGCCCTCTCGGCTACGTATTCAACAGCAAGGTTTTCTACAACCAACAACCTCTTAAAAAGCACACAACAGAAACAGTATTCGATGTTACTAACTTAGACAAATTACCAAAAGTCGGTATCGTTTACAGCCACTCAAACATCAATCCTGATATGGTTGAACCAATGTTGAAAAACGACTATAAAGGTATCATCCACGCTGGCGTCGGTAATGGCAACATCCACAAAGACGTATTCCCAGTATTAGAAAAAGCTCGTAAAAAAGGTATCCAAGTCGTTCGCTCATCACGCGTTCCAACAGGACCTAGCACACTCGACAATGAAGTTGATGACGCTTACTATCAATTCGTAGCTTCACAACAACTCAACCCACAAAAAGCTCGTATCTTATTGATGCTCGCTTTGACACAAACAGATGACTGGAAACAAATCCAAGAATACTTCAATCAATATTAAAAAACTTTGAACCTTGAACTCTGAGCCCTGAACTTTGAACTAAGAACTTAAGGCTCAATGCTCAAAGCTCAAAGCTCAAGGTTCTCAAAAAAAAAGTGCTATTATGAAAAAACTATTTACACTATTACTCGTGGCATTGTGTGTGCTCGGAGTAAACGCTCAGGAAAAATCTTTGTATGAAGAACTCTCAGGTGTAAAGAAAAAGACAGACAAGTTCAATCTTTACATGAACATGAACGGCAGCTTCGACGCTATGTTTAACGCTGATGGCTTCGACCAAGGCAAGTTCAATATGCGTCAGCTTCGTATCGAGTCAAAAGGTAATGTCAACGATTGGCTTTCATATCGCTGGCGTCAACGCCTCAACCGTCCTAACAACGGCGGCGGCAATATCGACAACCTTCCTACTTCAATCGACATCGCTGGTATCGGCGTTAAGTTGAGCAATCAATGGTCACTTTTCTTAGGTAAACAATGTGCAGCTTACGGCGGTTTTGAATTCGACGCTAACCCTATCGAAATCTACGAATACAGCGACATGATTGAATACATGAGCAACTTCATGACAGGTGTTAATATCGGTTATGACTTCATGCCTGGACAACAAATCAACTTCCAAATCTTGAACAGCTTGAACGGTCCTTTCGAAAGCATGTATGGAACATTCTCTCCAGAACAGTCACATTGGCTCCCTGGTGGTGAAGTTATCGTTGCAACTCCTTCAAAACTTCCTTTGGTTTATACTTTAAACTGGAACGGTAATTTCAGCGATGTTTATAAGACACGCTGGTCAGCTTCTATCATGAGTCAAGGTGAAGGAACAAAAGGTGCCAAAAACTTATATTACTTCGCATTAGGTAATGAATTCACATTTGGCAAGTTCAATATGTACATCGACCTTATGTATTCAAGCGACGATATCGACCGTAGCGGTATCATGACAGAAATAGTTGGTCAAGTACAAGGTCACAATGTATTTAATGCCAATTATTTGTCATTAGTTTCTAAGTTGAACTATCGTTTTGCTGATAAATGGAATGTCTTTGTTAAAGGTATGTATGAGACAGCATCTATCAAAGATTTTACAGATCCAGGAGATTATCCAGGTATAAAGAATGGCAAATACCGCACTTCATTAGGTTATCTCGGCGGCATCGAATATTATCCAATGGAAAGCAATTTGCACTTCTTCTTGACATACGTTGGACGTCATTACATATATGAAGAAATAGCAAACAAAGCTGATTATAGCACAAACCGCGTTTCTTTAGGTTTCATCTATCAGCTTCCAATGTTCTAATGCTAAGCAATGAGCCCTGAGCAATGGGCGTCTCATAAAATGAAAAGGCTAAAGTGTAAAAACTCTAGCCTTTTTTATTACTATTATTTGCTCGTTGCTCACAGCCCACGGCTCATCGCACGAAGTTTCTTGTTAAACAGCCATCTAACATCTGACAGCCATCTTCTGAGGAACTCGGTGGCATCGACGAAGAATTCGTATGATACGTAATAGCAAATGCTGGTCAATGTTGCTTGTTCCCAAGGGAGGTTGCAGAATGACAAGACGAGGCATAATATCATCAGCAATGGATGTAATACTGTCTCAACGCCGAAGCTTACTGTGTTGCCCCAAGCCTTGTCTTTGAAGCTGTTTTTTAAAATCATTGTGATAAGCCATATTGGCAATGTGCCTACAGCTGAAGCAACGTAGGCTGGAATTCCGAGTAAAGCGACTAAAGTCTTCCATAATACAGTGCCACCGATGTTTTTCTTGGTGACAGAGTAGATGGAAATCTTTTTCTTTTTACGTTCTTTAGTGAACTTATTGATTTTCTCGAAAGTCTCTTTTGCCTTTTCAGGTTCTCTTTCTTTCCATTCAAGGATTTCCTTGATGGTCTCCTGATTGCGTTTCAGACGTTCTGGAAGCGGTTCTAATAAATGGAATCTGTTTTTCAGCTTTGTCATTTCCCAGATCGCGTTGTAGTCTTCTTCGTTGTCAGGGATGAATGAAATCAGTTTTGACATGCGTTCTGAGAGCATCTCGCGTAAACCGTTCATGATGACGGCTTCGTTTTCTTCTTTATGTTGATTTACGTATTCTGTCACGTTGATAGGCTCGCCAATGTTTATCAAGGCTGTTGAGCGATAGCGGAAATAGTCGCCGTATTCTATGCCAGTAGGGATGATGTAGACAGGTTTCTCGTGACCGAACTGTTCGTTTGCTTTGAGCGCGATGTGGAAGATACCTTTGCTAAGTTGTTTCAAAGAGTGCTTGGTTCTGTGTGATGCTTCAGGATATAAGAAAAGCTTCACATTGTCGTGGATCACGTCGACGGCTTTGTCGATGATTTCCGAGTTGTTGTCTTTCACGCTTTTGAATCCGTCGCGAATTCTGTAGATAGGAAGAATGCGGCATAAGAACATCAATTTGGCAATGAAAGGCTTCTTGAAGATGTCGCCACGTGCGATGAAGACCTTCTTTTCTTTGGTCATGCTTAACAGCACTAAGGCATCCATCAAAGTGTTGGTATGGTTGGCGCTGAAGATGCAAGCAGCGTCTTGAGGAATGTTCTCTAATCCGATGACTTTATAATGACTGAACGACTTGTGTAAGTGGTGGTCGATGAACGGCTTTGCACAATGGTAAAACAAGTTGTCGTCTTGAATCTTTGCCATAATCTTTAAATTTAAGTTAAAGTTACAAATCTAAAAAAAAATCATCTAACAAGGGTAGATATTTTTTTATTTTTGTGTTCTGAATTTTTATGTCATGTTGAAAATTAATAAGATTTTAAATTACTTGATAGTACTTTCCATATTGTTTTTAATAGGTAAAAGCATTTATGATAATAATATAGAGAAGCAAAAACTGAATCAGCCTAAGTATGAATTCTCCATGTCGTTGGATGAGACGAGAACTGTTTTCCCTTCAGCCGACAGCATAGCGCAGGATGCTGTTTCTTCATATATTGTTTTTGATAAGCAAGATGTCGTTGGAAAGGTTGTCAACACTTCTCCATATAGTGACAATATTTTCGGCTATAACAGCATCACGCCTCTTACTATTTATATCGATAAAAATGATAGGATCGTCAAGGTGGAACTTTGTCCTAACAGAGAGTCGCGTGGATATATTAATAATGTAATCAAGAGCGGATTCTTGGAGTCGTGGGACGGCCTTACTGTTGAAGAGGCGTTGACACATCATGTCGATGCGGTGAGCGGCAGCACTTATTCCTCGACTGCTATTTCTCAGTCGTTGCAGGTCAGGATGCAGGAACTGACATCTCAGAAAGCGAGACTTCATTCCTGGGATTGGATGCTGTTCGTTAAGCAGATGTGTGTTCTCGCAGTTACTATATTGGCATTGATATGTTTCTTCAATCCTAAAAAGACCAAGACATTAAGACGCGTGACATTGCTGCTTTCGATCTTGATATTAGGATTCTGGAGCAACTCGCTTCTTTCCTTGGCGATGTTTTATAATTGGATTACCAATGGCGTTTCCTTGACGATGCAGTGGGCTGTAATATTCATCGCTGCCGTCTCGATAATCCTTCCTTTGGTGACGAAGAAATCATTCTATTGTCAATATTTATGTCCTTTCGGCGCGGTGCAGGAATTTGTCGGGATGATACCAGTGAAGAAGATAACTGTCTCAGCAAAGCTGTATAAATTATTCTCTGTTTTAAGAAAGGTGATATTGTTAACACTTATAGTGTTGCTGGCTTTGGGTTTTGGTCTCGATCTTTCTATGACTGAACCATTCAGCGTCTTCAGTTATCAGTCGATAATATTTGAAGTGGCATTGCTTGCTGCAGTCATAGTCATAGCTTCAATATTCATCAAGAAACCTTGGTGTAATTATCTGTGTCCTACGGGAACTGTTTTAAAATTAGGAATGAGGAATTAGGAATGAGAAATGAATATTCTCTCTAAAACTCCTAACTCCTAATTCCTAACTCCTAATTATTACAAGTTTGCCTTGAAATATTCTGTAATCTTAGTGACGAGGTGTGCTCTGTCTGGGCCGTATACGTTATGGTCGTGGCCTGGGTATACGAAGTAATCCAATTGTTTTCCGTTGTGAATACAGTTTTCAACGAATACCAATGAATGTTGCCAGAGAACTACAGGGTCTGTTGTACAGTGGATGATCATCAATTTGCCTTCGAGTTTTTCTGTCTTGTTTTCGAGGCTTGTGAGTTCATAACCTTCTGGGTTTTCTTCTGGGCTGTCCATATAACGTTCGCCGTACATCACTTCATAATATTTCCAATCCATCACAGGGCCGCCGGCTGTTGAAACCTTAACGTCTTCTGGGTAGTTGATTTTCATGTTTGTGCTCATGAAGCCGCCGTAGCTCCAGCCGTCTGTTCCGATGCGGTCAGCGTCTACGTAAGGAAGTGACTTGAGGTAGTCGATGCCGACTTTTTGGTCGCGCATTTCAGCTTGTCCGCATTGACGGTGGATCACTTGTTCGAAAGCCTCGCCGCGGTCAGCAGAACCTCTGTTGTCCAATGTGAAGACGATGAAACCTTCTTGTGAGAGGTAATGTAAGAATATGCCAGCGCCTGCTGTCCATGAGTCGGTGATCATCTGTGCGTGAGGACCGCCGTAGACGTAGATGACGACAGGATATTTCTTGTTTTCATCGAAGTTGTAAGGTTTGATAAGACGAGTGTAGAGAGTCTGTCCGTCTTCTGCTTTCAAAGTGCCGAGTTCGATAGTGCCGGCGTTATATTCTTTCAAAGGATCTGTAGCTTCGTGTAAACGTTTGACTTGTTTGCCGTTGGCATCCATGATGTCGATGTTTCTTGCTACATCTGTGCTTGAATATGAGTCGATGAAATATTTTCCAGAAGCGCTTGGTGTCACACCGTGAGTTCCGTGTTCTTTGCTGATCTTGACTTTCTTGCCAGTCTTAAGATTTTGCTTGTAATAATGACGTTCCAAAGGACTTTCTTCTGTTGAAGTGTAATAGATGTTGCCGTTTTTGTCGAAACCTTCGAAAGCAGTGATGACGAATTCGCCTTTTGTGATTTGCTTAGCTTCTTTTGTTATTGTGTTGTGTTTCCAAACGTGGTAGAAACCATCACGTTGAGCGAGCCATAAGAATTCCTTGTTGTTGTTTGGCAAGAAATGAGCTGGACCGACAGGTTCAACATATTGTTCGTCTCTGTCTTCGAAGATTGTTTGGAGATATTCGCCGTTCATAGCGTTATATTCATTGAATTGAAGATAATCTTGTCCGCGGTTTAATACGCCGATGTAGATTTTTTCGTTGTCTGGGTTCCATGTGATAGATGTGAGATATTGATCAGCAGGACCTTCTGTCTTGACGACTGTCTCTTCACCGTTTACTGTGTTGTAAATCTTCAATGTTACTTCGTGGCTTGTCATACCTGCCATTGGATATTTGATAGGTTTTGCTTCAGCAACGCGTGTAGTGATGTCTACGAGAGGGTAGTCGCTGACCATGCTTTCGTCCATTGAATAGTAAGCGAGTTTGCTGCCGTCTGGTGACCAGAAGATACCGCCGTTGATAGCGAATTCGTTACGGTGGACTGACTGACCTGCGATTACGTTAGCAGCGTTGTCTGTTACTTGCACTTGCTTGTCGCCATCAGCATAGTATAAGTTGTTGTCGATGGTGTAAGCAACTTTCAATGATGGAGTTGTTATTGTGTGGTTTTCTGCGTTTGAAGGAACTGCTGTGACTTTCTTGATGTTCTTTGCTTTTATGTCAAGAAGGTTGAGGTCTACGCAGTTGTTTTCCTTGTTAAAGCTGTAATAATAAGCCTTGCTTGCATCGAGCCAAGTGAGGTTTGGAAGACGAGTGATGCTGTCCATTCCGGCTGCGTTTAAGTAAGAGTTGACTTGGTCTAGTGTTAACAAGACGCTTGCAGTTTTAGCGTTAACATCTTGAACCATAAGGTTGCTGTTTTCTGTGAAGACGTATTTGTCTGTGCCAGTCAACCAGTTGACGCTTTTCCCTACAGGATATATGCTGCGGTTCTGATAAGCGGCATCCATAGGGGTAAGCATTTTCTTTTCCTGAGCAAATGATGATAATGCTACAGAAATCAATGCGATTAATAACAATGTCTTTTTCATAGTATTGTATGTATTTTGATTATGAATTATGCATTATGAATTATGAACTGCGTCTGCGAATTCCTGAAGTCTGTCGATGCTCTTTTCCAGGGCGTTGCCTACGACGATGATGTCTGCTCCTGCTTTGGCTGCAATCGCGGCTTTTTCTGGAGTGTTGATGCCGCCTCCGACGATGAGAGGAACCTCGATGGTATGTTTTACCTTGCAGATCATCTCGGCTGAGATAGGGTCTGTCGCACCTGAGCCGGCATCCATATAAATGAGTTTCAAACCTAACATCTCGCCGGCAAGAGCTGTACACATCGCGATGTCATCTTTGTCGTGAGGGATAGGAGTGGTGTTGCTCATATATGAAACAGATGTCGGTTTGCCGCCGTCAATAAGCATATAGCCTGTTGGAATTATCTCGTTGCCGTAAAGCTTGAGGTAAGGTGCTGCGATGACATGACGTCCGATGAGCATTTCCGAATTACGTCCTGAGATTAAAGAAAGTAATAAGAAACCGTCGCACCATTTGCTTATCTGCAATGAATTGCCGGGGAATATCAAAACAGGAATGTCACAATGACTCTTGATCAATTTTATGCAATTGTCCAAGCTGTCTGTCGTTAACAGACTTCCTCCGACAAAGAAAAAGTCAACACCGACTTTTTTAGACTTCTCTACAATGTCGATGATTTCATTGTCGCTAGGTTTGTCAGGATCGATCAGAACTACAAATTTCTTTTTGGAAGTATCTGATAATCGGTTGTATATATTCATGTTTATAAGAGTTGAAATAGTTTACGAAGATAAGATTTTTTTCTTTATGAAAAGAGAATTATTTTTTAATTTTGCACCATGTCTGGAATTTACATTCATGTCCCTTTCTGCAAAAGCAAATGCGCTTATTGTAATTTCTTTTCTCTCGTCACCGAGAAGAAGGTCGATGACTATGTTGAAGCTTTAAAAAAAGAGATAGTCGACCGCAGGTCTTATCTCGGTGATGAACTTGTCGAAACGATTTATTTCGGAGGTGGAACGCCGTCGTTGCTCCCGACTAAATATGTAGAGGAAATATTGGAACTTTTGCATAAGAATTATAACATTATTTCCACTCCAGAGATAACTTTAGAAATAAATCCTGATACTATAGACAAAGAGAAAATGTTTGCCTTGAAACAGCTGGGCGTCAATAGGATGAGCATCGGCATTCAAAGTTTTCATGATGACGATTTGAGATATCTCGGAAGACGTCACGACTCTCGTCATGCGATGCAGGTTCTGGAGGATTTGAAGGCTGTGGATTTCGAGAAAATAACCCTTGATTTGATCTATGGCATGCCGACTCTGACGGAAGAGAAGTGGAATAAAAATCTCGATATTTTCTTCTCTACAGGAATAACTCATCTCTCGGCTTACGCCTTGACAGTTGAGCCGAAAACCATCTTGGGACAGAAAATAGAAAAAGGTGAATTACAAGGCGTTAGTGAAGAGGAAACAATACTCCATTATGATGTTTTGGTTGAGAGAACGAAGGCAAACGGCTTTGAACATTACGAGATTTCCAATTTCGCAAAAGATGGTTGCCGCTCGCAGCATAACAGCATTTACTGGAAAGATGTGAAATATCTCGGACTAGGACCGTCGGCTCATTCTTACGACGGAAACTCTCGCCAGTGGAATGTCTCTAACCTGACGAAATACATACAGCTTGTGGGAAATTCAGAGGAATATTACGAAAAAGAAATCCTTACTCTTGATGATAAATTCAACGAATATGTCATGACTTCGTTGAGGACGTCTTGGGGTTGCGACATTGAAAAAATAGAGAGAGATTACGGAAGATCATACGCCAGTCATTTCTTGAAAAATGTTAAGAAATATTTAGAAATGGGAGAGATGTTAAAAGATATTAACACTTATAAACTTACAGATGAAGGAATGCTCTTCGCTGATGGCATAGCAGCGGAATTGTTTGTTTGAACTCTGAACAAGTACAGACGTGTCAATGATGTATTTTTTATCAAAATCAGATTACTTTATTTATAAACTACATCATTGACGTGTCTCTACAATCCGAACTCTGACTCAGACACTGACCGCTGATAGTATTTTAATTTTACACTAATGTTAAACATTACACTTTTTTTCTTAATTTTACGAACGAGAAATAATAAGAATACAAACTTTGCAAGTCTTTATTTATGAGTAGATTCCGTAAAATTATAACTATTTTTCTATTAGTTATAGGCTTCGCTATTGCCACTTTTGAATTTTACAGAACCATACGTTATGCAGTTGATGCTTCCTTGAACCAGTTGTATTCTGGTTATTTATGGATGGCAGTTGGCTTTATAGTTTATCTTATTTTCCATAAATTTTTCTTTAGAAAGAACATTGACATCATGCAGACGATGTCGCACGAAGGCGCTCATATGCTTGTAGGCGCTCTCTTCTTGAGAAGGAAAATCTATCAGTTCAATGCAAAGTCATCAGACGCTCTTTCATACGGCGACAACACTCTCGGATTTGTCAGCAGTTCAAGAAATGGCAATAGAATCAGCATTATGTCAACGCTGGCTCCTTATATGCTTCCTTACTTGACATTCTTGTTACTTTTTTTCCGTCTTATGATCAAAAATGAATGTCTCCCGATAATAGATGTCATCATTGGCTTCTCATTGATGTTCTATATCTTGTGCTGGAAAAAAGACACACGCCGCGACCAAAGCGACATACAGCTTTGCGGAGTTTTCCTCTCTTATCTTTATATCGCGACATTCCTGCTCTTAAACATATCATTGATCATCTATTCATTAAGTGGCGGAATCTCTGAACCTATGAATATCATCGATGCTGTTAAACATTATTTCGTACAGACTTGGAACGACATCTTGATGCTCGTGGATTTAGTTAGGAATTGAGGACAAAGTCTGTTGTCTGTTGACTGTTGTCCGTTGACTTAAAAAAAGAAAATATTAACATCAAATAAATAACAAAATGAAAATTAGAAACTTAGTAATGATTTTAACTTTAGGTGCAGTTACAATGAGTTGCGCTGATTCTAAAAAACAAGAAACAAACTATGCTGACCTTACAAAGCAATATGCAAAGGTTCAGTTGACTTCAGACATCACTCATTTGTCAGACAATGAGAAACAAATGTTGAACTATCTCTATGAAATCGGTAATATCATGGATGATATTTTCTGGACACAACAATTCGGTGGCGACAAAGAAGCTTTCTTGAACTCAATCCAAGATCCAGACGCTCGTCTCTTCGCTGAAATCAACTATGGTCCATGGAACCACTTCGACAACCTCGCTTCTTTCCTTCCTGAATACGGCGAAATGCCAGCAGGCGCAGGTTTCTATCCAGCTGACATGACAAAAGAAGAATTCGAAGCATGGGACAACCCTGACAAGACAAGTCTCTACACTTTAATCAAACGCGATGAAAACGGTCAGTTACAAGCAGTTTGGTTCCACGACGCTTACGCTGAACAAATCAACAGAGTCGCTGAATTGTTGAACAAGGCTGCTGACCTCGCTGGCGACAAAGAATTTGCTGACTACTTACGCCTCAGAGCTAAGGCTGTCTTGACAGACGATTATTTCGAAAGCGATATGGCTTGGATGGACGTCCGTAACAATAACGTTGACTTCGTTGTTGGTCCAATCGAAAATTATGTTGACGCTCTCTATGGCTACAAAGCAGCTCACGAAGCATTCATTTTGATTAAAGACCAAGCATGGAGCAAACAACTCGCTCGCTATGCAGAACTTCTTCCTTTGTTACAAACACAACTTCCTGTAGCAGAAGAATATAAACAAGAAAAACCAGGTGCTGACGCTGACCTCGCTGTTTACGATGCTGTATTCTACGGCGGCGACTGCAACATGGCTGGCAAGACTATCGCTATCAACTTGCCTAACGACGAACAAGTTCAACTTCAAAAAGGAACTCGTAAGTTACAACTTAAAAACGCTATGAAAGCTAAGTTCGACCATATCTTGGCTCCTATCTCAGACGTCCTCATGACTCCTGAATCACGCGCTAACGTTAAATTCGAAGCTTTCTTCGCTAACGTTATGTTCCACGAAGTCGCTCACGGCATGGGTATCAAAAACACTCTCGATGGTAAAGGTACAGTACGCCACGCTCTTAAAGAACAATATTCAGGTATCGAAGAAGCAAAAGCTGACATCTTGGGTCTTTACTTGATTACAAAACTTCACGAAATGGGCGAGTATAACAACTCAACATTGGAAGAAAACTATACAACATTCATGGCAGGTATCTTCCGTTCAGTACGTTTTGGTGCTTCAAGTGCTCATGGTAAGGCTAATATGTTAACTTTCAACTTCTTGGAAAAAGAAGGCGCTTTCACACGCAATGAAGAAGGCTTATATGCTATCAACTTCGAAAATATGAAAGTGGCTGTTGCTAAACTCGGCGGCGAAATCCTCAAGGCTCAAGGCGACGGTAACTATGAATTCGTAAAAGAATGGATCGCTACAGAAGGCGTTATCAAGCCAACTCTCCAAGCTGACCTCGACAAAGTCAACGGCATGGGCATCCCAACAGACATCTATTATGAAATGTCTCCAGAACTTCTTATTGGAAGATGAAAATTGAAATTTGAAAACTGAAATTAATTAGCCGTGAGCTATGGGCAGTGAGTCGTGAGCATATTGTGTTCAAAGCTCAAAACTCAAAGCTCATGGCTCAAAGCATAAAAAATAATCTAAATAATAACATTCTAAATTATACAAAAAAATGAAAAAAACTTTCTTATTAGTAGCCCTCGTTATTTTCTCATTAGTGGGCAAAGTACACGCTGACGAAGGTATGTGGCTTCCTATGTTCGTTGAGCGTTTGAATTATGTTGACATGGAAAAGATGGGTCTTCAACTTACTCCTGAAGAACTCTATAGCATCAACAACAGCAGCTTGAAAGACGCTATCGTTGGCTTGTCAAACGGCGACAGACCACGTGGTTTCTTCTGCACAGGCGAAATCGTTTCTCAAAACAGCCTTATGTTCACTAACCACCACTGCGGTTACGGTTCAATCCAAAAACTCAGCACTGTTGAACATGACTATTTAACAGACGGTTTCTGGGCAAAAGACTTCAGCGAAGAACTTCCAGCTGAAGGTATCTCAGCTTCTTTCTTGGTACGTATGGAAGACGTTACAGAACAAGTTTTCAGTGTTTTGAACGACACAATGACATGGGCAGAACGTAATGCTGCTATCGCTGCTAAATCTGCAGAACTCGAAGCTGCTGCTTCAGAAGATGGCAAATACAACCCAATCATCAAAGGTTTCTTCGAAGGTAACGAATACTATATGTTCGTATATCAAGTATATACAGACGTTCGTCTCGTAGGTACTCCTCCTTCATCAATCGGTAAGTTCGGTGGTGACACTGACAACTGGATGTGGCCTCGTCACACTGGCGACTTCTCAATCTTCCGCGTTTACGCTGACGCTGAAGGCAATCCGGCTGCTTACTCACCAGAAAACAAACCTCTCACTCCAAAACATCATCTTCCAGTTAGCTTAGACGGCGTTCAACAAGATGACTTCACAATGATCTGGGGTTTCCCTGGTACAACAAATCGTTACCTTACATCATACGGCGTTGACTATAACGTAGAAACATTCTACCCAATCATCCACGATATCTTCAAACTCCAAACAGACATCATGGACGAATTCATGCAAAAAGACGCTTCTGTCAACATTATGTACGCTGACGACAAAGCTGGTCTTGCTAACACATGGAAAAACTTCGAAGGTCAAATGTTGATGCTTCGTAAGAATAAAGTCGCTGAAAGAAAAGCTGAACTCGAAGCTCAATTCACAGAATGGGTTAACGCTGATCCAGCTCGCGTTGAAGAATACGGCAACGTATTGAACACATTAGCTGAAAACTACAACACTCTTTCAGAGTTAAGCGCATCAGTTTATTTCCCTAACTTCGTTTCACAAACAGGCGCTATCGCTATCTCAGCAGAATTCGCTCAATATGTAGCTGCTGCTCAAAGCAAAGATAAAGAAGCTGTCGCTGCTGCAGAAGAAGCTCTTAAAGCTATCGACGTTGATGCATTCTTCGCTGAAACATACAAACCATTAGAAGACAAAATGTTGGTTGAAATGTTGAAATTATATTACAACACATTCAACGCTGAAGTAAATCCTGACTTCTACAACTTGGTTGAAAAACAATATAAAGGTGATGTTGTTGCTTTAGCTAACGCTATCTTGGAAAAATCTATCTTCGCAACAGCAGAATCAATCAATGCTTTCATCGCAAAACCTAATGCTAAGAAAGTTGAAAAAGATGCAGCTTACGTTGTATTCAACGCAATGGTAAATCACATGGTAAGCGGTCTCGCTCCATTCCGCGCAGCAAACCAAGTTATTGCTGAAAACAACCACATGTTCGTTAAAGGCTTACGCGAATTCTATGCTGAAACACAACCAGAAAAATCTTTATATCCAGACGCTAACTCATCATTACGTATGACTTACGGTTCTGTTAAAGATTACCAACCAGCTGACGCTGTTTCTTACGACTACATCTGTACAGCTAACGGTATCCTTGAAAAATATGTTCCTGGAGACTATGAATTCGACGTTCCACAAAGACTCCTCGACCTCATCGAAGCTAAAGACTTCGGTCAATATGCTAACGAAGACGGTGAATTGATCGTTTGCTTCCTTTCAACAAACGACATCACTGGCGGTAACTCAGGTAGTCCAATCATGAACAGCAGAGGCGAACTCATCGGTCTTGCATTCGACGGCAACTGGGAAGCTATGAGCGGCGACATCAACTTCGAACCAAGATTACAACGCACAATCAACGTTGACGCTCGTTACGTATTGTTCGTAATCGACAAGTTCGCTGGCGCAACAAACCTCATCGAAGAGTTGACAATCGTTAAAAGCGAACCAACAGTTGAAGAATAATTGAAAATTGAAAACTGAAAGTTGAAAATTGAAAGTTAAGGACGCAGAATGCGTCCTTTTTTTTATTTCTCGCAGAGACGCAAAGGAACGCAAAGTTTATACAAACACCAAAAGACTGTTGTCCGTAGTCCGTTGACTGTTGTCTTTTCTTTTTGGGCGTTCCGGCTACGTCGTCGGGCTTTCCGCTCTATCTTTAATTCTTTAAGAATTTCATTCTTTGGTTTGAGACATTAAGAAAATAAATTCCTGTAGTCAGGTCTTCAACGTCAATCGTGATTTCTTTTCCGTCGATATTCATTTCCTTTACAACTTGACCCAATTGATTTACAATCGTAATCTTTCCCTTTATCTCATTGTTTAAATCAATATTGATATAATCTTTTGCAGGGTTAGGATAAATTTCAATGCTTGTTTTGTCATTGATCTCATTTAATCCTACATACTTTTCATTCCATACTCCTAAGACATAATCTCCTGATTGTATGTTTTCTACTGTAAGAGTACCAGCGTTGTTGTTGCCTTTTATTGTGAAGTCAAGGCATTCCCATTGATGGTTTCCGTCCTTGCGATATAATATAACTAAGGAGTCGCCTTCAGATCTGAATAAGTCGGCGTCGTATGTCTCGTTTGTCTGATATTGGAATTCGCAGTTGATGACAGAGTTGCCTTTGTCGAGACGATGTATTGTCCAGTAGCGGTTAGGTGATATTTTGAATCCGTCAGTTAAAGATGCTGAACCCTCGGCTCCTACCCAGCGGTGTTCTACTCTTAATAATGTAGAGTCGCTGATTTCTTTGGCGACGAGTTTTATTCTTGCGTCTTTGAATTCCTTGTTACCTTTTTTATTTGCTACATAAGTATAGCTGTGACAAGCGTCTGCGAATTTGTTTTCGTAGTCGCAGAAGATGGCAACTGGTTCAAAGTCGAGGCATTTTGTTATGGTAGCGCTCGCGCCATCCCATTCGACCATCTCGCTATGCATGTTCCAGTCTTCGTCAACGAAAGTGATTTCGTATCTTACGCTGTTGCCAATATGTTCTGCTCCTCTATGTCTTTGATTCATCACAATTTCAACGTCATATTTGTCGCCATTGGCTTTTGTTGAGAATGACTTTACGCTGTAGACAGGACTTCCTGCTGCGAAGACCCAAGTGTCGAAGAAGTCGGTCATGTCGATATTGGTGAATTCGGAAATGGCGTCTCTTAAGTCTTCGGAAGAAGCAGCCTTGTAAGCGAATTTTTCAAGATATTGTTTCATGGCGTTTTCGAAAGTCTCTCTGCCAAGATAATTCATCATAGTGTTGACAACGACAGCACCTTTGTCGTAGACTGTTGTTCCGTATGTGAGATCTAAAGGCATTTCGTTCAATGTGATCCAGCCTTCTTTCTGGTGACATGACAAGATGATGCTGTTTGTGAGATCGTTCATATATTCTTTGAAAAGCTCTTCGCCGTAAAGTTCTGTGAGGTAGTAATAGTTGCAGAATGTAGCGAATCCTTCGTTGAGCCACATGTCACCTGCTGTAGCGCAAGTCGTTTTATTTCCGAACCATGCGTGTGACATCTCGTGTGCTATGAGGCTTTCGTTTTGGAAGTTGGCGGTTCCGTTAATCAAAGAGCTGGCGAGAGCGATGTTGTCGACATGTTCCATACAGCCGAGGTTGGTGCTTACGTAACCAATTCTGTTCAAAGGATAAGGACCGAATTTATCTTCGTAGAAAGCAGCTATTTCCTTGATGTTAGCGAATGTTCCTTCTACTTTGCTGATCTGGTTGGGTTTTGCATATACTTGAATAGGAATCTCTTTCTCGATGCCTTGGTAAGTCTCTTCCCAAACTACGAAATCTCCGAATGCGAATGACATGAGATATGTTGCAATCTCTTGGCTTACGATCCAGTGGTCTGTCTTTGTGCTGTCGGCGTTAACCACAGATTCTGAAAGGATTCCGCCGCATGATGATGTCATTCCTTCAGGGATTGTGATGTATAAGTCGTAAGAAGCCTTGTCGGAGAAATTGTCTACGCAAGGGAACCAAGTCTTGCCGAGGTTGTGAGGCTGGCTGTCGAAACCTACACCTAAATTATATACATAGTCGTTGCTCCAGTGTATGCCGCCCCAGTTTTCGTTGAAGGTCTTGCCTTCGTAGTTTATGCATAGTGAAACTTTTGAATCTTTTGCTAGGGTAGAAGCGAGTTTTATTGTCAGTACGTCCTCGTTTTGTGAAAAATCTTTAACGTCAATTTCTTCGGAAACGACAGATGTCACGTTCAAGGAGCGGAGCTCCAATTCTATCGCATCGGTTTCGTTGAGTGCGGTCAGTGTCACTGTCGTTGAAGCGACGAGAGATTTCTCTGCTATGTTAAACTCTTTAAGATGAATCTCATAATGGTTTACGTCAAAATCTTTTCCTATTTCATTTGATTTCGCTGCTGCTGAGAAAAACAAGCAAACGCTTAATAATAATGACAATACGTATTTCATAGTTTGAATTTTTTTAAGCAAAATAATGGATTGGTAAAGATACACTTTTTTTAATTTTGCCGTTTAAGGTTTTAAAAAAAACATTATTTTTGTATCCAAATTCGAATTTTTAATTAAAAATAACGTTATTATGAATCCAACTCATATTGAGCACATTGGAATAGCAGTTACAAGTTTAGAAGAATCTATTCCATTCTTTGAAACACTTCTCGGAACAAAATGTTACAACATTGAAGAAGTAGTAGATCAAAAAGTCAAGACAGCATTTTTCAAGATAGGTCAAACCAAGATTGAATTATTGGAACCAACATCACCAGAAAGCACAATCGCTTCATTCATTGAAAAGAACGGTGGCAAAGGTGGCATGCACCACATCGCTTTCGCAGTTGAAAACCTTGAAGGTCAATTAGCAGACGCTGAAGCTGCTGGTATCCGTCTCATCGACAAGGCTCCACGTGGTGGCGCTGAAGGTTTAAGCATCGCTTTCTTACATCCAAAATCAACATGCGGTGTCTTGACAGAACTTTGCGAAGACAAGAATAAATAATCAATTATAAATCAGAAAAACAATTAAATCCTAATATTATGGTAATTGAACAAAAAATTCAAGAATTGTTAGACAAACGCGCAGAGGCTCGTCTTGGTGGCGGTCAAAAGCGTATTGATGCGCAACATGCCAAAGGAAAATACACAGCTCGTGAACGTATAAATATGTTGCTCGACGAAGGTAGCTTCGAAGAATTTGACATGTTCTTAACTCACCGCACTACAGACTTCGGTCTCGACAAACAACAATATCTTGGTGATGGCGTTGTAACAGGTTATGGTACAATTGAAGGCCGCGTAGTTTACGTTTACGCACAAGACTTCACAGTATTCGGAGGTTCATTGTCAGAAACAATGTCAAAGAAGATCTGCAAAGTTATGGACCAAGCTATGAAAGTCGGTGCTCCTGTTATCGGTATCTGCGACTCAGGTGGTGCTCGTATCCAAGAAGGTTCAAGAAGTTTGGCAGGTTATGCTGAAATCTTCCAACGCAATATCGACGCTTCTGGCGTTATCCCACAAATCTCAGCTATCTTCGGTCCTTGCGCAGGTGGTGCAGTTTACTCACCAGCTTTGACTGACTTCATCTTGATGACAGAACAAAACAGCTACATGTTCCTCACAGGTCCAAAAGTTGTTAAGACTGTTACAGGCGAAGACGTAAGCACAGAAGACTTAGGTGGCGCTCTCGTTCACAACCAAAAATCAGGTGTTAGCCAATTCATGGCTCCAACAGAAGAAGAAGCTCTCCAATTGATCAGAGACCTCGTTTCTTACCTCCCACAAAACAATTTAGAAGAACCTCCATACAGACCAACAGACGACCCAATCGATCGTAAGGATGATTCATTGAATGCGATTATCCCTGATAATCCAAACAAACCTTACGACATGCAACATATCATCCATTCTATCGTCGACGACAACAAGTTCTTAGAAGTACATAAAGACTTCGCAAGAAACTTAATCGTTGGTTTCGCACACTTCGATGGAATGCCAGTTGGTATCGTCGCTAACAACCCAGCATATTTTGCAGGTGTTCTCGACATCAACGCATCACGTAAAGGCGCACGTTTCGTACGTTTCTGCGACGCTTTCAACATTCCTATCATCACATTAGTTGACGTTCCTGGTTTCTTGCCTGGTACAGTTCAAGAATACGGCGGTATCATCGCTCACGGTGCTAAGATGTTGTTCGCTTACGGTGAAGCTACAGTTCCAAAGATCACTGTTACAGTACGTAAATCTTACGGTGGTTCACACTTGGTTATGGGTTGCAAGCAACTCAGAGCTGACATCAACTACGCATGGCCATCAGCAGAAATCGCTGTTATGGGTCCTTCAGGCGCTGTTGAAGTTCTCGACGGTAAAGAAATCGCAGCTATCAGCGATCCAGCAGAACGCGCAGAACTCGTCGCTAAGAAAGAACAAGACTACCGCGATAAATTCGCTAACCCATACGATGCTGCTAAATTCGGTTATATCGACGATGTTATCGAACCACGCAACACACGTTTCCGTATCATCAGAGCATTACATGCTTTAGAAACTAAGAAAGATACAAATCCTCCTAAGAAACATTGTAACATTCCACTTTAAAAATTAGCTCGATGAATACTTTATGTTTCCTTTAAATAAGGTAGAGATAAAGTAGAGTCGAAGTGAATAAAGACATAGATATGAAAACTTCTAAAAATAATATTAGCGACGATATCGCTGTAGCAATAGGCTTGGCGTTGTCAATGTCGATGGAAGTTCATGATGAAGAATCAGGCGTTCTCACTATCAAGAGAGTACAGCCTCGTTATACTTCTCCATGGAGTTCTAAAATTTTAGGAATAAATAACTTAAATAGATATTAATAATTATGAAAAAATTCAAGTTCACTATAAGTGGAAAACAATATGAAGTAGAAGTACAAAGCTTCGAAAACGACAAGGCTCAAGTTGTTGTCAATGGCACACAATACGAGGTTGACGTAGAACGCGAAAAGGAAGAAGCAAAACCTGTCATCGCTCCACGTCCAAAGGCAGCTCCTGCTCCAGCAGCAGCTTCAGCTCCAGCAGCTGGCGACGCTAACGGCACTAAGGCAGTTGCTCCACTTCCAGGTACTATCATGCAAATCTTTGTCAACGTCGGTGATGAAGTAAAACGCGGCGACAAGATTTTGATGTACGAAGCAATGAAAATGGAAAACAACTTCCTCGCTGAAGTTGATGGCGTAATAAAAGACATTAAAGTTAAAGTTGGCGACAACGTTCTTCAAGGCGCAGTTTTAGCTATCATAGGCTGATAAGTCGACTTTTACGGTTTTAAAAACGCAACAAGAGACAGCATTATCATGATTCTTGTTGCGTTTCTCTTTCTTATAATTTTTTGATCATGAAACAGCCAAAAGTACCGCATACATTTGTAATAGTTTTCTTTATCATCGTCATCGCCGCTGTGATGACATGGTTCGTCAGACCAGGTTTCTATGTTAAAGAAAACCTCGTGGAGAATGGAATAGAAAAGACAGAGTTACATTTTTACTATCAGGATCAATTGCCTGAACAATACCAAGACCAATATCATTCTGAACCTCAGACATGGCAGATATTCTCTGCTTTATTCAAAGGATTTGAAAAACAAAGCGCTATAATAGTTTTCATATTGATAATAGGCGGAGCCTTCTGGATTATGAATAAGAGCCACGCCATCGATATGGGAATATTCTCTTTTTTGAAGTTTACGAAACGCCTGGAAAATTATCGTTTCATAAGGTTTATGGGCGTAGATAATATTATCATAGTCCTGATAATGCTGCTCTTCAGCTTGTTCGGCGCGGTATTCGGCATGAGCGAGGAGTGTATTGCATTTATCATCATCGTCATACCTTTGGCGATATCTATGGGCTACGACTCTATCGTCGGCGTCTGTATGGTCTATGTCGCAGCACACGTCGGATTCGCCGGCGCGATATTGAATCCATTTACCATAGGCATCGCTCAAGGAATTGCGGAAGTGCCTCTCTTCTCGGGAATAGGCTACAGAGTGTTCTGCTGGGTGATGATAAACATCGTGACTATAACATTCGTCTTGCTTTATGCGAAGAAAGTGAAACGTAATCCGAAGTCATCGATAATGTATGACGAGGATTCTTACTGGAGAGCACATGTCGTTGACGGACAGCAGGAATATGAAAGTGGAAAGACAAAACAGTCATGGTATGTCTATGGAATGTTGCTTGTTGCTATGGCGATATTCTCATTCTGTTATCCGAAGACAACTTTGACAGTAGGCAATGCTTCATTCACAGCACCTTTCATCCCGATATTGACAGCCATATTCGCTATCGTCGGTCCGTTCTCATTGAGAAAAGTACATAACTTCATACTTTTAATATTGCTTTATACTATAATCTATCTCATCGTTGGTGTCATGGGTTATGGCTGGTATGTAATGGAAATCGCTACATTGTTCTTGGTCATGGGTATTGCTAGCGGCATGGCGATAGGCAAGACTGCCAATGAGATAGCGAAGCTTTTCATTGAAGGTATGGGCGATATTTTGTCGGCTGCTGTCGTTGTCGGTCTCGCAGGCGGCATCGTGATAGTATTGCAAGAAGGCGGCATCATCGACACAATCTTATACGGACTCTCAAAATCGATGACAGATTTAGGCAAGATCGCTTCTGTGGAGATAATGTATGCGATTCAGACCATCGTCAATGTCGTTATTCCGTCAGGTTCGGCAAAGGCGGCAATCACAATGCCTATCATGGCGCCATTTAGCGATTTGATCGGCGTGTGCCGTCAGTCTACAGTGATGGCGTTCCAGTTCGGCGACGGATTTACCAATATGATAACACCTACTTCAGGAGTTCTTATCGCTGCTCTTGGCGTAGCGAGAATACCATATCAGAAATGGTTCAAGTGGGTGTGGAAATTCATATTGTTAATGATAATACTAGGAGGTTTGCTCTTGATTCCGACAGTGACAATGAGCCTTGAGGGATTTTGACTTATTGACTTTTTTTCTATCTTTGCATTCTTAGAAAAATTAATATAAAACATCATATCATGAACGAAAAATTAAAACAAAACGATCTTCCTTACTTAGTAGCAGATATGTCTCTCGCTGACTGGGGAAGAAAAGAAATTGAAGTATCAGAACACGAAATGCCAGGTTTGATGGCGCTTCGTAAAAAATATGGCGAAGAAAAACCTTTAGCAGGTGCTCGCATCAGCGGTTCTTTACACATGACAATCCAAACTGCTATCTTGATTGAGACATTGGTAGCACTCGGCGCTGAAGTACGCTGGGCAAGCTGTAACATCTTCTCAACACAAGACCACGCAGCAGCAGCTATCGCTGAAGCTGGCACAGCGGTATTCGCATGGAAAGGCGAGACTTTGGAAGATTACTGGTGGTGTACAAAAAGAGCTTTGACATTCGCTGACGGCAAAGGTCCAGACCTCATCGTTGACGATGGCGGCGACGCAACATTATTAATCCACAAAGGTTACGACTGCGAAAACGATCCTTCACTCTTGAATGTCGAGACAACAAACGCTGAAGAAGAAGCTCTTATGTCAGTTCTTAAAGCTACTTACGAAGAAAATCCTAACTTCTGGCATGAAGTAGTGGCTAACTGGAAAGGTGTTTCTGAAGAAACAACAACAGGTGTTCACCGTTTGTATCAGATGAAAGAACAAGGCAAGCTCCTCGTTCCAGCTATCAACGTTAACGACAGCGTTACAAAATCAAAATTCGATAACTTATACGGTTGCCGCGAATCTCTCGCTGACGGCATCAAACGCGCTACAGACGTTATGCTCGCTGGTAAAGTCGTCGTCGTTCTCGGTTATGGCGATGTCGGTAAAGGCTGCGCTCACTCAATGCGCTCTTATGGTGCAAGAGTCATCGTGACAGAAATCGACCCTATCTGCGCTCTCCAGGCTGCAATGGAAGGCTTTGAAGTCACAACAATTGAAGAAGCTTTGGCAGAAGGTAATGTCTACGTTACATGTACAGGTAACCGCGACGT
>JAFYUH010000138.1 GCA_017549605.1 Bacteroidales bacterium
CACATAGAATTCGAGCATCCCCGGCACGTCGCTTCCCCAATTTATGACACTTGCGTCATAACTACGTAGCCCCGGGCGCTTTATCGGACATGGGTTGTAAACAAAAGAAGCGCCAGCATAAAGCCAGCGCTTCAATAATTTAGGCGTGAAGCCTACTGTAAGCTAGTCGCCAAAATCCTTTAAGAAGTAGATGCAAGCGGGAAGGTTTACATTAAGGCCAAGAGCCTGGCCAGATAACGCGTAAATCTGAAGCTCACAAGTACCATCAGTATTAAAGTGCAATCTTGCATTTCTTGAGGTCATAGTTGCGCCAACAGCTGAAGCAAAGCATCCAAGGTAAATGTTGTATGCTGTTGTTATTGTAGGTAATATGCTACCGCCGAATGTTGCTATCTTAGTCCATGTATAACCTGTTCCCTCTGTACCGCTGAACCAGCCGCCGCCATAAATCTTACCGATAGATTTATCAGCGTTAAGTGCATAGTTAATGCCGCCGTCGCCGTCGGTTACTGACCAGCCAGTTTCTAATGTAACTGTGAATTTTCCAGTGTATGCTGTGAGGTCAAAATCATATGTTGCTGACGAAGGTAACGCGGCAATTTCTGCCTGTACTTCGTCAATAGCGGCCTGTACGTCGGTAGCTGTAAGGCCAGAAGAAGTATTGTCATAGCTTACGTCGTCAGCATCAACAGAACCAGGGCCAGCGGGAATAAGCCCTTTAACCTCAACAATAGCCGCCTGTACGTCGGTAGCTGAAAGTCCAGTATTTGCATTGTCAAAGCTTACGTCATCAGCTTCAACGTCGCCGACTTTGCTGTTAATCTCGTTGATAGCTCCAATGATAGTCTTATCTGTTGTGGTAGGCTCACCATTACCAATAAGTGAATTAATGGTATTAATTGAACCAGTATTACCAGCGACGCTTGTGGTAAGTGTTCCGATTGCTGTACCCTGGCTGGTAACTGTTCCGTCAAGGGTCTGAATGTTGGTGGCGTTGGTGTTTGCTGTTGACTGTGCGTTGTCGCCAGCTGTCTTAGCTTCCTTTATGGCTGTGTCAATATCGGACATAGCGCCGTTAAAGTCTACAAGCCATGCGGGTTTATCTGTAGCGATAAACTGAGGAAGCTGATAGTTTAAAGTACTATTTGTTGCGCTCATAGTTTATATCTCCTTTCTATGCTGTAAGAATGTCTTTTCCATCCCAGTCATATTCGAAGGCCGTGATTTCCTTATTATCATATTCTTCGGCGGTAAGCTCTAAAGCATCATATTCAGCCGCCGTCAATACGTCCATATGGAAATGGGCTAAATCGTCAACGACTTCTGAAATTTTAGCCATTTGACCAGTGAAGGGGCTACGCATATAAAGGTTTTCGTCGGGATAACCTAAGAGCAAATAGCCGCGCTGGTCATATTCAAGGGCCGTCAATTCCATGTTGTCATATTCTTCAGCGGTAAGCTGAAGTGTATCATATTGCTGGGCGGTAAGTCCGTAGAAGCGCGCGAAGTCATAAAGGTCATTTATGCAACGCTGAAGGGTAGTCGTGCCGCCCCTTACAGGGTTATAGACAGGCGTGTCAACTAGTGAAGGGAAGTCAATAATAAACTGGTCAAGCCTGTTTTCAACATAGTCAAAAATAAACTGGTTGTTGGCTTGCTGGCTGTTTCTTAATTCGATAATCATTGAATTAATTTCAGCCTTAAGGTTATTAATTTCCCTTTCTACCTGTGCTTTAAGCTGTAAGAAGTCATTTGTGAACTGGGCCAGTTTTATATCAAGTTCGGTCTGGAACTGGATAAGTTTTTGGTCAATTTCTTCTTCCATAAGGGCAATCGCCGCGTCAAGTTTCGCGGTTTGTTCAGCGAAAGCGGCTTCCTGGTCTGCCTTAAGTTTAGCAAATTCGGCTTCAATATGTGCTTCGAAGGTTGCTATTTCATTTTCAACAGCTTCCAGGCGGCGCATAGCTTCTTCATACTCGCCCTGGTGGTTAGTAATCCAGTCAATAGCTTCATTCAAATTGTCAACTATTTGCTGGTACTCGGTAAGAAGAAAATCCAAGTTCATTTCATGTAAATCCGTGTAGGGGTACGCGTGACTGAAGTAGGCGCTTCCTTGTATAACATTATTAATCTTATTCAAGTTTTCACCCCCTTAGATATATACAGGTATAACAAAATCATGTAGAAATAATTCAGTAATACGCTGGTAAACGTTCCAATAACCAAGGTCAAGTTCTGACATTAGCATCTGCTGACTGGTAGTAACGCCAATGTTACCATGTACGCGGCCAGCATGAGAAAATGTATTATCTTCTGAATTGCTTACGCTGGTGCTGTCTGTAGAACTTGCTGTAGTTGAACTGGTGGCGTCGTCCTTTTCGTTAGGCTGATAGGTAGAAGCATCATAGGCGGACTTCGTGTTTTCGTTGCTGGTAGTTGTACCAGTCGTTGAACCGCTTGTGCTTGTACTTGAACCAGTAGCGTCGCGGTCAGTCACGTCTGTCCAATTTTCCATTCTATCATAGTTTTCCAGGGGGTTATATTCAAGGGCCAGTGCTCTCACCCAGCGCTCAAAAGTGTCATGGTGAACAGCTGACCACGTGCCTATGCTTTCCTTAATATAATAAGGACTAGCATACAACACCTCAAATTCTCCCCCATGGTAAATAATGTTGTTTACCAGAGTATCTTTGCTTAAGCCTTCGGGAAGTATAAGCTTCTCAAATAGGTCACCGCCAGCATTATCAAAGAAAGCTTTATATCCTACTAGCGTTATCTTCGCCATTTGCGTCGCCCCCTTCCTCATAATCGGCTTGTATATCATACCGAAGCTGTACGTCAAGCGTGATTTCTGGAAATATCTTTTTCACATTTGCAATAGAAGACTGAAGTGTCTTAAACCATATTTCAGAACGTGCACATCCGTCATACGTTTCGGCGTCGGCTTCAGTAGTAACCATTCTTTCTTTCTTCTGGTTTGGTATTGTGGGTATACCGATTTCAGCGTCAAAGTTATTAAGAATAGTTCTGAAGTCCTGTAGTTGGTCTGTAGTTAGATAGGACTGTTTCAAGTTCTGGCGTTCCAGGAACTGAAACGGCGTGTCATGTGTATTTGGGTCATCTGAGATTTTTTCATCATAAATAATGGTAGGCTCGCCATTATTTATTAAATCAAAAATCTTTTTAAGCATCTGTGCGACGGCCTTATTTTTAGCACCCAACACCCAGGCAAATTTATTATTGGTAATACTCATATCTATAGCGCCGTCAAGATTTGACAGTTTTGCGGCGTAGTAGGTTATGACGTCCCATATACCGAGGTAGTCGGGTGTAAGCTGTAACAGCTCGCCGTCTTTGTGTAATTTCAACTCGACGCTTAAGTCGGGATTAGTTACTATTGCCCTAGTGGGCTGATAGTAAAAATCAAAACCGCTTAAAGTGCAAGGCTGGAAATACACGCCGTGTTTCGCGTCCTTTGCAATAACCACATAACCATATTTGAAAAGGCAATACAAGAAAAAGTTTTTTATATTTCCTTGCCATTCCTGGGGAAGTGTAAAGTCTAAAACATTACAGGCGCGATGAAATAAAGAACGTTCCCAGTAGGCAAAGCTTTTAGTATTGTATACCTTAACAGAAGAAGGGTTTGTACTACCAGCGGCAACAGTCAGCTGGTCATAATTAAGTGGTGTATACATAATGACGCGCCCCCTTGTTTAGTCCTGGTTATCGTTATCGGGTGTAGGCTCTACAGGGTCAGCCATATAGTAAACAATAGCGTTTTCTGTGAAGTCGTTAATTCCGTTACGTGAGAAAGTCCACCAGATATTTCTGTAGCGCTTTCTTGCTTCTAAAGGTGTAGACAGTGAGCTTTCAAGCTGGTAATCAGTCATCATAGCATCAACGTCATATAGTACGCCTACAAGATAATCAATCTTGACTTCATCACCAGCAACCTGGCCAGAAGCGGGTGTAGTCTTATTAGGAATAGCGGGCACTACATCAATAGAAGCGGGGTTTGCTTCGTTCTGCCAGAAGTCAACGCCTTCATAGTTTTCAATCTTCAAATATTCTTCATTGAATAATGAAGGGAATACATAGCTTTCTGATTTAGTGATTAAAGGGCTATGAAGAAGCAAGCGCTGTCTGTCGTAAGGGGTGTGACGAAGTAAATAGTGAGGAACTTCATCTACAACCTTTGCGGGCGACCAGTGACACTTAAGGCTTCTATTTGTAAGCATACGGCTATCAATCTTAATTCTTGCTACCATGAAAGCTAAGAAGTCTTTAAGGTAGGTTGTTCTTAACTGTGCGGAAGTGTAGTTTGTACCAAATTCCTGGTTAAATTCGTATGTAAGATTTACAACCGAACCAGTTGATTCCATGTCAATCACGCCAGCGATAAAGTTAAGCAATACAATTCTATTGTAAGCTTCTTTCTGGCTTTCAATGTCGTTTGCTTTCTCGGTCATAATGCCAGCAACGAACTGACCAAAGGAAGCTTCGTCACGGAATGCCTGTTTAAGCTGGTCTTCATATACTGTTGTGCTGTCTTCCCATGTAGATGAACCAGCAAAGTTAAGTTCCAAAACAACAGCGGGATTCTGTTCCCACTGGGATTTAGTTGACTGGGCCGTCCCATCAACAATATTCTGTCCGTTTGTATAACCACCCTTAAGGTTAGTGTAAAGCTGGGTATTCCAATCACCAGAAGGCTGTGCGTTACGGCTGTAGAATGATAATTTTCTAAGCCTGTGCGAATAAGCGCCTGTGTCAATGGCGTTAATCATATTGAACTTTGCATTGTAGGGCCTTACAGCTACAAGTGTACGACCTAATACAAGGCTCAAGCTGTTAAGTACATTTTCTGTACCAGTAGCAAGCACCTGTTCGCCAGCTGAAATAAAGGTAGAAGTATTTACTACCTGTAAGGTTGTTTCCTGGCCAGTAGCTTCTTTTACAAGTGCGTTCATTAATGCGTGAATGTCACGCGTTGTTAAACTTCTTGCCATGTGTTAACATCTCCTTTCTTTTACATAAACGACCGCGCCAAGTCGCTTATAATTTCTTCGTCAGTTTTGTTGTCTGTTCTACCAGACAAGTCGCTTGAATTGTTGTTAGCTTGCGCTTCCTTAAGCTGTGCTTTAAGGTCATCAATTTCCTTTTGCAAGCTGTCTATATTAGGGGCGTCTTCCTTTGCTTCATCTTCAGAAGGGTTTACTTCTTCCTCAGGTTTTGCCTTCGGCTGTTCTTCTACAGGCGTTTTCTGCTCACCTTCTTCGGTAGAACCTTCTTTAGACTGGGCTAATTCCAGAAGCTCCTTAATATCATCTTTACTGTAGCCTTTTAGGGCCAAGCTAATAATGTCTTTAACTGTTACTTTCTCGTTCATAATTTTCCTTTCCTTTCATTAATAAGGGGTAGCCTGGGGCTGACTGGGCCGCGTCGGACTGAATACCATTCAGTTAGTCACCGACTTGCTACCCCTAATTTAATCTTAACATTTATGACAATAATGTCAACATTTTTTGCTGTTGTCTATGGCTTTCTTAAGAAGCCAATAAGGCACGTGTACGCCGCTAGGCGGGTCTGGTGTAGGCGGGTCTGGTGTAGGGGGTACAACGCCGCCCATGTAGTTTTGATAAATAAGCCTGGCGGTATTCTGCCTTACTGTAAAATTTGGAACACCAGGGCCTTCATAACAAGCCAGCCACATAAATGTCGCCGCGTCTATGTCGGTACAAGCTTTATACTGTGACATTGTAACGCTTGAACCATTCCCCCAGGCTTGTAGTATTTGGTTGTGATAAGTATACAGACCAGAATAATTAATAGGCGACCAATAGTCGCGCCAACAACCGCTAACCCATTTATGCAATTCGTCACTGTCTATAGCTTGCATCTGACGCGTCCCGTCGTCTGGTGAAGCGCCTGGCGTAACTTGTGTTACTGACAGGTTTGGCATTGTTCCAGGAAGGTTTATATAACTACTTGCCTTCGTGAACTGGGGCAAGCCATAACCATTGTCATAATTTACAACGTCATGTTCCCAGCGCCAGGGGTTAAGACCAGATTCATGTTGCATATTGCCAGCCATTCCAGCTATAGCTTCGGCCGTCCATCCAGGGCATAAGCTTATTATCATATTTAAGTTATCAACCCAGTCAGAACTACCTAACGTATAAGGGCCAGAAGGTTTAGCGTGCCATGCCATATTTACACCCCCTATTCATAATAGAAGCCGCCTTGCATATATCCAATAATTTCATTCTTTTCGGATAATGTGCCAGCTATATCGACGTCGGGATTTTCTACTTGTATATATCCAGATAGATTATTGATTGTAACCCTATCCATTAAGGGCGCACCATTGTGTGTTCTGTCTGGACTTGTAATGTAGGTATGTATAATTGTTAATGAAGGCTTTACCATAAACTGTGCCCTACTTCCATATGCACCAGACTTTTCAACCTGGGGTAGCATACCTTGAACAGCATCACCGACACCAGATAAAACACCGATAAAGTTACCCTGTAAAACAGCTCCCGCTGTTGAAACAGCACCAACAGCACCATTTAACAATGATTGTGTAACCTGTGAAATTTGCACGGGTACGCCAAATTGTGCCCAATTTCTTGATACTACAGCGCCATTGTCGTTACTTACTTCAAGTAAAGCAACACCGCTGTAATAGTCAACGTATATATCAATTTTGCCTTTATAGTCGCCATTGACGTTTTTAAACATTAAGGGGTCTAACGGAACATCACCGAAGGCGTAACAATGCAATAATAGTCTGGTGTAAGGGGACGCTAACAAGTAGGAAGTCGTTCCCCCTGTTTCGCCAGCTTGCGGGTGCATGGAAATAGTGAAAGTGTCGGCAAAGTGTGCCGTAGTGCCGTTTACATCTGAAGGGTCAATATAATCAAAGGAAGCATTATATTCCCACCAGCCAAATTTTATATTCTGTGATACCTGGGCTGATGATATGGTGAAAGGAAAATACATACACGACACTATATACTGATAAGGATTTATAAGCTCTTTTTGAAGGGCTTTCGATATTTCAGTAACAGGCGCGTCTAAAATTCCGCTGGCCACGTCGTCAGTCATAAAGTCCATAAGTCCAGCAAAATCTGAAGGGGACATTATAAAATACTTTACGCCGTCAAGTGCACCAATACCGCCGCCCAAGATGCCGATAACATAGCAACCACCGCTGGTTATCTGAGAATGAATGGTATTAAGTTCGGTTTTAATTATATTGGTTTTCGTAAGTGTAGGGTATTTATTATCTACTATAGAAGGGTCATACCTTGACGCGCTTCTTGTTACATATTGTGACGAAGTACCAATAGCGGTTTTATAAGTAGCTAATACATCAATCTTACAATGCACTTCTACAGCGCCGTTACGAATACTAACTATATCGTCAACGAAGTAATAGCGGCCATTCCAACTTACATAATTAGTACTGAAGTTTGCGGCGTTCAAAATAAACACTGGATTGACAAGGCTGGTGTTTTCCTTAAGCGTACAGCTCACAGCTGTGCCACCTGTCGGCTGTTTTGTACTATTCACTTCTTTAGAAAAACCGCTATAGATAGTAATTTGCATTTTTTCACCTTCCTTCTAAGTGGTTTAACCTGGCTTTAGTAATAATATCGGGGTAGTCATTAAAGGTCATGTTAAGGTCAACATTTCCAGCTATACCTGGAACTATGCCCTTGCTGGAGCTTTGCCATATGCCAAAAGGTACGGCGTTCTTTGGCATACAGCCGTAACGTGCCACCCATTTATCAAACCTTTGTAGCTTTGACAGGTCAAGCCTTTCAATGAAGCCAGATATATCTGACGCGTAAACCATGGCATAATAACCATGACTTTCAATAGTTTCCAAAAATGAAACTGACGCGTCTGTCACTTTTGTTTGGCTTCCAGCGTCGGGAACTTCCAGGTCTAACACTATCGGCATATTAAACTTTTTGCCGCGTATCAACCCCATAAAGTTCTGAGCCTGTATACGTCCATCTTCAGCTGTAAAGAACTTTTTGGCCGCCAGATAGTAAGCTCCTAAGGGAACGCCACGACTGGAAAGCTCATTATAATATTCTTCAAACTTCCTATCTCTATAAAATCCGTGGGGTGTTTTATTGTCAGCACCGCCAGCTCTTATGATGACAAAATCCTGTTCTTTGGCTATCAAGTCATAATTTGTAACCCTGTTAAAGCTTGAAATATCAATGCCATAATATTCAGCCATTGTCTTCACCTAGTTTCTTTAATTCTTCTTCCAGACGCTTATTAAAAGCGGTATAGTCTTCAGCGTCTTTATACTTATGCAAGTTTTCGTTTTTGGCCTTCCAGAAGTAAAAGCCTGTTGCCACGCTGGCTACGGCAAATACGCCGATAACATACTGGGTCAAGCTGGAGCTGTCACCAGTTACCAGGGAAACAACAACCACTACAGGAAGTAGGGCCAAAACCAATAAAGCAACGACGTATAAAATTCTTTTTGACATTTCATACTTTAGTAATTTTTTAAACATAGTTATTCACCTTCCCTTTCGTTGTATTTAACTTCTAAAGTTAAGAGACGCTTATCAAGTGTTATATAGTCATCCTGTTTCTTTGCGATTACCTTCACTTGTGTTTCAAGATTTTGCAAACGTAAATCAGTAACTTTACTTGATACAAGCGCCCCCAAAACTGTACCTAATGAAGTACCGCCAAAAGCTAAAAGCGCTACCAATACGCTGTCTGACATTTTTGCACCCCCTTATAATTTTGTCTATACCTTTATAATAACAAAAGACACCCATGTTTACAACATGAACGTCTTTCGTAAGGTAATTATGGAAAGCTGAACGGGTTTATAACCAATGAAATACTTTCAGCTTTACAATAACATTAAGCGTCAGCTTTGTCAAATACAGCCTGGATAAAGCTGTCAGTCTGTTCATCATTCATTTCAATATAGAAATACTTATAGTATTTACCATCTTTCGCGAATTTTCTGGCGGGGAATGAAATATAATCACCCTTTTCGCCCGCTATAATACGCATTCCGTAAAGCTTAATGTCGTTTACAGTAGCATCAAATAAAATCGTGCCGTCATCCGTGGTAAATGTCCTGTCAATAGTGTAAGTTAAATCATTGGTCTTTTTGGATGTAGCCTGTGTTGTCGCGTTTTTTCTTGTAGCCATAATATTAGTTTCCTTTCTTGTCGCTTGTGTAAATTTTCATGTTGTTTAATGTATGTTGTATTTCATTGGTTACGCTTTCATATTCTTCCAGCCGCCTTGCCAGCTCCCCAATAATAAAGCCTGTAGGGACATATTTAAGAACGGCCGAAAATTCTTCGTCTGTGAAATTAGCGGCCATGCTGTCGAACTGTTTAGCATCACCAGCATTACACAAAGCATTATACAAAGTAGTGTCAATTTTACCATAATGTTTTACAACGTGTGTTGTGTGCTCGTCTTCCTGTTCGGGTGTTGCTTCGAAAGCTTCGGGCGACATATTAAGGAACACGGGAAGTTCATAGGTATTGAAAAGTTTTTCTTTTGTTCCAGCCTGTATATAGACTTCTACGCAAAATTTATCGCGCCCCTTTCCCGCACTGTCGTAAATTTCACCAAAACACTGAAGTGCTGTATTTACGTCTGTAGCTGTGCCTAAGCATTCATTTTTAGTATCAAATAAGTAATATTTCATTGTCAACTTTCCTTTCTATTTTACTTCGACATGGCCGCCGCGGGAAGCTATGCCGCGGGCCATTGTTAAGGCAAGCGCCTGTGTAACTTCTTCTTCTGTCATTCCAGCCATTTCAATCATGTTGTTGGCCAGAGTGCCACACATGGAAGCAAATTCTGATAATATAACCTCACCAGTGCCACCAATTTCTGTGTTAATTTTCATACCATTTCTTTCAGCTTTTAACATTTTTGTTCCTTTCTGGAGCGTCCCCAAAAAATAATTTGATTGCAATTAATAAAATAATGTCAATAGGGCGAAGTTCGTTATATAATATTCGCCAACGCCTACACCAGTCACCTTCACGCTCTATGCGGTTAAGCATTTCAAGCTTTTCCATGAAGGCCATTGTTGCTGCTGCCTGGCTTTTAATACTTTCTTCGAGCTTGTCCTTTCGTTTAAATAGCTTCATTAGGCCAACTCCCTTCTATGGTAATAATTCAACCTTTAATGCTAAGTCAGTCGTATCAATTCCCTGTGACTTTGCTATCGTCCAAATACTGGTTTCCATTGACTTGATGTCGCACCCGTACATTGTGCGGCCAATAACAACTTTGCCGTTCTCATTAAGAAGCTCAATTCTTGCCTTTACGTAAACATCGCATCTTTCCATAATTTCTTTTCCTTTCTTTTTCAGCAATATTAAGTTACCCTGTGGCCTTGCCACATCTTTAATATATCATAGTACTATGATATTTTCAAGTACTTTTTTCAAAAATTTTTAAATTTATTTTATGCTGGTGTCAATATCGGGGAAGCGGTTTCTAATGTCTACTCTGATTAGCTTCTTTACATAGTCAGCTTTCGGCTGGCCGTTCGCTTCTACGCGGTCAAGGACTTTTATACAATCCAGGTCAGTCTTCTTATTAAGTTTGATATTTAATTGTACTGTGTTTTCCTTATTATATTTTTTACTTGCTTCTGTTCTGGGGTTTGCCATGTTCTTATTTATCCTTTCTTTAATATGAATATTTACCATCTGCCTACATTAAAGAATTGCTTATAATTCTTTATTAGGTCATACATTGAATACTTCTGGAACTTAAAGCGTTCTTCTGTCAAAGCTTCTCTAAGGTCAATTTGCCAGTTAAGATAAAAGGCCCTTTGCTCGGTTTCCCTATCCAGGTTGTAATGTATATCAGTTTTACCCTGTGAACTTGTCATGTAATACATTCCGTCATCATTCACATAAATATAGTAATTATGCCCTTTATATGTCAGATGCAATAAGCACCGATATCCCTTTAAATTGCACTTCACTACATTGGTAAAGTCATTTCTTGCGAACTCTCCCAGGAAGGTCTTACGCCCCCATGCCGTATTAGCCATGGCTTCGTATATACCTATCTTAGCTTCGTCTGTTGTATTGCTTTCTGCTTCAGTAATATGGTGTATTAAAATCTTACGCTTTTCGTCGTAATAGTGACTTTGTCCGCTGGCGTTTAGGTCTGCTATAATGTCAACAATTTCAAGCTCGTTTGTAATTGGTGTGCTGATTTCTTCAGCGTTCGCAAACAAAATCAGCTTTAAAGGCGGAAGCCCTCTGTCTTGTCTATCACGGCTTATTGTCATATAAAGGTCAAGTATTTCCTCGCCTTCTGTTCGTCGTATTCGCTCCCCAAGCTGGGGTATAAATTCATCAAAAATAAACCAGGAACATCGGGAAGCATCAAAACCCTTTACACGTTTTGAAGCATTAAGGCTTAATGCGTAAGTAATTGGTAAGCCTTCTGGAAGTCCGTCTTCATAGTGCCAAAATCCCCCTACACCCTTGTCAATAAGTTTCGGGTATATTTCATATCCCTTATCACGATTTAAAGGGAAATAGGGGCTTGTATCATATCCATTCTCAACTTCACGACATATAAACGCTACGTCATCATTTGTACGTTTCATGTAAATACAAGCGATATTATCCTTATAAGCTTCATCAAGGGCGCTGTAAGTCTTACCAGCACCACGCTTACTATAGACAACATAGCACCACGCATCTGGATATCGTTCCAGGTCATCCTTGAAGTTATAATATTTCCTCTTTGCCATAATTTCACCTTCCTAACTGTAGTTAAAATCATCTGTATACACGTTTAGCATTATTTCAGTTTTAAATAGTTCTTCCCAGTTTAAAACTGTTATATCATCCAGTAAGTAGTCGCAAGGGCTTAAATCTACACTGTCAGCCGTTTCGTTGCCATTTTCGTCAATATAAGCGGCTTCTACCATAATATATGTATGCTGAAGCTTGCCAGTAGTTTTGCCGTCAAATATGAAGCCTTTTTGGAAATTGTTTATATCATCCTTCAGACATTCAACGCCCTTCTTCGGTACGCCAGCGACAGTTATTTTTAGCTTGCCTTCCATATTCCTGGTGGCGTATCGTTTTGCGCCCAATGTCTTAAACTCTTTATATACGCCGTCAAGTTCGGCGCTTCCTAATATATAACACTTACCTTCATATTCTACAGCATCATAACCACGGGCTTGTAAGCGTTCCAGACACTTCTTATTATAAGCTTCTACCTTTTCCATATCCCAGCCGATACCATAACAGCTATCAGTGTCGCTATAAACCCAGTACTCACACATTGAACCTAATTCATATAAGGAAGTAAGCGCGTAATTTGTAACCCAGCAACCCCATTGGTAAGGAAGAACCTTGTTTCGGTTTTTAATATACTTATTATAATTTTCTTCGGTATAATCAGACTTACAACTAAATTCACCAGTGTCATAGTCTTCCTGTATATCCTCAGTAATTGCCTTCTGAACAGCCATTCCATAAGTACTGTTTAACATACCTTTCTTTATCATGTAGTTAATAATGTCTTTACCCTTCAATGTTGTTTTATCCTTGAACAGCTCGAAAACATAATCCGTAAACCATTTTGGAAGATATGACTTCCTACTATAATAACAGTCAATACAACAATGGCCGTCATAGTCATACTGTTCCTGGATAATTTTCAAGGTCTGTTCATCCGTGTAAATGTCAACAAGTTCAGCACACAATATTCTGCCATTATCAACTATAGCGTTGATAGTCCTGTCACATTTTGAAGACTGAAGAACTGGCATTCCAATGCTATCATCTTTAAGCCTGGGCTTTATGAGTATTAGCCTGGTAATAAAAGCATAGTCTTCAGACAGCTTCACCAGGTCACTTATAGTACTATCCTTGTACTTTGCAAATTTACCCATTGGAAACTTGTTAACCAACATTTGAAACGGATAGTCAGAAGTAAAATCGAAGGCCCTTACATCCTCTAAAACAGTGTTTATATAGTGCCTGTTAGCATGTGTGTAACCACCATGGAACACCTTTTCAAGCCTTTTATAAATTTCAAAGGAAGGACTTATTTTCATAAAGCGTTCATGCGCTCCAAACTTAGCGCCGCGCTTTATGGTTTCGCTTCTTACTATACCTGTAGCCGTATAGGGCATTGAATATATAAAATGATGCAAATTAGTCATAAGTGCGTCAATACATTCAACGCCCGCAAGAGTATCATTTTCAATATAATCAAGTTCGTCAAAGCTTAATACAGTGTCCTGGTTTCTTAGTTTGTCATAATCCCATTTTCCAACGGCCTTCTTGTGCTCAACATCTAAGTCTTTGGCCCATTTATCCAGGGAACGCTGGGCTAAAATCAAGCTATCTTTTAAGATTAGACCAACAGCAAATTCTATATTAATAGGGTAATGAGGTTTGGTATTTAGTTGTCGTGTTGGCTTGCCGTAAGCTTCATATAAATACTTACGCAAAAATACGTAGTCATACGCCAAGTTATGAACGTATACAATAGTTCTGTTGCCGTTCATATGCGACATAATAAGGTCAAGGCATTTAATACAATCACTGGGTTTACGCCCCCAGAAGGTCACTATATTTTCATGTTTCGCACGTATTGAAATAGTAAAAGCTACTATATGGTTAGACTCTCCCTGGCGCTCACTTTTCCTACTGGTTTCAGTATCCAGCATGATAATACAATCGTTGTATATTTCATTTGACTTCTTGCCGCGTCGCTTTAATTGGCGTATACTTCCAAGCTGGCTATAGTCATAGTCAGCCCAAAAACTGAAAGTATATTCCATTGGTTATTGTCCTACTTTCCTAATATGTTCATATCAACGCCAGACTTTAACAGCTTGCGTAAATCCTTACCATAATATCTAAGTACCTTTTCGACTTCGTAACCGACTACTTCGTCTTCTACTTCTATATGAATGGTCTGGCCGTTTTCCTTCTTACCAGCTAATCTTTTCTCTACTTCGTCTTTATGCTCATCAATTACACCTAGCACTTGAAGCACAATGTACCTATCCATTTTACTTTCAAGCTTTTCAAAAAGTGCGCTGTCTGTTACTTGTTTAATACCTTGCCATGTGTAGTTAGTGCCAAATTGCTTATTGTAGGCTTCGGCACGTCTTCTATATACTTTTGTAACGCCCATTTTCGTCGAAGTAGGCGATTCTAAGAAGCTTTTAATGTCATTGACTTTAGCTTGAAGCATCATATAAGAAGCCTGAGCTGTTTTGCCTTTAGGCGGCGCGGTATTAAAACGCGGCTTCTGTCTACTACCATCCCAATGGGTTATATCCTTCACAGCCTTTTTATAGGCGTATTGCTTTATCGCTTTGAAATCTTCATTTTCTGCCAGTCTTTCGATTCTTACTAGACGCTGGTCTGCTCGTTTAGCAAGCTTTCTGTATTCAGCCATTAAGCTATTGTATTTATCTGACATCGGTTAATCACTCCTTTCTATATCATAGTAGCATTATAGTTTCAAGTTTACAACCCATGTCCGATAAAGCGCCCGGGGCTACGTAGTTATGACGCAAGTGTCATAAATTGGGGAAGCGACGTGCCGGGGATGCTCGAATTCTATGTG
>JAFYUH010000001.1 GCA_017549605.1 Bacteroidales bacterium
GCGGCTGTCTCATGGTGAGTCTTTGAGCTTGTACGAGAATAGATGTCGTAGCTGATGCCGAGTTTTTCGAAAGAATCTTTGATTATATTGTGGTATCTATCGACGATATCTTGTGGAGTGCAGCCTTCTTTTTCAGCTTTGATAGTGATAGGCACGCCGTGTTCATCGGAACCGCCGACAAACAAAACCTCTTCGCCTTTCATTCGCAGATAACGAACGTAAGTGTCGGCTGGGATATATACGCCTGCCAAGTGACCGATATGCACAGGACCGTTAGCGTATGGTAATGCTGTCGTTACCGTGTAACGTTTAAAATGTTTGTCGTTATTTTCCATTTTCTGTAGTTTTATAAGATATTAATTAAGGTGCAAAGATAATAAATATTTTTCTGTGAAATGTTAATAAGATTAGTAAATAGAAGGTGTATTTTCCTAAACATTTTTTCCTTAATTTTGTCTCTCATTAAACTTAAAATTAGATCATCATGATAACTTTTGAACAAGACATCCGTAACGAAAATATCAAAGATATTGCTAATAAATTGATGGCAGCTGCCCGCACCGCACCGAAGGCTAGAGGAACAGACAACCTCGTGCTCGCAGTGGCAACCGACGACACTATCGTCGCTCTGGCCGAAAAAATGAAACAACTTGCTGAGGAACGTAATATGGAATTCCTTAACCGCGACGCTGCTAACATCCTTAACAGCGGCGCTGTCATTTTATTCGGAATGAAGATAAGTCCTCTCGGATTGAACTGCGCAGCATGCGGCTTCAAAACTTGCGGCGATAAACCTAAAAACGTGCCTTGCTTCTTCAACGCCAACGACCTCGGCATCGCAATAGGCTCTGCTGCATCATTGGCAGCCGACTTCAGAATAGACAGCCGCGTGATGTTCTCAGTAGGTCAGGCAGCTCTCCAACTCAACCTCATGCCTGAATGCAGCATGATACTCGCTCTCCCACTCTCAGTCAGCGGAAAAAGCGTTTTCTTCGACAGAAAATAATTAGTTAAAATATCAGAAATTCAAAATCTCAAAACCTCAAAATAAAGAACCCCCATAAGTTAAACTTATAGGGGTTTTAAATTTTTCTGAATCTCTGATATTTTGAAATTCTGAATTTTTACTTAACGATGAGTTTCTTTGTAACTAATTGTCCTCCGATTACGTTAACGAAATACATTCCTGGAGCGAAGTCTGAAATATCTATTATTGTGCTTCCTTCAAAGACGAAGTTACGTACTTCTTGTCCTTGCATATTTACAATATGTACACAAACTTTTCCTTTGTCGTAATCTGTTGTCAATCTCAAGACGTCTGTAGCAGGGTTTGGATATAATCCTACTTCAAAAGGAGCTTGAAGTTCCTTAACACCAACACCTGATGTTTTATAAACAGATGTGATTTCGTTGCTGTATGTAACCACCATACCAGACACTCTTAAGATTGGGTTATCTGCTGCCAAACAGTTAGGACAGTTGTTTTGTCCGTTGACGCAGTCAGGATAATTTGGATGACATTCATCTATGTAAGATGGATCTAATTCATAGAATAACTTAACTTTAGAACCTTCTATATATTCATCGAGACTATAGTCCCATACCATTGCCAAAGAGCCTGGGCACCATCCTGAACGGTTGTAAGTCCAAGTACCTGCCTGTGGCTGGCAGCCTGCTGGATTAGGGTTACATGTTCTCCATAAGTGTTGTTCGTAAGTCTTCTGATCGTTGATAATGATGTTATGAGTACCATCATAGAACTCAGCAGCGTTGCCTGTGTTGTAAGCTCCGTTATTACCGCTGCTCCAGTTATGACCTGTTGTGGTAATCTTCAAGTTGGCTTTTTCAACATTTTCATCGAAAGTGTAGAATCTTGTTGGAACAGGCTGTCTGTTTCTGTAATCACCAAAGTCGAAAATACCATACCATATCTCATTCAAGTTGACATATTTATATTCTGGTTTTCCTTTAGTCATGTCAAAGATTGCTGTTGGATTATAACCTTGGCCATCCCATGTCTGGAAGTAAAGTTCAAACTCAACGAGACCTTGGAGCAATGATGTATAGTCTGTTACATCCATCTTATCATCACATTCACCGCCGAATGGTGTCACATAACGATAAAGCTCAACCCATTCACCACGATAGTTTTTCACACGGCAAGAACCTACTCTGTCGTATGGGTCGCAAGTTCCAGCGCAGTTGTGATTATATATTAAGTCTATCTTATTAAATGCATTGACGTGTGTTGGGAAAGCATAATCCTTGTTGTTATATTGTTGTTGTGGACTGATGACAAGGTCGCCGTCAAAAGCTGTAACGCTGATATTATCGAATTCGTTTGTCACTTCAAAAGTGTTAGAAACGCTTGTGACTTTTCCACCTGATTGCTCGATATTGGCAGTCATGTTGAAAGTGCCGTATTTTGTAGGAGTCCATTGTGTGTACCAGTAACCGTTTTCTGGATCATCAGGATAAGCTGTCATCAATTCGACAACTTCGCCATCGATGTCGCATGTCACTGACTCGAATTTGATAGCATCGCCATGTTCAACATAAGCGCTCAAGACTATCATGATAGGTGATTCGAGGTCGCTGACATAAACCATTGTTCCATCGTATGGACGACGTATTGTGATTTCTGGAGTATAATTGCTAGGGTCGATAACTTCGAATGTGCGTGTAACAGAAGGAGCTGCTTGCCATTCACTGTCGCCGTTTTGTACAGCCTTCACCTTAACGACACCTTCTTCTCCTGTGATAGTAAGGATGTTGCCGTCTAAAGTAGCAGGACCGCTGAGAAGTTCGAAAGAAACAGGAAGACCTGATGTTGCAGTAGCGTTCAATTCAATAGGAGCTGCTGAAATCAATTGGTCTGAAATCATTGGGAATTCGATGAACTGTGATGCCAAACCTGCTGGGATATGACGAACCAATAAGTTATCGTAGCCAGCATGTGAACTGTTCAAGAAGAATATTCCGTCCCACATAGCTGGATCGAAACGGTCGCCTGAACCTGGCTTCAAACCAGCGTTGACTCCTTGGACTTCTGGAACTGGCTGGAATTCGCCTGTACAACCATAGTCAGAGAATAATGTAACGCTACCTGCTCTGTCATTAGCTTCAAGGTCAATCATGATTTTCCAGCGTGTCCATCCTCCATGTTCGTATTTAAAGTCGACAGCTAATTTATTGTCTGGCAATACAATACCATTGACAAATCTGTTATCAGTAGTTGAATGACCTGTTGTTGTGAAATAGATACCGCCATCCTTACTTGACAAGTTTGGATTAGGTTGTGTTGTCTCATAATTCATTGGAGGCAAAACAACGCCGTCTCCGTCAGCATCATAACCAACGCCAAAGACTGTTCCCCACCAGTTACGCATGACGTCTAATTCTATCTCAATAGTTCCTCCTTGTGAAAAATCAAATTGAAAATCTGGAGTTGACTTGTGTGTTGCAACTTCTCCGTAATTAGTGTTAGCATTATCAAAGAAAACAGCTAAAGATTCATCTGGAGATGTCTCGCCGCCGCCACCTAAATACTCTACTTTAAATTGTCCGCCGCCTGCGCTATGTGCCTTGGCAACCCAACCATCTTGACCATTTAAAATGGCATCTTCTTGATAATCATTAAAGTCTTTTGTTATGACAGTCTGTGCATGCACAGATAATATCATAAGCAAAGAGAGAGTTAACAATGATAATTTTTTCATGGCTTTATAGTTTGGTTATTTCGATATTAATTTCTTACAACTATTTTCTTTGTTACGACATTGTCGCCTAATATCTTAACAAAGTAAACACCATTATTTAAATCTTTAATGTCTACAGTAGTTGTTGTTTCAAATGAAAATTCTTTGACGATTTGGCCTAATGAATTGATAATCTTAGCTTCTTTTACACCTGCTGTCTCTGCTTTTAATGTCAATGTAGTCTTAGCAGGATTTGGGAAGATAGTAACATTGTTATATTCATTTTCCATTACATCTTCTGATGACAAATTAGCTAATGTTGCAACACAAGCGATGTTCATGTGTGTGAAACGTTCAGATTGTTCAAATGAGTTGACACTTGCTCCGATAACGTCATTGCCAGTGTGGATATATGGACTATGATATTCATTATCTTCGAAAGGATAAATACCCATGAAACCATTGTTATTGAATGATGTATGGTCGCTGTCGCCTGATTTGAAAACTACATGGCGTACTTGCATTTCTGGGAAATAAACGCCAGCCAAACTTGTATAGTAATCACCGATTGCAGCAACATTGTCTGGATAGATAACGTCGATATGAATTTCACTGCCTTCTTGTAAATATCCGTTCATGTCGTTGTTGAAATAACCAACGATATCATAACCCATGTCTGCACAGAATTTTGCGTATGCAGCACTTCCAACCAAACCTTGTTCTTCAGCTGAGAATGAACAATAGATAATTGAACGATCGAAAGTATATTGAGATAAGATTCTTGCTGTCTCCAAAACTGATGCTACACCTGTTGCATTGTCGTCAGCGCCAGGACACATGCCTGAATGACTGTATGAATCATAGTGGCTACCGCAAACTACATATTGATCAGGATATTTTGTTCCCCATTGTGTAGCGATGATGTTTGGTGATGAGGCATTTACACCATGTTTGAATTCAAATTCTTCAACATCCAAACCTAAATTTTCAAATTGTTCATAGATCCATTCTCCAGCTGCGTATGCTTCTGTTGAATTATAATATCTTCTTTCGTAATCTTGTAAATGTTGAACTGTAATTGTCAAGTTTTCAATTTCAACTTCATTCATTAAATCTCTAACAGCTTGATTTTCTTCTGTTACTGTAGGAAAATCACGGTGTGCTTGAGCTAATCTTGCTGTTTGGTTTGAAATGGCAACCATACCGTCATTCTTAGCAGGATTCAAATTTTCACCTAAAGGCTTTACAATTAACAAATCTTCATTGCTGAATAAAACCTCTGCGCTTTCTCTTTCAATATAGCTTTGTTGATTTTCTTTTTCACAATAAACTATGAAATATAAATCATTGTCTTCAAATGATTTATCATCTAACAAAATCATATTTTCATTAAGATCTTCAGCTGTTGCAAGTACAAAATTATCATTATAATAATGAATGTTGATGTCTTTGCTATTGAATAATTCTCTTAAATTTTGTTGATCTTTAACTTTGACCATTACAAAATTATCTGCAAACATCATTGATGTAATGCATAATGCTAATAAAAGTAAAATAGTTTTCTTCATTTTATTTGTTATTATTAATGTTTTTCCAATACTGAGAAAAAGATTCCTTCGCAAATTTTGGTAACTCTCTTTTTGATCCCCATTTTTTCTTTATATGGAAACTTAATTCCATATCTTTCAAGCTGCTGCTATGTTTGTCAAGATTTTTTCTGCTAGTCATTTTTTTCATTATAGCATTGAAAAAATTCTTTTCACCAACCAAAGATTTATCTGCTTTTATAAGATCTTTTCTGTTTTCTATAAATAAATCCTTTAAAGGGATATTAACAGGACAAACTTCTGAGCATCTGCCACATAGCGTGCATAAAGAACAGAAATGAGAAGTCTCTTCTATGTTTTTCAATAGAGGTAAAGAAATTGAACCGACAGGTCCAGGATTATATTCTCCGTATGTATGACCACCTACTGTATTATAAATAGGGCATACTTGCAAACAAGCTCCACATTGTATACAAGAAAGGATATTTCTTTGTTTGTCTTTTGATAAGATATTGGTTCTATTGTTATTAAGCAATATAAGATACAATTTTTGAACCTCACCATCATGAGTCAATGGCTTGTTGACAAAAGAATATAAAGAAGATAAGTTGTTATTTGAATCATATAAAGACGATAAAGGCAACAACACACCCAACTCGTCCATGGAGGTAATCATTTTGTCTATGCCGGCAACTATTATATGTATTGGTGCAAAAGTACTTGACTTTAAGATATTTCCTTCGTTTTCAGTCAACACGACAGTACCGGTGTTAGAGACTAAAAAGTTGGCACCTGTTATAAGAGCTTCCGGATTATAGATGTCTTTTTTTAGAGTGTTTTTGGTAAAAGCGGTGAGCTGTCTTGCATTGCAGCCTTCTTTGATGCCGAATTTATTAGCATATAAATCAGCTATTTCTGCTGTTGTTTTATGAGCTGCCGATGACTTGAAATTATATGGAGTCTCATTAAAGGCACTGCATACAAAATCGCCGATATTAGTCTCAACGACTTTTATCTTTTTCATTTCAAGATAAGATATAAGTCCTATTTCTTCTATTGTAGAACTTTTTGTCTTGACGATTTTCTTTACTCTATTCTGATTCAGAATATCATAAATCATTTTTCTGGCTTCGTCAGAGTCGTTAGCCCACAATAAGTTACCTCCGTTTTTGACAAAATTCGTATCAAAATCGACTAATAGCTTATCTAATTTTTTAAAAGCCTTGCTTCTTATGTTAAAGGCTCTTTGTTTTTCTAAATCTATATTTGAATAATAATTGGAACGATCTTTAACATTCTGCATGAAAGAATCGTAACGAGACATCATTTTTTCATAATGTTCATCATCAAAAGCAATTCTTCTTGCATTCTGGTTAAAGATCATTCCTTTATCATTCATGTACCTATATTATTTAAGGTTAATTTTAGCAACTCTGTTAGCGTGTCTTCCGCCTTCGAAATCTGTTGTCAAATAAGCTTGAGCTATTTCCCAACCTAATTCGTTTGAAATGAAACGACCAGGAAGTGTTAAAATGTTAGCGTCATTGTGCTGACGAGCCAATCTTCCTAATTCAACATTCCAGCAAAGAGCAGCTCTAACATTAGGATGTTTGTTAGCTGTCATCTGTGCGCCGTTGCCGCTTCCACACAAAATGATACCAAGTGGATAAACTCCGTCTTGAATATCCTGTGCCAATGGATGGATGTAATCAGGATAATCTACACTTTCTTCTGAAAATGTACCGTAATCTTTAACTTCGTAACCGTTTTCTATCAGTCTTTCAATGATATATTGCTTCATGGCAAATCCACCATGATCGCAAGCTATAGGAATTAATCTTTTCATATTA
>JAFYUH010000015.1 GCA_017549605.1 Bacteroidales bacterium
ACCCGTTCTTTCCTCCGTACAGCCGAGTTCTTGTGGCAAGAAGGTCACACCGCTCACGCTACACGCGAAGAGGCTTTGGCAGAAGCACGTAAGATGCTCGACGTATATTCAGAATTCGCTGAAAAATACATGGCTCTTCCTGTTATCCGCGGTATCAAATCTGCTAACGAACGTTTCGCTGGTGCTGAAGAGACATTCTGTATCGAGGCTATGATGCAAGACGGCAAGGCTCTCCAAGCTGGTACTTCTCACTTCCTCGCACAAAACTTCGCTAAGGCTTTCGATGTTAAATATCTCAATAAAGAAAATAAATTAGAGTATGTATGGGCTACATCATGGGGTGTTTCAACTCGTTTGATCGGCGCTCTTATCATGGCTCACTCAGATGATAACGGTCTCGTTCTTCCTCCAAGAATCGCTCCTATCGAAGTTGTTATCGTTCCTATCTACAAGACAGACGAACAAAAAGAAGCTGTTCTTAACTACTGCGAAGGCTTGAAAAAACGCCTCGAAGCTAGAAGAATGCGCGTTAAGTTCGACGACCGCGATACTCAAAAACCTGGTTTCAAATTCGCTGAATGGGAACTCAAAGGCGTGCCTGTACGTATCGCTGCTGGTCCTCGCGACGTTGAAAACAACTCAGTTGAAATCGCTCGCCGCGACACTCTCGAAAAGTGCAACACAACAATCGACAATATCGAAGATTACATCACAAATCTTCTCGAAGAAATCCAAGAAAATATCTTCAAAAAAGCTCTCGACTTCCGTCAATCAAGAACTGTTAAAGTCGATACTTGGGATGACTTCAAAACTCAAATCGAAAACAATATGTTCGTCTATGCTCATTGGGACGGTACTCCAGAAACAGAGCAAAAAATCAAAGACGAGACAAAAGCTACTATCCGCTGCATTCCTTTGGACGACGACTTCGAAGATGGCAACTGCATCTACTCAGGTCAGCCTTCAAAACGCCGCGTGATATTCGCAAGAGCTTATTAATCGGTCAACAGACTACGGACTACGGACAACAGTTATTGTCCACAAAATACAAGACGTCACTTCACGGTGGCGTCTTTTTTTTGAACTAAGAACTTTTTTGCTATGAGCTGTGAGCAATGAGCAACATCTAACTTCAGTCCTCATTACCTCAATTCCTCAATTCCACAAATCCTCAGCGACACAGCATCTTAGCAACTCAATTGGGAAATTGTCTGTTGTCCGTAGTCTGTTGACTGTTGTCTTTCTTTGGGCGTTCCGGCTATCGCCGTCGGGCTTTCCGCTCTATCTTTGCTCGCTTAAATTTTCCCCGCTCAAAAAAATCTCCAAATTCCCAAATCCCCGTTCCCGAATCCCATTTCCCGCTCCGCTTCGCAAAGGATGCCGCTGCAATCCCTAACGCAGCACCGCTATTATAAAACTTCAGAATCTCAAAATCTCAGAACTTCAAAATTTTGAGATTCTGAAGTTCTGAGATTCTGAGTTTTAAAAAGTCCCGTCAGGGACGACAGACTATAGGCACTTCAGAGTTCAGCGTTGCCCACCGCTATATTTGTTTTGCCCTTTCAGGGCTCACATTATAAAGTTCAAAGTCAAAGCTTCTATAGCTTGGTGACTCAGTGTCTCAGAGTCTTGGTGTCTTTTAATTATACGGCTCAATAACGCCTCTTGAGTTTGGAACTGGCGATGGTGTGATGCTGTCGTTTAACACTTTTAATTCTCTGTTGTAATATATACTGCCGAAGTCTTTAACTAATGCAGCTAAGCTGTCTGTGCAGTTGACGTAGATAGAACCTTCGTAAAGTGCCTGAGCAGATGCATATTTAGAAACCAAATCTTTTGCGTAGATGTTGTTTCTTGCATTGTGCTGGATGATTGTAAAAAATGATGATCCGGAGACTGTAACCTTAGCTGTTCCATCGTATGTTGC
>JAFYUH010000139.1 GCA_017549605.1 Bacteroidales bacterium
CATTCTTCTCTACCATTGGCAACCAAGAAGTCATTGGCAATGCGTATGCAATTTACCCTTTCATAAACTTTCCTTTAAACAAGAGTAAAGTCAGCACTTTAGGTCTGAGGTTAGGTACAGGTCTCGGCTATCTCACCGAAAAATTCCACCACGAAGAGAATCCTTATAATATGTACATAGGCGCTCACTTCAATGCAGCCATCAGTCTGTCAGTTGAATACAAACAGCAGATCAGCAACCACCTCAAAATGTCGCTTTTCGCTGGCGTCACACACTTCTCAAACGGATGTACCACCCAGCCTAACAGAGGCATCAATATCTTCAACGCTGGTTTAAGTGCGACATACCTTATTGACCAACAGACAACATATCAAGATATTGCACAGTTAAACACATCTATCAAAGAGGAGAAAAGACATATCAACAGTCAGATATTCAGAACATTTAACCCTGATTTTTACATCGGTCTTTCTTACGGAGTAAAAAGAATAGAATACAAACAGAATGACTATTTTTCAGTTTATAACCTAGAACTATATGCTATGGAAAGAATCACTAATCTAAGTAAATTCGGCATCGGCATGGACTTAGTCTACGATGCAACCGATGTCTTAGTATTAGGCAAACACGAAAACAATCTCGACAAATACACTTTCGCACAGTTATTGAAACCCGGCATCGGAATGGCTTACGAACTCATTTTGGGAGAGATGTCATTTCTTTTCAACGTCGGATATCATCCATGGGGACGCGATATGAGCTACGGACGTATCTATAACAAATTCGCCATAAAAGGCAATATCGGAGAACATTTCTACGGCAAGTTCGCACTCAACACCCACTTAGGAGTCGCTGACTTCATCGGATTCGGATTTGGCGTAAGGTTATGATTACCAACTAACTAGTTAAACGATTGCAAATCCGACAGTCTCTTATAAACGCCGTTCTTTGCAATAAGTTCATCATGTTTACCTTGTTCAACGATATGACCTTTTGCTAAAACAACAATATCATCAGCATTTTGTATCGTTGAAAGACGATGTGCGATAACAACAGATGTTCTGTTGCTCATCACCTTAGCCAAAGCGTCTTGTACCAATTTTTCCGATTCTGTATCGAGTGAAGATGTCGCTTCATCGAGTATTAATATAGGTGGGTTCTTAAGCACAGCGCGTGCAATACTCAATCGCTGCCTTTGACCTCCAGAGAGGTTCATACCTCTGTCGCCTATATAAGTGTCGTAACCATTTTCAAGCTGCATGATGAAATCATGTGCATTAGCAACCTTAGCAGCCTCTATGACCTCCTCGCGTGTAGCGTTATGCATACCGAAAGCAATGTTATTGTGAACAGTGTCGTTAAACAAAATACTCTCCTGACTTACAATTCCCATCAGGCTACGAAGATCATCGATTTTATAGTCACGGATATCAGTGCCGTCAATTGTTATAGAACCTTCGCAGACATCATAGAAACGAGGAAGAAGGTCAACCATCGTCGACTTGCCTCCGCCGCTCTCTCCTACCAAAGCGACCATCTTGCCTTTTCCAATGGTCAAGTTGATATTCTTTAAGACATCGTCTTTTCCGTAACGGAAGACGACATTATTATATTTGACAGAATCTTTGAATTCTGCGATATTCTTAGCTTTATCTTTTTGATATATAACTTCATCCGCATCAAGTATCTCAAACACACGCTCAGCCGATGCCATACCTTTCTGCAAGTTATAGAAACCGTGTGAGAACGATTTCGCTGGAGAGATGATCTGCGAGAACACAATGATATAAGCGATGAAGTTAGCTGCTGTGATTGTAGCGCTGCCCGATAAAATCAATGTCGAACCGAACCAAAGCACTATAGAGACTACTACAGCAGAAAGCAATTCGCTCATTGGAGAACTGAGGTCTCTTTTTCTGTGAACGAATTTTAACAATTTCGAATAGCCATAATTTTGTTCCTCGAATTTCTCGTTGGTATAATCTATAGCATTGAATGCCTTGATGATACGCAAACCAGAAATCGTCTCTTCAATATTGGCTATTATATTTGCCAGACGAGTCTGTCCTTCTTTAGAGTCTTTCTTCAATGACTTACCGATCTTGCCGATAACGATGCCACCTATTGGAAGCACACATAAAACAAACAAAGTAAGTTCCCAGCTAACACCAAGCATATAAGCGAAATACGCTATGATTGTTATTGGCGCCTTGATGAAAACATCCAAATAATTCATGATAGAGACTTCAATCTCTTGAAGGTCGATGGTGATTCTTGCGATGATGTCACCTTTTTTCTGTCTGCTATAAAACGACAATGGGAGAACGAGAATCTTGTTATAGACCGCAGTTCTCATATCCTTTATCGAATTGACCCTCACGGAAGCCATGTAATAACTAGCCATATACGTCGTGAGGTTTCTCAAGAAAAAGGCGAACACCAGCATAGCGCAGATGAACAACAATGCCATCTTCTGACCTTTTGAAATGATAATCGCGCTGATATAATAATTCATCGTTTCGAGAAGCACATCAGAGCTCAACGAAAACTCAGGTTTTACCGTGATGAGATTATTTGGATTAAACAAAAGATTCAAGAATGGAACAATCATTGAAAATGAGAACAATGAGAATATAGTAGCCAACATTGTAAATACTATATTCATTGTCACGCTGCCCCAATACGGTTTCACGTAAGTCAGAACTCTATTGAATTTATTGATTTTCATCTGAGCAAATTTAAAGGGGAACTTCATTACAAAATTCCCCTATTCTTTATTTTTCGTTTAAAACTTAAAAGCTATAACCAGTATAGTTTTCAGGAGTAATCACATGCATTTCAGCCTTAACAGCATCGCTGACAGGAAGTTCATCGATGAATCTGTCGATAGACTCGCGTGTGACTTTTTCGTTTGTACGTGTCAAGCCTTTCAATAATTCGTAAGCGCCTTCAACTTCTTCACGACGTAAGATTGTCTGGATAGCCTCAGCTACGACAGCGTAATTGTTCAACAAGTCTTCGCTTAATTTATCTTCGTTAAGGATAAGTTTGTCGAGACCTTTCAATAATGAAGCGATAGCGATCACTGTGTGAGCCAATGGCACGCCGACGTTTCTTGTCACTGTTGAGTCAGTGAGGTCGCGTTGCATACGGCTGATTGGAAGTTTTGCGCTGAGGTGTTCGAAGATAGCATTTGCCAATCCGAGGTTACCTTCTGCATTTTCAAAGTCGATTGGGTTGACTTTATGAGGCATTGCTGAAGAACCTACTTCACCAGCTTTAATCTTTTGTTTGAAGTACTCCATTGAAACGTATTGCCATACGTCGCGAGCGAGGTCGATCAAGATTGTGTTGATACGTTTCACTGCATCGAAATAAGCTGCCATGAAATCGTAGTGTTCAATCTGTGTTGTTGTTTGAAGTCTTGTAAGACCTAAGTTATTATTGATGTAATTGTTTGCGAAGTTTTTCCATTCAATCTGTGGATAAGCAACTTTATGAGCGTTCATATTACCTGTTGCGCCGCCGAACTTAGCACAGAAAGGAATGTTTTTCAAGTTGTTGATTTGGTTGTCCAAACGTTCTACGAAGACATAGATTTCTTTTCCGAGGTGAGTTGGACTTGCTGGCTGACCGTGAGTGTGAGCCAACATTGGAACGTCTTTCCATTCTTCTGCCATTGCGAAGAGCTTGTCTCTAAGTTCTTGCATAGCTGGCAAATAAATGTTAGCGTTAGCATCTCTCAATGTGAGAGGCACAGCTACGTTATTGATATCTTGTGAAGTCAAACCGAAGTGGATGAATTCTTTGAATTTCTTAAGATCGAGTTCATCGAAACGACGTTTGAGGAAATATTCAACAGCCTTAACATCATGGTTTGTAACTTTCTCAATGTCTTTGATTTCTTGAGCGTTTTCCACTGTGAAGTTTTCGTAGAAAGAACGCAATGTTGGGAAATATTTGTGGTCGAAATCTGCGAGTTGAGGTAATGGGAGTTCGCATAATGCGATAAAATATTCAACCTCTACTTTTACGCGATAACGGATCAATGCGAATTCTGAAAAATATTCATCAAGACCTGCTGCCTTGGAACGGTATCTGCCATCAACTGGAGATATTGCTGTAAGTGAATTTAATGTCATAACACCTTATATTTTATGTAAAACGCAAAGATAAAAAAAAGTCAACAGACAACAGACAACAGACAACAGTTTTTTTCAAAAAAATTAGGAATTATTTTTTTAGTCACCTAGACTCCGAGGCACCAAGTCACCAAGTAGAGACGTCACTCTGTGGCGTCTCATAAATCGAATTCCCATACAGCTTCACCTCTTTCCCTCTAAGAGCCTCAATTCCATTCAGACATTTCTCCACGATTTCATGTTTCAACTCAGGTTTTCTGGATAATATTGAAATATGTTTCATTTTCATATCAGACAGAATCAAGACTTTCTCTTTTTCATCAAATGTTAAAATCTTCAACTTTTTCCAGAACAATCCTTTTCTTATGACAATAAAACAAGCATCGTCTTTTGGCAAAATTTCCAAATCAAGTTTCTTCAAGACCTTGCTCCTGTCTTCTTTTATTCCGACATAAAGCAGTTCCAGACAACTTCCACAAGCAATTGAAACATAAAGAAATATTTCCAAGAATTTCATTTCAAGATGATTGTAGGTACGGGCAATGCTATACCATTTCCCCGTCAATTGGGAATTAGCAATTGTTTTCATTTTTAAAGAAATTTAGAGTTAATAAAAATTATGAATATATAATTCTATCCCGCGGAGATTTAGAATTCAGATAAAGAAAATCCTGATTTTTATTTAAGGCGACTGCCTTATCGTATGTGCTGCAAAAGTACAAACAACCCAACTCAAAAGTCAAGTGATTTTGAAAGATTTTTTATAGAATTAACATTTTTTAACACTTTTCTTCCAAAAATTAAGAAATGATGTTAATTTCTTTTTACAATAACCACATATTGTCTAGTTCGAAATAGTTGAGAGTTTATAGTGTATAGTGGTTCAAAGTTCAAAGTTCAAAGTTCAGAGTTCCTTTGCGAGATTTTTTTTAAAATTTCATTATAAATAAATATGTATATCGCAACATTTTTATCGATATTTTTAGTAATTTCGCAGTTCTCGTAAATTTTAAAAATTAATAATTTAAAAACATATTATCATGAATTACGATGTTATAGTAATAGGCAGTGGCCCAGGTGGTTACGTTGCTGCTATCAGAGCTTCACAATTAGGTAAAAAAGTCGCTGTTGTCGAGAAATCAGAAATCGGCGGAACATGTTTGAACTGGGGTTGTATTCCAACCAAAGCTCTTTTGAAAAGCGCTCAAGTTTATACATACATGAAACATGCTGAAAATTACGGCATCAACGTTGAAGGTGAAGTAAAAGCTGATATGGAAGCCGTTGTACGTCGCAGCCGTGGCGTCGCTGACAATATGAGCAAAGGCGTTCAATATCTTTTCAAGAAAAACAACGTAGAACTCATCGCTGGTTTAGGTTCATTGACAGCAGACAAGAAAGTTAAGGTCGTTGACGCAGAAGGCGTTGAAACAGTATACGAAGCAGAACACATCATCCTCGCAACAGGTTGTAGAGTTCGCCAACTCCCTGCTCTTCCTATCGACGGTGAAAAGATCATCAGCTATCGTCAAGCTCTCGTTTTAGACAAACTTCCTGAAACAATGGTAGTTGTTGGTTCTGGCGCTATCGGTTCAGAATTCGCATTCTTCTTCACATCAATGGGCGTAAAAGTCACTTTAGTTGAATTCATGCCTAACATCCTTCCTGTTGAAGATGAAGAAGTTTCAAAACAAGTTGAACGCTGCTTCAAGAAATTGAAGATGACTGTCATGACAGAGTCATCAGTTACAAACGTAGACACAACAGGCGAAAAATGCGTTTGTACAATCGAAACTAAAAAAGGTCCTAAAGTCGTTGAAACTGATATCGTTCTCTCAGCAGTCGGCGTACAGACAAACATCGAAAACCTCGGTCTTGAAGAACTCGGCATCGCAACAGAAAGAGGCAAAGTCATCGTTGACGATTACTACAGAACTAACGTTGAAGGCGTTTATGCTATCGGTGACATCGTTCATGGCCCAGCATTGGCACATAAAGCATCACACGAAGCTATCATCTGCGTTGAAAAACTCTGTGGCTTAGAACCAGAAAAATTAAATTACAACAATATCCCTGGCTGTACATACATCACTCCTGAAGTAGCATCAGTAGGTCTCACAGAAGCTAAAGCTATCGCTGCAGGTTACGAAGTTAAAGTCGGCAAGTTCCCATTCACAGCATCAGGCAAGGCAACTGCATCAGGCAACAGAGACGGTTTCATCAAAGTCGTCTTCAATGCCGCTAACGACGAATGGTTAGGATGCCACATGGTCGGCGACACCATAACAGAAATGGTTGCAACAGCAGTATTAGGTCGCGAGTTAGGCGCAAAAGGCCGCGACATCATCAACACTATCTTCCCTCACCCAACAATGTAGGAAGCTATGATGGAAGCAGCTGCTGCAGCACACGACGAAGTGGTACACCTATAAAAAGACTACAAGTCAACAAGACTATAAGACAACAAGTAGAGACGTGTCAATGAATCCTATACATATATACACATTGATGCGTCTCTCTTTAAAATTCAAAGCCAAAAATCATGGAGATAATTAAAACTTCTATAAAAGATTTATTGATAATAAAGCCCGACGTCTTCAAAGACGAAAGAGGTTATTTCTTTGAGACTTATAACAAAGAACGTTTTGCAAAAGAAGGTCTTACGATGGATTTCGTACAAGACAACGAATCAAAGTCGAGCAAAGGCGTTCTGCGTGGTTTGCATTTCCAGAAGCCACCTTACGCGCAAGGCAAACTCGTCAGAGTGACAAAAGGTGCAGTAATGGATGTCGCCGTCGATTTGCGCAAGGATTCACCTACTTACGGCAAGTGGGAATCTGTCGTTTTAACTGAAGAAAACAAGCTTCAGTTCTGGATTCCAGAAGGATTCGCTCACGGCTTCGTGACTTTGGAAGATGACACGATTTTTGCTTATAAATGTACCAACGTATATAATAAGGAATCAGAAGGCAGCATCTTGTGGAACGACCCTGACATTAATATCAATTGGAATATCGAAGATCCAATACTATCTGAAAAAGATAAAATTTCTCCATTATTCAAAAATTTTGAAACACCTTTTATATAGACAAGCATACTAGAAATTAAAATATGAAAAACACAAGAACTCTTCTTTTAATAGCAGCGGCATCACTCGTTGCAATGATTATCATCACATTAGTAATGAGTATCATTGCCATAAGAACAGCTAACAAACGTCCTGTTTCTTTAGAACAAATCGTGATTCAAAGTCACGACATTGAGTTTTGCGACGACATTTATTTTGCTGACGAGAGAGTGCCGCTTGAAATGTTCAACATCAGAGAACGTTACGAAAGAGAGCTTTTGTCGAACACATATTTCCACAGCAACACCATGGTGTTACTAAAACGTTCAAAACGCTGGTTTCCAGTTATTGAACCCATTTTACAAAAATACGGAGTCCCCGATGATTTCAAATATCTATGCATCATTGAAAGTTATTTAAGCAATGTCGTATCACCTGCTGGCGCTGCTGGTTTCTGGCAGTTTATGAAAAGCACTGCACAAGAATATGGACTGGAAGTAAACAAAGAAATAGACATGCGCTATAATGTTGAACTAGAGACAGAGGCTGCATGTAAATATTTCCTTAAAGCGTACGAAAGATTCGGCAGCTGGACATTAGTAGCAGCTGCTTATAATGCTGGCTCTTCTAGAGTATCAAAATTTATGAAAGAACAAGGCGTAACTTCTTATTACGATATGCTAATGGCAGAAGAGACAGAACGTTACGTATTTCGCATATTAGCCATCAAAACCATTTTCGAAAACCCTGAAAAATATGGCATCTATGTCAGCAACAGCTTGGCATACGAGCCTTACAAATATAAAACTGTGATTGTCAAAGAGAGCATCGACAACTTAGCTGAATTTGCAAAAGAACACGACATCACTTATAAATTGTTAAAAGTTTTTAACCCTTGGTTGAGAAGCAATACGTTAACAGTTAAGAAAGGAAAAGTTTACGAGATAAAAATTCCAAAGAAACCTTTCAATATGACACACGGACATATCATGAATTTAATTGGCGACGAACAATTCTTTGAAAACGACTCTTTAGTTAACGGCGAAATTTAAAAATGAAAGATATCGAAAAAAACAATATATCAGAAGAAGAATTCTTAGAGATTTACGGAGCTAAGGAAAACAATCTCAAAGATATAAGTCTAAAAATACCACGCGACAAACTCGTCGTGATAACAGGATTGAGTGGTAGCGGCAAATCATCATTAGCGTTTCAAACCATTTATGCAGAAGGCCAAAGACGCTACATGGAGTCGTTGTCGTCATACGCGCGTCAGTTCATTGGCAATATGGAACGCCCACAAGTCGATGATATAAAAGGATTGAGTCCTGTCATCTCCATCGAACAAAAATCCGTTAACAAAAATCCACGTTCGACAGTAGGAACAATAACTGAAATATATGATTACCTGCGACTTCTGTACGCAAGAGCTGCTGAACCATTTTCATATAACACTGGAGAAAAAATGGTTCGTTATTCTGAAGAACAGATTTGCGACACTATAACCAAGATTTATAAAAACAAGAAAATAAACATTTTAGCTCCAGTGGTAAGAGGACGTAAAGGTCATTACCGCGAGCTTTTTGAAAATATACGCCAACAAGGCTTTTTAAGAGTTCGTATCGACGGTGAAATAAAAGAGCTAAACTACGGAATGCAAGTCGACCGCTATAAAGTCCATGATATTGAAATCGTCATCGACAGGCTTTTAGTCGGCGAAGATAGAAGCAGAATCGCTAAAGCTATAGAACTTGCCTTCAAACATGGCAAAGGACTGCTTTTCATTTTGGAAGAAGGACAAACTGACATTCGTTATTTCAGTCGTCTGCTCATGTGCCCTACGACAGGACTCTCCTATCAAGACCCTGAGCCTAACACATTCTCTTTCAACTCACCATACGGTGCTTGTCCGAAATGCAACGGTCTCGGAGAAGTCACTGTCATTGATATGAACAAGATAATTCCCGATATGGAGAAAAGCATAAAAAAAGGCGGGCTCTCTCCTATAGGCGAATACAAGAACTCTTGGATTTTCAATCAGTTGGAGACATTAGGACTTCATTACGGATTCACCTTAGACACTCCATTGAAAGAAATTTCTGAAGAAGCATTGAATGCGATACTTTATGGCAGTAGCGAAGGATTCACCGTAACAAAAGAATTATACTGAACGATGTCGACATTCACTGCCACATTCGACGGCATCATCAATTTCATCATAGAACAAGACGACGAGAACGCCTCTCCTGCCATAAAACGCTGGGCATCAAGTTTCATGAATGAGACACAATGTCCAGAATGTCACGGAGCTCGTCTTAAAAAAGAAGCTTTATATTTCAAGATAAACGACAAAAACATTTCAGAACTCGCTGAGATGAACATCGTAAACCTCGCAAAGTGGTTCGAGGAATTACCAAAATATCTTAACAAAAAACAAAAAGAAATCGCGACAGATGTCTTGGCAGAAATCAAGAAACGCATTGATTTTCTTTTGAATGTCGGCATTGATTATTTGAATTTAAATCGTCCCGCAAAAACACTTTCCGGAGGCGAGGCGCAACGCATACGACTTGCGACACAGATAGGTTCACTTCTAACAGGCATTCTTTATATCTTAGACGAACCAAGCATCGGGTTACATCAACGTGACAACCAACGACTTATAGAATCATTGAAAGAATTACGCGACATCGGCAATTCTATCATCGTCGTAGAACACGACAAAGACACTATGATGGCGGCCGATTATATCGTCGACATAGGTCCTGGAGCCGGAAAACACGGTGGCGAAGTAACTTTTGAAGGAACACCGAAAGAAGTCAAGAAAGGCAAAAGCCTCACCTGCGATTATCTCAATGGAAAGAAAGCTATTGAAGTTCCAAAGACAAGACGCAAGCCTCGTAAAGACGAATACATCATACTAAAAGGAGCCAAAGGGCACAACCTCAAAAACGTAACATTAAAATTACCTTTAGGCGTAATGACTTGCGTAACAGGCGTCTCAGGCTCTGGAAAATCGAGTTTGATTAACGAGACTCTCTACCCTATCTTGAGCAAACATTTCTATCGTTCTGTAAAAGAACCGCTTCCTTACGACTCAATCGAAGGTCTGGAGTTTATCGACAAAGTCATTGAAATAGACCAAGCACCTATTGGCAGAACGCCTAGGTCAAATCCAGCGACATATACAAAAGTCTTCGACGACATAAGAAAACTTTACGGCGAGTTGCCAGAGTCTAAAATCAGAGGCTACAAAGCTGGAAGATTCTCCTTCAACGTAAAAGGCGGACGATGTGAGACTTGCGGCGGAGCAGGACTACGCGTCATCGAAATGAATTTCTTGCCAGATGTACAAGTATTATGCGAGACATGCCAAGGGAAACGCTACAACA
>JAFYUH010000140.1 GCA_017549605.1 Bacteroidales bacterium
GAAAAGTCTGTGCGGAACTTAGAAGAAAAAAGACAGTTAATTACATATTTTTTAATCTAAATTTAATCAATTATGAGAAAAAATTTTTTAGCTATTTATGCCCTAGTAGGTGCATTGGTAGCAAGTCCGGTTTTCACATCATGTGTGGACAGTGAAGAATCTGCATCAGTAACACAATTGCGTGGTGCAAAGGCAGAACAATTGAAGGCTGCTGCTGCTCTGGCTCAAGCACAAGCTGCTGCTGAAGCTGTTCAAGCTGAAGCTTATGCTGCACTTCAAAAGGCTCAAGCTGCTTATCAGCAAGCTCAAGCAGACCAAAAAATTCAACAAATAGAACAAGCAGCTCAAGAATTTGCCGCTACTATTGAAACTATCAAAGCTCAAGCTGCTTTGAATTTGTTAAACATTCAGAAGGAGGTTGAAAACGTAAAGAATGAATTGACTGATGCTGAATACGATCGTTTTAATGAATTGTATAATCAATATCAAAATGAACTTTCAAAGTTAACTACCTTTAAAAACAATTTGCTCAGTCAAAAGGCAAATTTGGCTCTTTTGGAAGCAAATGTAATTTCTGTAGATGCTTGGAACAAAGCAAACACAATCTCTGCTCAAAATGATATTGCTAACTATAAAGCTCAGTTAGCTGTATATCAAGAAAACAAAGATTTGGATAATGCTACTCTTCAAGCAAAAGCTGAAGCTGCTAGAATCGAAGCTGAATTAGCTCAAAAGAATTTCAATGCTGGCGAAGAACCTGCTAAGTTGGTAGCAGCTAATGAATTGGTTCAAGAAAAGAATAAAGCAATGGATGAAATTCGAAACACTATCAATAACATCAATAACAATTATTATATAGTAGAATATAATTGGGGTCATATGGATGTTAGAATCAATAGTAATAATGGTTATAGCAATAATTGGTATACTCATGGATATGGTTACTTTGAAAATATCCGCATCAATGAAAATAATAAGTTGAACGCAACAAGACAATATTCTGCTAACGTAGAACATTGGGCAACAGAACTTGGTACAACTGAAGATACTAAGGATAAGAATACTGCTTATGGTCGTTTGGCTGCTGCTAATGCTGACATGACAGCTGCAAAGGCTTTACCTGAAACAACGGATGAAGAAAAAGAAGCAAAGAAACAAGCTATTGCTAATGCAGAAACAGCTATTGCACAAGCAACTGATAATTTAGCTTATTACCAGAAGAATTATGACGATGCAGTAGAACGTCAGGCTGAATTTACAGAACTTCTTGCTACTCTTGATGTAGAAGCAGCCAACAAACTTGCTGAAGAAATGATTGCTGCTAACGAAGCAAACGAAAAAGCATGGGAAGCTTGGGAAGAAGCATACGAAGGTATCAATGAAAAATGGGAAGAATACTATGCTTTGAATGATCTAGCATGGTATGCTGGTACTGATATCAATCAAATTATTGCTAATTTGGAAGCTAATATTGCAGAAAGAGAAGCTGACCTCGTACGTTACCAACGTAACAGTGCTGAAGAAACATTGGCTATGGCTAAGGAAAGTATAGCACAGCTTGAAGCTAAGATTGAAATTCAAGAAAAAGTTGTTGCTGAAAGAAAGGCAGCTTTGGATGCTTTGTTGACAGAAGAAACTCCAGCTGAATAATTTGACCCGATAACGGTATAATATCATAAAGTTTAAACAAAACAAGGAATCTATGAAACTAAGAAAACTTTTCATATTAGCCGTTGCCCCGATGATATGCCTTGCAGCCCATGCACAGGATGTGGAACCTAAGAAAGGTGACATAACTGTAGCTGCAACTGTAAGTTATAACAGCTATACAAGCTTGAATGCACCAGCCGGTAATCTTAAGGATTACAATCTTCAGGCCGTATCTACCAATTGGAATGACAA
>JAFYUH010000141.1 GCA_017549605.1 Bacteroidales bacterium
AGCGTCAGCGTTAGCTTCTGCTTCTGCCTTCATTCTCTTGATTTCTTCTTCGCTCAAACCTGATGAAGCTTCGATTCTGATGCTTTGTGACTTGCCAGTAGCTTTGTCTTTTGCAGATACGTTCAAGATACCGTTTGAGTCGATGTCGAATGTAACTTCGATTTGTGGAACGCCACGTGGTGCTGGAGGGATGTTATCCAAGTGGAACTTGCCGATAGTCTTGTTTTGGTTTGCCATTGGACGTTCGCCTTGTAATACGTGGATTTCTACGCCTGGTTGGTTGTCGACAGCTGTTGAGAATGTCTCTGACTTACGTGTAGGGATTGTTGTATTAGCTTCGATGAGTTTTGTCATAACGCCACCGAGTGTTTCAATACCTAATGACAATGGAGTAACGTCGAGCAAGAGAACGTCTTTAACTTCACCTGTCAAAACACCACCTTGGATTGATGCACCGATAGCAACAACTTCGTCTGGGTTAACGCCTTTTGAAGGTTCTTTCTTGAAGAAGTCCTTAACGATGTTTTGGATAGCTGGGATACGTGTTGAACCACCAACCAAGATAACATCGTCGATGTCGTTTACTGTCATGTTAGCGTCAGCCAAAGCTTTGCGGCATGGTTCGATAGTAGCGCGGATCAAATCGTCGCATAATTGTTCGAACTTAGCACGTGTGAGCTTGCGAACCAAGTGTTTAGGTCCTGTTGCTGTTGCTGTGATATATGGTAAGTTGATTTCTGTTTCTGTTGATGATGACAACTCAATCTTAGCTTTTTCTGCAGCTTCTTTAAGACGTTGCAATGACATAGGATCTTTTCTGAGGTCCATGTTTTCGTCGTGCATGAATTCTTCTGCGAGCCAGTTGATGATTTTGCCGTCGAAGTCGTCGCCGCCGAGGTGAGTGTCACCGTTTGTTGATTTAACTTCGAAAACGCCGTCGCCGAGTTCGAGGATTGAGATATCGAATGTACCGCCACCGAGGTCGAATACTGCTACTTTAACATCGTTTTTCTTCTTGTCGAGACCGTATGCCAAAGCTGCTGCTGTTGGTTCGTTGATGATACGGCGTACTGTGAGACCTGCGATTTCGCCAGCTTCTTTAGTAGCTTGACGTTGAGCGTCGTTGAAATATGCTGGAACTGTGATGACAGCTTCTGTAACTGTTTGGCCTAAATAGTCTTCAGCAGTTTTCTTCATCTTTTGAAGAACCATTGCTGAGATTTCTTGTGGAGTGTATAATTTACCGTCAATGTCAATACGTGGAGTGTTGTTTGGTCCTTTTACGACTTGGTAAGGCACGCGGTCGATTTCATTTACCATCTTGTCGTATGTTTCACCCATGAAACGTTTGATAGAGTAGATAGTTTTCAATGGGTTGGTGATAGCTTGACGTTTTGCTGGTTCGCCGACTTTACGTTCGCCGTTGTCTGTAAACGCTACCACTGATGGGGTTGTGCGGTGACCTTCGCTGTTAGGGATAACTACTGGTTCGTTACCTTCCATAACTGCAACGCATGAGTTTGTTGTACCTAAGTCAATACCAATGATTTTTGACATAATTTGTTTCTCCTATTTTTATTGTTTGTTTAATTGTTCTTGCTTTTTTTATAACTGCCACAATATGACAGCGCCACATTTTTGTCAATCATTATGCCAATGAAATTTGATATGTCAAAACTGATAAAACCATGTCACAATTATTTTTTACATAAAAACAAAAAAGTCACTAAAGCAGTGACTTTCAAAGATTTATTTTTTATTTATCTTCAAACATATAATATGACATGAAGAAATTTTAATGACAAAACGACAGCGGAGCTTTAAAGTCACCGAGTCACCAAGTCACCAAGTCACTGAGGAATTGAAATGTCAGTGTTCTGAGTTCAGAGTTCAGAGTTCAGAGTTCAATAATTCCCCACAACTTTCTTAAATCCCCATTCTGGATATTTATGTACCAAAGTATTTATGGATTGTTCGTTGACATCAACTATCTTGCGGCACACAGAACGTGAGGAAAATATTCCGACACCGTTTTCTATATTTGTATATTCAGGAGTATCCATTATTGCGCTTCCTGAGTTTTGTATTAATATATAATTGTATAGTTCATCACCTGTTGAGGTTATGATGATTTCAAAACAATCTACAAAACGTTCTGTATATGTATATGTGTTATTGACGATATTGGCATCAGAAGCGAGTTTTGTATAAAATGTTGTAGGAGTATAATTAGCAAACATATTCATGGTGCTGCTGTTATACATCTCAACGCCAGTTCCAGAACCGAAGAACCATCTCATCTTATGATGTGTTGTATCGCTTTGACCTGGGTCGATTTGTTTGTAGTGGAAATAACCTATCACTTCATAATAAGCGGCCAACTGGTTAAACTGATTAGAACGCCACTCTATTCTATTTGTTGAAGGAGATTCAAAACTAATACCGATCATCGGTTTTCTTACCGTCGATCCGCAGATGGTCTTCACCTTAGAAGTTATGACTTCGCCATCTTTACGATTTATAACCAACTTATACTCCTGATTTTCCAATAGTTTTTCTGTTGTATAGTAAAGAACCTGATCAACTCCGCTGTAGAACAATCCGTCTGGATCATAAGGTTTAAAGACCGAAGTTGTATCTAATGTAACAGTTCTAACGGCATTAGGACTTGTCGCGAATTTTCCGGTAAGGGTGACATCGAGTTTGTAATCATAATTGCTTGCCGAATAATCAGGAGCCAGTTCAATGGCATTACCTGTGAATGACTTTGTTATCTTAAGATAATTGGTGTCAGCCTCTACGTCAAGGTATCCATAAACGGCAGTGACCTCTTCTCCATCAGTAAAGATTTTGACGCTGTTATCACATGAATTAAAGATAATTACAGAAAGAATTATGAATATAGATAAGATTAGTCTTCTCATTGTAAAAATAAGTTTTAAATATAGGCAAAGATACTATTTTTTTATATACTTTTGTCTTCTCAAAACAAAAGAAATGTATTTATCACACAACGTATCTTTAGTAACGACTCACGTCCTTCAAAACATGAAGAACAACGGTGAGAAAATTGCCATGTTGACAGCATACGACTATTCAATGGCAAAGATTTTAGACGAATCAAACATTGACATCATTTTGGTTGGCGACAGTGCGTCTAACGTGATGGCAGGTTACAAAACCACCTTACCTATCACTCTGAACGAGATGATCTACCACGCTTCATCAGTATGTCGCGCCGTGAAACGTTCTTTCGTCGTTGTCGACTTACCTTTCGGAACATACCAAGGTAATTCAAAAGAAGCTTTGAACTCAGCGATTCGTATCATGAAAGAATCAGGTGCAAACGCTGTCAAGATGGAAGGCGGACGCGAAATCCTCGAGTCTGTTGAACGTATCATCAGCGCAGGCATCCCTGTCATGGGTCACCTCGGACTCATGCCACAAAGCATCAACAAGTTCGGCACATATATCGTTCGTGCTAAAGAAGATGAAGAAGCACAACGTCTTCGTGAAGATGCTCTCTTATTACAAGAAAAAGGATGCTTCAGCATCGTCTTGGAAAAGATTCCTGCAGCTCTTGCAACAGAAGTGACAAAGTCATTGAGAATTCCTACTATCGGCATCGGCGCTGGCGCTGGCACCGACGGACAGGTTCTCGTGCTTCACGATATGCTCGGCATCAGCAACGACTTCTCTCCTCGTTTCTTGAGAAGATATAACAACTTGTACGACGGAATCAAGAACTCAGTACAAGCTTATATCAACGATGTTAAAGACATCAACTTCCCTAACGAAAACGAGCAATATTAATATGAGACAACCAATAGAAGAACGTATATTGTTTGAAGACAATCATCTCCTGATTGTTAACAAGTTGCCTTCTGAGATAGTACAAGGCGACAAGACCGGAGATGTCTGTCTTCTCGATGACGTTAAATCTTATATCAAAGAGACTTACAACAAACCTGGCAATGTCTTCGCAGGTCTTGTACATCGCATCGACCGTCCAGTCAGCGGTGCTGTCATCTTCGCCAAGACAAGCAAGGCTTTAAGTCGCATGACATTGAAAATCAAAGAACGCGAGTTCAGCAAGACATACCTCGCCATAGTGAAAAACAAACCTCCTCAAGAGGCTGGCGAGTTGTCAGATTATATGGTCAAGAACGAGACTCAGAACAAGTCATATATCGTGAGTTCAAACACTAAAGGTGCCAAATTGGCACAGTTGAGATATCGTGTCATCGGCAGTTCCGATTCTTATTATCTCCTTGAAGTTGAACTCATCACAGGACGCCACCATCAGATCAGAGCGCAGCTGGCACACATGGGCTGCCCTATCAAAGGCGACCTCAAATACGGATTCCCTCGTTCAAACCCAGACGCTTCAATAAGCCTGCACGCTTATAAAGTTAAGTTTGAACATCCAACATTAAAGACACCTATCGAAGTAAAAGCTCCTAAACCAACAGGAAACCCTTGGGACGCTTTTAGAATTGAAAGTTGAAAGTTGAAAACTGAAAGTTATAGGGACGTGATTTATCGCGTCCTTTTTTTATAAGACGCCACAGGAGTGACGTCTCTACAAGAGATTGCAGGAAAATAAGGAGCTCTTTTTTTACAGAGGATGCGTTAGGGATTGCAGCGGCATCCTTTGCGAGTGTGCGAGCAAAGATAGAGCGGAAAGCCCGACGGCGATAGCCGGAACGCCCAATGAAAGACTAATGACAAAAGGCTAAGGGCTAAAGTTCAAAGTTCAAGGTTCAGAGTTCAAGATTCAAAAAATAAATTCCTCATTCCTAACTCCTAATTCCTAATTAAAATTTCGTATCTTTGTAAGCTAAATCATTATATAATGTACGCTTTATTTAAAAAAGAGATAAGTAACTTCCTAAACTCTCTCATAGGAATAATGGTGATTGTCATCTTCTTGTTAATCACTGGTTTATTCTTATGGGTTTTTCAAAGTGATTTCAACATCATGAGTTTCGGCTATGCCAACTTGGACAGCCTTTTCATCTTAGCCCCATGGGTGTTTTTATTTTTGGTACCAGCAGTGACCATGCGCAGCTTCGCAGAAGAGAAACGTACAGGCACAATGGAGATGTTATTCACAAAGCCATTGTCTGACTGGCAAATCGTTCTCGGCAAATATTTCGCAGGCGTCGCCTTGGTTCTTTTGGCACTCATCCCAACATTGATCTATTTCTTCTCAGTATATCGCCTGAGCCAGCCTGTAGGTAATGTCGACGTGGGCGGAGTCTGGGGCTCTTACATCGGACTCTTCTTCTTGAGCGCCACATTCGTATCAATAGGATTGTTCTGCAGCTCAATAACCAACAACCAAATACTCGCATTCTTGCTGTCCGTGTTCTTATGCGGATTCTTATACATCGGCTTCGATATGATCTACTCGATGGCATTGTTCGGAAAAGTAGATTTGTTCATACAGCATCTCGGAATGTCATCGCATTACAGCTCATTGAGCCGCGGCGTAGTCGACACTCGCGACATTCTTTATTTCATCAGCGTGATTGTATTATTCTTGTCATCGACAAAATTAGTGTTGTCAAGTCGTAAATGGTAAAAGGAGGAATGATGAAAAACGAACGTAAAAATCTTAAAAAGAATCAGCTTATATCATTTGGCGTCACATTGATTGTCATTATCGCAATCAATATCATCGCTTCTTTCGTATACACACGTTTCGATTTGACAAGCGAGAAACGCTACACCCTTTCTGACACTTCCAAAGAGATTTTAAAGAACCTCGATGACTATGTCTACTTCAGAGTATATCTCGAAGGCGACTTCCCTGCAGGTTTCAAGAAACTAAGAAAAGAGACTAAAGAGATGCTCGACGAGTTCAGAGCATACAGCAAATTCGTCGATTACGAATTCATAAATCCTTCTGAAAGCAACGACGCCGCAGAGAGGAACGAGACTTACAAACTCTTGTATCAAAGCGGGCTCAACCCTACAGAAATAGCGATGCAGACCAAAGCCGGCGCTCAGCAACTTATCATCTGGCCTTGCGCTTTAGTAAGCTACCAGGAAAAAGAGAAGCCTTTGGATTTACTCGACACTCATATCGGAGAATCATCAAATCAGGTCTTGAACAACTCAGCACAGAACCTTGAATATAAACTCATCAGCTCCATCAAAGAGCTCGCTCAAGAAAAGAGAGCCAGCATCGCCTTCATCGAAGGTCACGGCGAACTAAATGAGAATGAGGTCTACGACATCACAAGAAGTCTTCAAAAGAAATATAACGTCCAACGCATAAGTCTCAACGAACAGATAACTGCGCTGAACAAAAGAACAGTGACTTACGACAGCAGCATCGTTATATCATCTAATTATGACGCTATCGTCATTGCAAAGCCAACGAAGCCTTTCTCAGAAAAAGACAAGTTCATCATCGACCAATACGTCATGCACGGAGGCAAGATACTCTGGCTCATCGACCCTGTCTTCGCTACAATGGATAGTCTTCAAGTATCGGAATCAACAATAGGCAACGCCTTGAACGTCAAGCTTGACGATATGTTCTTCAAATACGGCTTACGCCTTAATACCAACCTCCTCCTCGACCTCAACAGCGCTAAGATAGCATTGAGAACAGGTCAGATGGGCGGACAAGCTCAGATTGAATATTTCAACTGGTATTATTTCCCATTGCTCAACGCTGGGTCAAACAACAGCATCGTAAAGAACATCAACCCTGTAAAAGCAGACTTCGTCAGTTCCATCGACCCTGTCATCTCCGACTCTGACGTTCAAAAGATTCCTTTGTTAAAGACATCGAACTACACCAATATCTCAAACGCTCCAGCATACATCACGCTCGGCATGTTACGCCAAAAGCCTGACCAACGTATGTTCTCACAGAAAAGCCAGAACGTAGCTTATCTGTTAAAAGGCGAGTTCGAATCACTTTACGCAAACAGAATGACATCAGGAATAATGGATTCAAAGGAAATAGGATTCAAGGCCATCAGCAAGCCAACATCAATGATTGTTGTTGCCGACGGCGATATCATCCGCAATCAATTCCATATACCTAAGGGCTACCCACTCCCTCTCGGCTTCGACCAATATACACAGACTACCTACGGCAACAAAGAGTTCATCGAAAATGCCATCAGTTATCTCGTTGACGGAGAAGGCCTCATCGAAATAAGAACTCGCGAGTTAAAGATAAGACTCCTCGACATGAACAAGGTCAACAACGACGCACTCTTATGGCAGATCGTCAATGTCGTATTGCCAAGTGCTGTCATGGTTGTATTCGGTTTCATCTTAGCCTTCATAAGAAAAAGAAAATATGCAAAATAATAAATATATGAAAAAGAATCGTTTAGCAATAATCATAACATCTGTATTGATCGTAGTGGCAGCTGTTCTCTTATGGAACAACCGTTATCTCACAACATTACGCGGCGAGGCATACGACTTCACCGTACGCGACACTGCTTCAGTGACACGACTTTTCTTCGCTGACAAAAGCGGCAACCAAGTTCTTTTGAGCAGAACAGAAGAAGGTTGGAAAGTCAATGAAAAATATGACGCTCAGCAGACAATGGTCAACAATATGCTCTACACTCTCGACAAGATGAGAATAAAGATGCCAGTGTCACTTGCATCACACGACAACGTCATCACACGTATGGCCGGCACCAACACAAAGGTCGAAGTTTACCAAATAGTGCCTCGTATCAACTTATTTAATAAGGTAAAGTTGTTCCCTCATGAAAAACTGACAAAGGTGTTCTTTATTGGCGACGTCACACAAGACAACAGCGGCACTTACGTACTTAAAGAAGGTGCTGACAAGGCATATATCGTTCACCTTCACGGTTTCAGAGGTTTCATCAGCTCACGTTTCAGCGCCAACCAAGAAGACTGGCGCGACCATAAAATCATCTCTGAAAACATCAGCGACATCGCTTCTTTAAAATTAGAATTCAACAACGACCCTGAAAACAGTTTCATACTAAACGAAACAGGTCGCTACAAATACGAGATGAAACGTCTCAACGACGAATCTAACGTCAACATTGACACTGTCCGCGTGCTCAATCTCTTGACATCATTCGGCGACGTACGCTTCGAGGCATTCCTTTCAGACATAGCACAAGAACGCCGCGACTCCATCATCAACTCGCCTTATCAAGAGAGACTCACTCTCACCACAAAAGACGGCAGACAAAATGTCATCAGAACATATACAATGAGAATCAATGCATCTGCATTCGGATTTGAAGAAAACGACTGGGACGACGACCCTGACCACAAATACGCTTATATAGAAAACAACGACGAACTTGTCATGATACAAGACTTCGCCTTTGGCAAGATACTCAAACCTGCAGAATATTACGAAAAAGGATACGTTGAATCACAACGTATGATATTCATAGAAGAACTCGATGAAATCCCAAGCAGCAGTCTTCCGCTTTGAGACAATAAGTCTATAAGTCTATGGGTCTATAATTTAGCTTATTGACTCATAGACTTATAGACTTATAGACTCATAGACTTCTATTAAGATAACTTGAATAATCTTCCGGAGCGCTTTTGTATTCTTTGCCGAAGAGCGCTGAGTTAATCAGGAAGTCGGCAGAGGCGTGGTTACAAGCTGTTGGCACATCGTAAAGAACGCTCAATCTCAACAAAGCCTTCACGTCGACGTCATGAGGCTGGCTTGTCATAGGATCCCAGAAGAAGATGAGATAATCGATTTTGCCTTCTGAGATAAGAGCTCCTAATTGCTGGTCGCCGCCCAATGGACCTGACTTCAATCTATTGATATTAGGCAAGACTGAGGATAAGATCTTACCTGTGGTGCCTGTAGCGTAAAACTCATTACCTATAAGCTTTTCAGCATGTTCTGTAACCCAACGTAAAAGGTCATCTTTCTTAGCGTCGTGCGCAACAAGAGCTATTGTCTTCATAGTTTAATTATTCGTATTCGTAATATTCTATGGTATCGCCATGACTTTTGGTAACAGGGTATTTGCCGTCGTAAGTGTAGCTGATATATTTTGTATCAGTGTATGAAAATCCAGCATATGAAGTAACAACTGTATATTCTACGATATTGTTTTTATTTACGAAGATGTTATCATTGATACCGCCGAAATCCAATCCCCAGAAGTTACGTAAAGGGCTCAACTTATCGTCATATTTGAAGTAATATTTTTCTTTATATTCGCCTGATTCCACTTCGATTTCAGAGATGTTATTGCCTCTCCAGTCAATGTCAAGTTCAAGTCTAATTCCGCCTCTTTCAGCTGGGATATTGCTCAACATTTCACTTGTTTCCACAAATGACAATTCTGGCAATACATATTTGACAGGAGCTGCAATACTTTTATCTGGTTCTATAAACTTAGTGCTAACAATTATTATTTCCGACAATTTATTATCATCATATTCGAAAGTATAAGTGACTGTATTTTCGTCATAATCAAAATGTTTGATTTTATGCAATCGGCCAAATTTGTTATAGATATATTCTGTACGCGCATCACCGCCAGCACCTTCTACTTTTTGCAACTGGCCATTTTTATTATATGTAAACTCTTCAGTATAAAAATTACTCATTCCAATATAATACTCAATAGTTTTCAACTGTTTTCCGTCCCAGTTCCACACTTCAAAAAGTGACTTTCCAACTCCTCCTAGGTCGAGGTAGATTTTACTGATTTTTTCTTTTGGATTGTAAGGTTCGGTTTTTTGGCATGAGGTGAATGTTACTGCAAATAGGGCTACTGCAAGTAATAATGTCATTTTTTTCATAATAAAGTCCTCTGTTATATCCCATTGAGGCGTCGGTTTTAGTAAAATTAGTTCAATTAATAATGTATAGTTTTAACGTAGTAAAAATAGAAAATATTTTTTGATTTATGAAAAAAAACTTTGAACTCTGAACTTTAAAATAAGTACAGACGTGTCAATGATGTACTTTTTATCAAAATTAGATTACTTTATTATAAACTACATCATTGACGCGTCTCTACCACTGATGGCTGACAGCCAACTTTCAATTTTCCGTTTTCAACTTTCAATTCCAGAGACGCCACAAGAGTGACGTCTCTACTATTGACCGAGTCATTTAAAACAAAAATCCCTCCACTAATCAATGATTGACGGAGGGATTATTTACGTCTCTACAATTATGAATTGTGCATTATGAATTATGCATTCTTTACCGCTTCACCTATTGCTTTACCGAGATTATAAAGTCTCTCTACGTCTTCCTGACGACAAGGAGCGCCTTTAACCTCGACAGATTCTACTGGGCGTTGCCATTCGTTCTTATCTGCTACGCCGTTGATGTATTTGACACCGCCGCCGCCCCAGCTCATGCCACCGAATACGCCGTAAATCTTGTCTTTAGGCTTGAACTCTGTGAGTTCGTGTAATAATAATGTCATATCAGGGAACACGCTGCCATAGTGAGCGCTGGCTCCGATGATACAGCCTTTATATTTCCAGATGTCGCTGATGATATGTGACACCTCTGTCTTTGACACATCGTAAATCTTGATGTCCTTAACGCCTGCTTCTGCCACGCCGCGAGCGATGATGTCAGCCATAAGCGCTGTATTGCCATACATTGAACCGTAAGCGATGACAACACCTTCATCGTTGCCGCCTGTGCTCCATTTAACGTATCTGTCGAATACCCATGATATATTGCTACGCCATACCAAACCATGTGACGGAGCGATCATCTTGATTTCTACTGGAGCAAGTTTCTGAACAGCCTTCACGACCTGACTTGCGACTTTGCCAACGATGTTAGCATAGTAACGACGCATATCGTCTTCATAGAAATCGAGGTTAGCTTCATCATCGAAGATGCAGCCGTTGAGAGCGCCGAAGCCGCCGAAAGCGTCATTAGAGAATAATATCTTGTTGGTTTGTTCGTATGTCACCATTGACTCTGGCCAGTGAACCATAGGAACTGTGAAGAACTGGAGTGTATGCTTGCCAAGGCATAATGTCTCGCCGTCAGCAACAATCATCTTGTTGTTCAACGGTCCGTAGAATGCTTCGAGAGGACCGAAAGTCTTGGCGTTGCCTATGACTTGTACTTCAGGATATTCTTGAACGATAGCACGTACCGCACCGCTATGATCTGGTTCATCGTGGTTGATGACAAGATAATCTATCTTGCGATCACCGAGAACGGTCTTGATTTTAAAGAGGAACTCAGCCATGAAGCTTACTTCCACTGGGTCGATGAGAGCTACTTTTTCATCGACGATAAGGTAAGAGTTATATGAAACGCCATTAGGCAATTCCATATGATTTTCAAATAATTCTGTCTTTCTGTCATTAACACCGACATAGAAAATATCGTCGGTCAAGTTGATTTTTAGCATAATTAGTATTGGTTTTTATATTTCAATAAAATACGCATGAGCTTTCCCCATGCGTATGTTTAAATTATCAATCTTCTGGTGAAAAATTCTCTGTTCCGACTCCGCAAAGTGGACAAGTCCAATCTGCAGGAAGTTTTTCAAATGGTGTACCTGGCTGAACGCCGTTATCTGGGTCACCTACTGCTGGGTCATACACATAACCACAGACATCGCAAACATATTTTTTCATTTTCTTAATTTTTAAAGTTTAACAATAATATTAGTGCAAGTCATAGTTTCTTCTTAAATATTGAAGACGTTCCACAACTTTTATATCTTCTTTCTTATTCACAATGCCTCTGAAGTCATCAACATTTTCAAAGCCATGTCTATCCATCCAAGCCTCTACATCAGCATTCATTTGCTTTATGTAGTCGATGCCATTGCGATACAAAGTGCTGCACACCTGAACCGACTTAGCGCCAGCCAAGATCTGTTTCACTGCGTCTTCGCCTGTATAAACACCTCTTGAGGCTGAAAGTTCACAAGGAATCTCCTGAGATGACAAAAGAGAAATCCAGCGGAGAGTGTTATGGTTTTCCTCTGGAGCAGATATTGAATTTCCAGGGACGACTTTCATCTTCTCGACATTGATGTCAGGATTATAGAAACGATTGAAAAGCACCAGGCCTTTAGCACCCGCTTTCGCCAGACCGAAAGCAACACGACTTATATTGGTGAAATGATCGCCGAGTTTGACGGATACTGGGATGTTAATATTTTTCTCGACTTCCGTAAGAATGTCGACATATTCTTCTTCTATACATCTTGGATCGAGATCTCTATCGAATGCAGCTATCGCAATATTCAATTCCAATGCGTCAGCGCCTGCATCTTGAAGTTCTTTCGCGATTCTGATCCATTCTCCCTTGTCGGAACAGTTGACACTCGCTATGATTGGTATGTCAACCATCTTTTTAGATTCACGGACAAGACTCTCATAAAAATCCAACTCCGTACCACGCATATGTGTGTTGAGATATTCTTGGGCTTCAGGATATGAATCATAAATATCAACATCTGTATATCCTTCTTCTCTTTTTATCTCCGACACGATTTGTTCTTCAAATATGGATTTAAGAACTACAGCGCCAGCGCCAGCTTCAGCGCAATGCTTGATACTTTCAACACTTCCTGTCAATGTTGAACTACTTACGATAATAGGAGATTTTAGTTTTAGTCCGAGATATGTTGTTGATAGCTTCATTAGTTTTATTTTTTATCCTCACAAAGGTAGTGTTTCTTTTTGAAAAATGAAAGTTTTTTCAAAGAAAAAAAACGTACTTTTGCGCTCTATTTTTCATCATTATGAATAACAAGATTAAAGGTTATTTGTTCGCAGCTATTTCCGCTGTCACCTACGGAATGAATCCTCTGTTCGCATTGCCTCTTTACAAAGCCGGGATGGATTTGTTTTCCGTGTTATTTTTCCGCTATCTCATCGCGATACCAATCTTAGCCGTGATGCTCAAGATACGTCGCCGCGACTTTTCCTTCGAGAGAAAAGACGTCATTCCATTAATAATATTAGGAGTTTTGTTCGCCTTGTCTTCCATAACCTTATTCTCAAGTTATCACCATATGGATGCAGGCATCGCTTCGACTATATTATTCGTATATCCTATCATGGTAGCGCTCATCATGTTCATTTTCTTCAAAGAAAAGATATCCATAAAGACGATGGCATGCATAGCCGTAGCCTTATTAGGAATCGCGCTGCTATGCAATAGCGGAGAAGGCGCCGTCGTCAGCATGAAAGGCGTTCTTTTCGTCATCGGCTCTGCATTGTCATATTCCACCTACATCGTATTCGTAAACAAATCACGCATAAAGAAAATGGCGACCATAAAAGTCACCATGTATGTCTTGCTTGTAGGCTGGATCATCTTCGCGATAAGAGCTTTAGCATGCGGAACATTAACGACACCGCCATCAGAGAGCTGGTGGCTCTGGGGCAACATCATCGCGTTATCAATATTCCCAACAGTAATATCATTGATATGCACTACAGAAGCCATCCAATATATAGGATCAACACCAACAGCAATCTTAGGCGTTTTAGAACCAGTCACAGCAGTGTTCTTCGGCATAGTGGTATTCCATGAAGTCATGACAACACGCATCGCCATAGGTTTGATACTCGTCATCACCTCTGTGACCTTCGTCATCGCTGGAGGCAATATCGGAAAGATACTGTTGAGATTAAGGAAGATGTTTCCGAAGTTAAAGACTAAAGACAAATGACAAAAGGCTAAGGGATTGAAGATTTGAGGAGTTTTCTGTATTCAAAAAATCCCTGCGTAAAAAATACGCAGGGATTTTTTATTTAAACGCATGGACAAAGTCTGTTGACTGTTGTCCGTTGACTGTTGTCTTAGAAAGGACCTCCGCCGCCGCTTCCGTATGTTGTCACCATTCCAGAGATTGTCACGCTCTTAGACGATGTCTCTCCTGAATATGTTGCGTCTGTATAATATCCGTAGAAATTCTCACCGCCAGATATTGTACCGCCTTGTTTAACGGTTATTGTTCCTTGTTGTAAGTCGGCTGATGAATACAAGAGTGTAAGGCTGCCGCTAGAACCGCCACCACCTGGACCGCCTGGCCAACCGCCACCGCCTCCAGGGAAGCCACCGCCGCCTGAATAGGTAGGGACTTGTAATGTCAACAAGTCTTTGCCATTTGCATCAACGATCTGCAATGCTGTGCCGCTTGTAACACCGCTGTAGACCAAAGAACGTTGGGTACATACAGATGATGTTGGGTTAGTTGCATGACCGCCAATACCAATCAAAGTACCGCCAGTTACTGTGAATGTGTTTTGGTCACAGTCGAAAGCGCCTTCTGGTGATGTCTGACCGTAAGCAAGTATAAATCCGCCATTGACTGTCATAGTGCCATTAGAGTCGATGGCATCGTTACCTCTTGAGTTAAGATAACATACACCGCCGTCAAACTGCACATGATATTTTCCGTTGATAGCGTCATCATAAGTGTCGACGATGATTTTACCGCCTTTAATATAAACGCCGTTCTTGCTTTCAAGACCTTCGCCGCCATCATTTGATGTATAGATATTGATACTACCACTATAGACATACAAATCATCTTCTGCAGTCAACGCCTTTGGATTTGCGTAGTCGGCATTTTCACCAGAACCTGATTCATAGAATTTCTTGCCGCTTGTCTTAAGATCCATGACGAGACCTTCATTGCCTTCATTTTCTTTTCCGATGAAGATTTTACCGTCAGCGTTAACGCATTTTCCAGCATCGCCTGTAGCTTCTATTACGATGTTTCCAGCGAGGAAGTAAATATTACCATCAGCCTTGATACATGAAGACTTGTAAGAGTCTATGGCACCTTCTGTATTTGTGTAAGTGTTACCGCCGCCATTTGAAACGATATTGATATTTCCACCAAGAACAGAAACATCGCCATCGACTTTGATACCACGGCCTGCGACATTGCTTGCTGGGAGTGTGATAGTAAGTTTTCCACCTGTCATTTCAAAGTTGCCGTCAGCGCCGACAGCTGTACAATATGTTGGGTCATAACCTAAATCCAATTCTTCCAAAACCAAAGTTCCTGAAGAAACGACAGTTACATCAGCGTCGTTGATGATGATATTAGCATCTGACTTCAAACCCTTTGAAGCGTCAGCGGTATTGTTAACGACTAATGTTACATTATTAATATTGATGTCATAGTCAGAAGATATGCCGTGTTTTTTATTTGCGTTGACTGTCAAAGAACCAGCGCCTTTGATGTTAGTAGCGCCTTTAGTGTTAAGAGCTGCCTTACCGCTGCTTCCAGTGTTATCTGTCAAGACATTAGTAGTGCCATTAGCGACAATAATGTTTCTTTCAACTTTTTTGGCAAGATCCAAAGGCACCTTAGTAGATGATGTGATATTTACACCATTGAGAACCACATCAAATTCAGAATCACTTTCCAAAGCAAAAGAACCGTCGGCTGTTTGTCCGCTAAGATAGTATCTGATATTTTCTATGCCTGCTGTTGTGGCAATACTTACGTCAGCACCTTCAATACCAACTACAAACTTTTCTGAATCGATGTCATGACGTACAGTAGCTTTATCACCATCAAATTCAACGTAAACTGCAGTATATTCACCATCTTCAGGGATGTCGCCTTGGTTGTCATCTTCGTTGCCGCCCTGGTTATCGTCTTCATTACCACCTTGGTTGTCGTCTTCATTACCGCCTTGGTTGTCGTCTTCGTTACCGCCTTGGTTGTCATCACCTGGATTTACGATTTGTTTAAAGACGATGCTGTCGATAGCAGCGACTGACAATGTATTATTATCTCCATTTTTATAAAGGAGCATATTAATCATATTAGCAGTGAAGTTTATTGAATCAACTTCGGATATTTTGCATGTCTTTATTGTTCCGTCTGAATTATAGATCCACATTTCATTCTGTGCCAACAATCCAAAAGACATTATCAAACCTAATATCAAAGTAAAAAATATCTTTTTCATATTTTGTTAAATTTTAATGTTTGACCATTTGTTTTGATTAAATAAAAACCTTTTGGCAAAGAAGACACGTCAAGATTTTTGCCGTTATATCTTTCTTTCATAAGCATTTTTCCATCGGCTGAGAAAATCTCCACATCTTGATTTTCAACGCCTATTATTCTGATATTGTCTTTTGCTGGATTAGGATAGACGAAAGAAGTCTGTTCAAAATTAATTTCATTCAAACCTTCTTCAGATTGGAAATACATCTTGTTAACATCCAAGATATTATATGAATGAGTATAGCTGTTGCCATTTTCCACGACAATCAAAGTTGAATCGTTATCGAAGTAAATGTTGCTAATCATCTCTGCTTTCCACAGAGTTTCAGTCTCATCATTCATCTGAATTTTCAGCACATAAGATTGTGCTTTAAGTCCGCACAAACACAAGACGGACAGCAGTAGTGTCAATACGATTTTTTTCATTATAAAATATTTTTTTACAAAGTAATCCCTTATAACTTTACAAAATATAAAATTATCTCCGAAGTTGCCAATAAGCACATTAAAGAAGAAAATGACGAGACGAATTTATTTTTTCATCGTATTGAAATACGTCTCCAAGATGTTATGAGCAGCAGTGTAAGCCGTCGTCCTTTTTTCTCGAACATCGTTTTCTATCAATGCCAAGATATCCTTCACCAATGAGTTTTGATAGAAGTCATCTTTCAGAGTCTGTTCGATGCTATCGTACATTGTCTGCACGTCTTGTCTTGCTCTTTTTTTCGCAAGGTATCCAGACTTACGGATATTCTCGACATGTTCTGTCACCATATTCCACACTTCCGGTATGTTATGATGAGTCAATGCCGAGCATGTCATCACATTGACAGGCTGTCCTGATTCAGCGAGAGGGAAGAGATGCACTGCGTTTCTCACCTCTGTCATGGCACGGTTAGCTCTTTGCACATTATCGCCATCGGCCTTATTCACTACTATTCCGTCGGCCATTTCCATGATGCCGCGCTTTATTCCTTGCAGTTCGTCGCCGGCACCGCCTATCAATATCAGCAAGAAGAAATCCACCATAGAATACACGGCTATCTCCGACTGACCGACACCCACTGTCTCGACGAATATAGTATCGAAACCAGCTGCTTCACAGAGTATTATAGCTTCACGAGTCTTACGTGCCACGCCGCCCAAAGTACATGCAGATGCAGAAGGACGGATATATACGTTACGCTGCTGAGAAAGCTCCTCCATACGAGTCTTATCGCCGAGGATACTTCCTTTGGAACGCTGGCTGCTAGGGTCTATGGCGAGCACAGCAAGCTTATGTCCATTACGACTCAACTCCATTCCAAGAGCTTCGATGAAAGTACTTTTGCCAGCTCCAGGCACGCCGGTGATGCCAAGGCGAACAGCATTGCCGGAATAAGGAAGACATGCCGCTATGATATCCTGCGCCATCTTCTGATGTTCAGGCAAGGCACTCTCAACCAAAGTGATGGCCTTACTTAAAATAACGATATCGCCCTTAAGAATTCCATCGACATATTCATTGAGAGGCAACAGTCTCTGACGTTTTGCCATCATACGTTCCAACGCCTTTGGGTTAACCTGAATAGGCTGTTCAGCAGGAGCGTTCACTTGCAAAGCCGACTCCCACTCGTGTTTCTGATTTTCAAAATGCTCTTGTAGTTCCATAGTGGCAAAGATATAAAAAGACTAAAGACTAAAGACCAAAGGCTAAAGATTTTTTTGCGGCGAGCGATGAGCGGTGAGTTATTGGCAAAAATGTCACGGCTCGCCGCTCATTGCTCACCTCCCATAACTTTTTCTCATTTTTTTCAAAAAAAAGTTTTGTGAATTAAAAAAAAGTTGTACTTTTGCAGTCTCAAAAATGCTTCCTTAGCTCAGTTGGTAGAGCAATTGACTCTTAATCAATGGGTCCAGGGTTCGAGTCCCTGAGGGAGTACGAAAGCGAGATACGATGTATCTCGCTTTTTTTGTTATTTTTCCAAAAAATCGATTTTTTTCTTCCTTAATTCAAAAATTTTTGCTTAATTTTGTATTTCTTTTTTAACGGCATATAAAATCCCTCTATGGAAAATAAAAAAGTACTTTTTGTTCATCAAGAAATAACACCTTATTTGGATGAAAATCCAATCTCTTTGATAGGAAGAAACCTCCCTGAAGGTATTCAGATGAAGGGTAAAGAAATCAGAATCTTCATGCCTCGCTTCGGTAATGTCAACGAACGCAGAAACCAATTGCACGAAGTCATTCGCCTTTCTGGTATGAACCTTATCATCAATGATACCGACCACCCTTTGATCATCAAGGTTGCTTCTATTCAAAAAGCAAGAATGCAGATCTATTTTATCGACAATGACGACTTCTTCACAAAACGCAAGTCAACTATAGCAGATAAAAATGGCGTATTCTTCGAAGACAATGACGACCGTACCATTTTCTTCTCACGTGGCGTTATTGAAACAATACGCAAACTTAACTGGCCTCCTGACATCATCCACTGTCACGGCTGGATGTCGGCTCTCATCCCGATATACATCAAGAAAGTCTTCAAAGACAACCCTCTCTTCAGCGAGTCAAAAGTAGTCTTCTCAATCTATGACGACGACTTCACAGAAACATTCCGTAATGGCTTCGACAAGAAGATGAAACTTCAAGGAATAGCACCTAAAGATGTTAAGTTCCTCAAAGATACCAACTATGTAAATCTTATGAAGACAGCGTTGGATTTCTCTGACGGCATCATCTTCGGTAGCGAAAAAATCAACCCTGAACTCGAAGAATATGCAAAATCATTGAAAAAGCCTGTTCTCGAATACCATTCTCCAGAAACTTACGTTGATGCTTATAACGATTTTTACGATAATCTCTAATAAGTATTACCTTGAAAACAAAACATTTTTTATTAACACTCTTTGTAGCGCTTATAGCTTTTGCTTCTTGCAAGAAGTTGCCAGACATCGGCAGCTCCTTACAGCCTAACAGCAGCTACATCAAAGTGGCTTTCTCCGGCAAGCATGACATCGTCGCAGAAACAGAACATGTCGACTCGCTCAGCACGAAAGCATCATCGCTTTCGTTAGTAGGCGACCTTAATGACCCTATCTTCGGCAACTCTAACTTGAGTTTCTACACACAGATAGGTCTCACCAGCAACAGCATCAAATGGGGCGAAGGCGCAACAACCGACTCTATCGTCTTGCAAATGATATATTCTGGATACTATGGCGACACACTGGCACCATTGACATTGAAAGTATATGAAGTTGCAGAAAGCATGTCTGGAGATTCAATGACATATTACTCAAACACTTCATTTGCATATGGCGAAGAACTTGCCAACTATACATTCTCGCCACGACCAAGAACTTACAGCAACATCGACGATGACTCTCTCACAACTGCTGTTGTAAGAATTCCTATCGACAATGCACTCGGTGAAAGATTCATCAGCAACGAAAGCCATTTCACATCAAACACTGCATTCATGAACTATTTCAATGGTTTGCACGTCTCTTGTGAACCTGTAAGCAGCACCGGATCTATTTGTTACTTCAACCTGCTCAACACAAAATCTTACTTAAGAATCTATTACCATAACGACTACGACACTACATTCTACGATTTCAACGTAAGCGACAAATACATACGCTTCAACCACTTCGATCATGATTATACAGCAGCACAAGCTCCAATAGTCTTCGACGACACAACAAACAGCCAATATCTGTATGTTCAGTCAACAGCGGGCGTAAGATCAAAATTGATATTCCCTAACATAGCACAATGGGCAAAAGACATGAACACCAACGTTCTTATCAACGAGGCAAAACTTATCATGACAGGAGCTAACGGAATGATAAACGGCGTCAATAACGACACACTGATGTTCTCTCAACCAGCTCAGCTCGTAGTGGTAAAAGCCAAGGAAGACGGTTCTTATAGCATCTTGCCAGACCAATTGGTTGGAACAGCATACTACAACGGAATGTATGATCCAAAAACAGACCAAGTGTGGTTCAGAATCTCAGAATACGTACAAGATTTAGTCCTTGCCGGTCCTGATGCAGAAAACTACGGATTATTCGTTTACACTTATTCAGGATCCAATAACGCAAAACGCTGGATCTTCCACGGTCCTGACAGTCAAGACACAACAAGCAGAGTCAAATTAGAAATTATTTATTCACAAATAAACGATTAATTATGAAAAAAATTTGTTTAATCATTTGTATATTATTAGGCATGACAACACAAGCACAAGAAAAAGAAACATTAGTCTTAATCAAGACTTCATTAGGTGACATCACAGTTAAGTTATACAACGACACTCCATTACATAGAGATAATTTCATAAAGCTTATTAACGAAGGTTGGTACAACAACTCACCATTCCACCGTGTTATCAATAACTTCATGATTCAAGGCGGCCACAACCAAGACGGTAGCGTTGACCCAGGTTATACAATCCCAGCTGAATTCCGCGCAAACCACATCCACAAAAAAGGCGCTTTGGCTGCAGCTCGTCAAGGAGACCATGTCAACCCTAAAAAAGCTTCTAGCGGATGCCAATTCTACATCGTTCAAGGTCAAGTGTTAACAGACGCTCACATCCAAATGTATCAACAACGTATGGGCTTGACTTTCACAAAAGAACAAATCGAAGCTTATACAACAGTTGGCGGCACTCCACACTTGGACGGCGAATATACAGTATTCGGTGAAGTTGTTGAAGGTCTTGAAATCATCGACAAAATCGCTAAGGTAAAGACAGGTTATATGGACGTTCCTGTTGAAGCTGTAACAATGACAATTGAAATTTTAAAATAATATTTGGCAATGAGCGATGAGCTATGAGTTTTGAGCATTGCTCACAGCTCACAGCTCATCGCTCACTACCTCAAAAAGTAAATCAAGATGATAGATAAAATAGCTCAGATATTAGGAGAGATTAACTCTTTTAAAGCAGAAAGCAAAGAAGCTTTAGAAAACTTCAGAGTTGCTTATATCAGTAAGAAAGGTGCTATTCCTGCATTGTTTGCCGATTTCAAACAAGTTGCTCCGGAAATGCGCAAAGAGCTCGGTATAAAACTTAACGAGTTAAAGAACAGAGCTCAAGAAATCTTTGACGAACAGATGCAACAATTCGAGACACAAAACGTCGCTACAAACGACCAAGATTTGTCTCTCCCTGTAGATGCAATGAAAGGTGCTCGTCACCCATTGTCAATCGTAAGAGAAGAAATCAACAACATATTTGAGCGATTGGGTTTTGTCATCAGCGAAGGTCCTGAGATCGAAGACGACTTCCACTGCTTCACAGCATTGAACTTCCCTCCTGACCATCCTGCTCGCGATATGCAAGACACATTCTTCATCAGCAAAGATCCAGATGTATTGTTGAGAACCCACACATCAAGCGTTCAGGTACGCGCTATGGAACAAGGACAACCTCCTATCCGCATCATCGCTCCTGGCAGAGTGTTCCGTAACGAAGCTATCTCAGCTCGCGCTCACTGCATCTTCCACCAAATAGAAGGTCTTTACATCGACAAAGACGTTTCTTTCGCCGACTTGAAACAGACATTGTTCCACTTCGTGAAAGAATATTTCGGCGAAGAGACAAAGGTTCGTTTCCGTCCTTCTTACTTCCCATTTACAGAGACTTCTGCAGAAATGGACATCTCATGTAACATCTGCGGCGGCAAAGGCTGTAACATCTGTAAACACACAGGCTGGTTGGAAATCTTAGGCTGCGGCATCTGCGACCCTAACATCTTGAAAGCATGTAACATCGACCCTGAAGTTTATACAGGCTTCGCTTTCGGCATGGGCGTTGAACGTATCGCCATGTTGAAATATCAAGTCAACGACTTACGTCTTTACTTCGAAAACGATGTAAGATTCTTGAAACAGTTTGAACAAGCATAATTGGCCTTTGAGCCATAAAAACAAAAACGTCACTTTCTTAAAAGGTGACGTTTTTTTAATATCTTTTATTCATATCATCAACGATATTCATCTCATGCAGCTCTATGTCCTCAAGGATAGTATCAATCTTTGAGTTCTTCCCAAGATCAACGACATAGGCATAAATAACTTTTGGTATCGCCTTTATCTTAGTTAATAAAGATTGGAAATCCGAGTCTTTGATATAATTTCTAATGATAAAAAGATAGTCTGTCTGCGGAGAGAATGACACCCATCTGGCATCTTCATTAGATAAGGCTACAAGGTTGAAAGTGTTGGAGTTCTCGCCAGCATCATAAAGATAGAAAGAGAATAAATTCTCGTCATCAGAAGGGATGTCCTTATACTTTGCAAGATCTATTTTCAAGGATTTGTTTATATTCCAGGCCAGCTGATAATCAAGCATCCCTGTGTTGATACCAATTATTCTGATATCATCAAAAGGTTCCACAACGAATTTTGTTTTTTTCTTCATTGAGAGTTCTGTTCGTTCATCATTAACCAGGTCTTCTCTGCTGCGAGCTGTTCTGCTCCTTTTATAGAATGGTCTGCAGCCTTGCCATATTCTTCATCATCGATAGTGACTTGAATATGATATAAACGGTCGTAGCCGGCGCCTTTAACTGCCACTTGATTAAACACCACGCGACGTTTCTGTCTCTGTGCCCATTCAAGAAGCTTGCTTTTATAGTTAGTCTCGTTCTTCTCCAGTTCTTCAAGGTCGATATGCATTCTTATGACACGGTTCACCATTATCTTATATGCGTATTCGTAGCCATAGTCGAGGAACAAAGCGCCAGTGAAAGCCTCGAAGGCATTACCTCCCATCGATTTAGATTTGCCTTGTTCGTTAGATCTCGCGTAATTAATCAGATTTTCGAAACCGAATTTCTGAGACAGCTTATTCAAGGAAGCGCGGCTTACGATTTTAGAACGCATTTCTGTCATGAAACCTTCTTGTCGTGTCGGATATTTCTTAAATAAGAATTGGGCTACGATAGTGCTCAACACCGCATCTCCAAGGAATTCAAGGCGTTCATTGCTAATGCTATATCCACTATTTTTTATAGACATTGACTTATGAGTGAAAGCCAATTTATACAATTCTATATTTTTAGGATAAAAGCCAAAGATATTATGGATAGAACTTGCCAATGCTCTATCAGACTTATTTCTATATCTAAAGAATGTGAGTAAAGACAAGGCCTAAATTATTGTTGATATTTCTTAAATATTACACTTGCATTATGACCGCCGAAACCAAAAGCGTTGCTCAAGGCATATGTCATATCTTTCTTACGGGCTTCCCAATAAACAATATCGAGATTAGAATCTATTGCTGGGTCATCATTAAAGTGATTGATTGTCGGAGGTATTATACCATCACGTAATGACAACACTGTTGCTATTGATTCAATAGCGCTAGAACCACCGAGCAAATGGCCTGTCATTGACTTGATAGAGTTGATAGGCATGTTAACGACATGTTCTCCGAACAACTGGCTTATCGCCAATGCTTCTGAAGAGTCGCCTGCTGGTGTCGATGTTCCGTGAGTATTGATATGGTCGATGTCTGTAGGTTTCAATCCTGCTGACTTAAGAGCGCGTTCCATACACAACATAGCGCCTTTTCCTTCAGGATGAGGAGCTGTGATATGATATGCATCGCTTGACAAGCCGCAGCCAACCACTTCACCATATATCTTAGCACCACGTGCAAGAGCATGTTCAAGATCTTCCAATACGAGACAGCCGCAACCCTCACCCATAAGGAAACCATCGCGGTCTTTATCGAAAGGACGAGAAGCTGTCATTGGATCATCATTACGTGTTGTCATGGCATGCATCGATTCAAAACCAGCCATAGCCGGAACAGAAACAGCTGCTTCTGAACCGCCGACAACAATTACAGGGAACATACCATAACGGATATAATTGAAACCTTCTGCTATAGCATTTGCTGATGAAGCACATGCTGATACTGTAGAATAGTTAGGTCCTAAGAAACCATGTCTGATTGAAATATGTCCACCTGCTAAGTCTGGTAATAATTTTGGGATGATAAAAGGATTGAAACGAGGAGTTCCATCTCCGGCGGCATGAGACATTATCTCTTCATAGAAACTATTTATGCCACCTATACCAGAACTAAAGACAACACCGACCTCATTAAAGTCAGTATTGTCTTTGGTAATTTGTGAATCTCGGATTGCTTCGTCAGATGCAATGATTGCAAACTGAGCATACAAATCCAATTTTCTTGCTTCTTTACGATCAAAGAATTGAAGTGAATCGTAATTCTTGACCTCACAAGCTATGCGAGTTTTAAACTTTGATGAATCAAAACGTGTTATAGGACCTGCGCCATTAACACCTTTACATAATGCATCCCAATCTTTCGGTCTGGATTTCGTATATTATCGCACCCCTGCGCCAAAATCGCAAGGCCCAAATGCAAACGAAGCGTAAAGATTGCGGGCTTGTCAAACGTTGCGGGCCATGGTAGCATAGTTATACAAGCGGGCTTCTGCCCAAGGATCG
>JAFYUH010000142.1 GCA_017549605.1 Bacteroidales bacterium
CAGAATTGATGCGAAAAGCCAATATATCGGCTAATATAATTTCAAAAATCAAAAATGGTCAGTATATGGCATTAGACAAAGTAGAGAGCATTTGTCAAGCTATGAACTGCACACCAAATGACATTCTGGAATTTATTGATGATCCAGAGAAAGTGAGGGATGACGATGTTTAATATCGGAGACAAAGTTTGTTTGGCGATAGATAATAGCGTTGTAGGTGTTGTCATATCTGTTATCCCCTCTGCCGAAGCGGTTACACGATACCAAGTATTCCACGATGCAACTAACATGGCTATATATTTCGAGAATCAGTTGAAGCTCATTACAGATTCTCCTGGAAGCAAAAAGCTATCGTTGCATGATTTTTTAGGAGTATATGCTATTCAAAAACTGCGAATTAACTCAGCCTCAACTATGTTCGCACTGAACTCTGGTAACATCAAGTTCATTCCGTTTCAGTTTAGACCATTGGCAAGAATGTTAAAGGCTGAACGTCCCAGAATATTGATTGCAGATGAGGTTGGCGTTGGTAAAACCATTGAAACTGGCATCATACTAAAAGAATTTGAAAAGCGTGATAGCGTAAAAAGCGCAATTATCATTTGCCCCAAGGATTTGACTTCCAAATGGCGCAGAGAAATGAAAACTCGCTTCGATGAAGCATTTGAAGTTCTGACATCTGAGAGATTGAGCTACTGCTTCGACGAGTTGGAGATGGAGGGTGCATGGCCATACGAATGCAGAAAGTGCATTGTTGGTTTAGAAATGTTGCGTAGGGAGGAAAACATTACTCGCCTTGAACTTATGGAAGACTTGGCAAGTTTTGATATGCTAATTGTTGACGAGGCGCATCATGTTATTAACCGAAATAGCAAATCGCACCAAATCGTCGAGTATTTCTGCGAGAGTTGCGATGTTGCCGTGTTCTTGAGTGCTACCCCTTTGCAATTAGGCTCTGGCGACCTGTTTTCTCTGTTGAATTTGCTTCTCCCGGATGAGTTTATGGACGAGGCTGTTTTTACCGCTATGGCTGAGCCCAACCAATTTATCAATGCTGCAATTCGCCATGTCAGAAATGTTTCTGACGAGAACTGGCAGGCACAGGCTGCAGAAGAATTAAAACAAGTATGCATAAACGAGTGGGCACGAAAGGCCTTCTCAAATAACAATCTTCTTGCTTACTGGATTGATCGTCTTGAAAAAGAGTCTGCACCCTTTAGTGATGAAGAAAGGATCGCTTGCTTGCGTGATCTGGAATCATTACATACATTTTCCCATGTAATCAACAGAACGAAGAGAAAAGACATCGGTGAGTTTACCATTCGAGAGCCGATTACTGTATCGACCGTATATAACGATGCCGAACAAGCATTCTATGATGCAGTCAAAGATTTTAAGCATACTGCACTTAGAAAACGATATGGTGAACGTACCGCAAAGCTAATCATGTCAACCATTGAACGCCAAATCACCAGCTCGCTCCCCGCATTTGTTCTGCTTCTGGATCAATTCATCGAGCGAGGCTTGTTGTCAGTATCAGAAGTAAGCGATGACTGGGGATATGAGTTCGATTTCGATGAGATTGATTTGGACGATATTGATTTCCATGAGTGGGCAGATCATCTGAAAGAACTTGCTGTTGACCTACCCGAAACGGATTCCAAGGCCAATCAACTACTCGCCATTATCCATGAGACTGTACATAATACAGAAGCAGCTAAGCTGTTAGTGTTTTCGTTTTTCAAGCATACCTTGCGTTATTTGAAGGATATTATCTCGGCAGCAGGCGTTCGAGTTGAGGTCATTACCGGCGATACATCAACCGAAGACCGTGATGATCTCCGACAGCGGTTCCGTTTACCTAAAGAAGATCCCAATGCGATTGATGTACTGCTTTGTTCCGAAGTCGGCTGCGAAGGCCTTGACTATGAATTTTGTAGTCGCATGGTTAACTATGATATTCCATGGAACCCGATGAAAATTGAACAGCGTATAGGCCGTATTGACCGTTTTGGTCAAAAAAGCCCCAAGGTTCAGATTTACAACTTCATTACTGATGGAACTGTTGAAGAGAAAATCTTCTATCGTTGCTATGATAGACTTGGCATCTTCAATTCAACTATCGGAGATTTGGAAGGTGTTTTGGGCGAAGTTGCTACCGAATTGAGCATGACGGCTTTTGACATGTCGCTTACGGAACAGCAACAGACAATTCGTGCTCAGCAGCTGATCGATAACGTAATCCGTTTGGCCGATGAACAGAGACAGTTTGAAAATGCTTCCCGTGAGCTGTTCCTTATGGATATCGAAGCAAATGCAACCTCTGTAACAAATGAACGAAATGCTCAAATCCAGTGGCAAAAGCATCTGGTGCGTGGCTATTTACAAAAAAGCTTTCCGGATATCATTTGCACAGACATTTCTCATGCTCGTCTGCGACTTCGTGTTTTCAAGCCTGAAAAACAAGCGCTCCTTTCAAAGATTACACATATGAGACGTCAACGCAAAGTCGATAGAAACAGTATGCAGTTAGCTGATCTGGAAAAGTATTTGTTGTCTGATAATCAAAATATTGTGTTGAACTTTGATAGTACGGATACGGATTACCCTGAGCAAATGCTCACGCTCACCGCAACCCACCCGCTCATTATATTGGCATTAGAACAGAATGCTGAGGTTTCTGAGGGGCTCCATACTTCATGTGTTGTTTCCGAGCCGTGCGCACTCAAACAGGGTAAATACCTCTTTGCATGTTATGAGTGGAAGGAATGTGGATATCGCCAATCTACAGATATCCAGGTTCTGTTGTTCGACTACATGCGTAACCAACCCGTATCTCTTACACTTTCCGAGTTTGAAAACATCCTTCTTACAGCGAAGGAATCTGCTGAGATAGCTGCGCCGGATTTAACTCCTCTTGACACTCATATTTACAATCAACAGAAAGCAGCCAAAGAGAGATTGCTGCAGATAAATGAAGATATTATTGCCCGCAAACTTTCAACGCTCAGCAAATATTATACAAAGCAAATTGAAAAGGCACGCTATAGCTTACAGCAAGCAAAAAACGAACGAATCCGTACCATGTATCATGCTCGCATTCAAAAACTTGAACTTGCATGGAAAGAAAAAGAGGATGCACTTAATGATCGTTTGCAATCCGATATACTCGTCAAACACTTCGCATCCGGAACAATCGAGGTGATATAATGTCCATCACATTAGAACAGCTAATAAAAAACAGGCAAGACCTCATTGAAGCCCACAGAAAAAATAATTTTACTGATGGCATACATGCGCTCTTAACTGATCTCTATCCGGATACCGCACACTTCATTTATGAGCTATTGCAAAACGCCGAAGATATGAAGGCTACGGTTGTTCGATTTATTCTGGATAAAAACAGCATTGATTTTGAACACAACGGCACAAAACGCTCCTTCAACATTGCGGATATTGATGCTATAACCAACATCGGTCATAACAGTCAGAAAAAAGATGACCCTACCAGCATCGGTAAATTTGGCGTTGGGTTCAAAGCGGTATTTGCTTATACCTCTACACCGATCATTCACTCAGGAGACTATCACTTCAAAATCAAAGATTATTTTGTGCCAGAGTTTCGTGGCGTTGAGAAAGTAAGTACTGTTGATAATGACGGTGTAGCATGGACTAAGTTCTCGTTCCCTTTCAATAACCCCAAAAAGACAGCTACGGATGCGTTTGATGAATGTTTAGACGGCTTAAAGGCTTTAGACTCGTCTGCAGTGCTGTTTTTACAAAACATCAAGAAAATAGAATACATGCTACCTTCCGGCGACCTCGGCTATGTCGAACTTGTTGACAACGGAAATTATCATGTGACCGTTACATACAAAAAGCCAAATGAATCGAAGGAGTACAAGTCTCGTTGGTTGCGCTTTGATCGAATGGTCGATATTACCGATGACCAAGGAAATCCCAAGACATTGTCTACCTCCATTGCGTTCTCGCTGGAATACGATGAGAAAAACAAAAAAGATTACATTGCACCTGTAAAGGGTGGAGGTCGCACATTCATTTATTTCCCGGCTGAGAAAGAACATTCTGGCCTTAGATTCCACATCAATGCACCGTTTGCTTCTACTGTTGCACGAGACAGCGTTAGAAATTGTGCAGATAACGTGAAATTGATTCGTGCGATATCCCAGCTGATAAATGACAGCCTTCCAGAGATAAAGGCGCAAGGGTTAATGAACCATTCTTTCTTTGAGGTATTGCCTCACAACAAGGATAATTTGAGTGTCTTTTATCAGTATGTATTGGACTACGTTTATTCAGCATTTCAAAAGAACGATTATCTCCCTACGAAAAATGGAGGATATACATCTGCCAAAAATGCTTTAGCCGGTCCCGCTGCTATATCCAACGTATTGAAAGAGACAGACATGCAGGCGTTATTCGATATCGAGAAGACATGGATAATGAACGCTGCACAACGAAACTCCAATGCGGATAATTTTATCCAAAGCTTGGATGTACAAGCCTTTACATTCAAGGAGTTTGCACGAATATTCGAATCGCCGGTACGAGCAAAGGCAGAGCAGTTGTTAAACACCCGTCAAAGCGATTGGTTAAAACGCTTCTACGCACTTTGCGCAGATGCCTATGATGATCTCGACTATTCCGCATCAAATGCTTTTGTACGAAACATGAAGCAGTCGGTGGTAATACGCAGTTCCAAGGGAGAAATGTATCGAAGCTCTGATATTTATATTCTTCCGGTTAATGTAGCGCTCATCACAAAGACAACGCCTATTGTAGAGCCGACCTTCGTGCTATCGTCAACGAAAACGGACAAGGCGTGTGAGAAAATTCGTACATTCTTTCACGATG